>JBPCJT010000209.1:0-12329 GCA_051005015.1 Gemmatimonadaceae bacterium | reverse complement strand
AAGGCGTGAGATTCGTAGTCCTCCACTCCACTCACCCTGCTCGCCACCGCCGCGCACCCTTCCGCCATAACCTCCATCAATACCATAGGCATTCCCTCGAAGTTGGAAGGGAGAACGAGCACATCCGCGCGTGCGGCCAGCTCCCTGACCTCCTCGCTGGGCCGCCACCCAAGCATCCGAACATGGTCATCCAGACCCGACGCCTTCACTGCGTCTTGTAATGCCTGTCTCTCGGGCCCGTCGCCAATGATGTCCCAGTGGAATGGCAATCCCTGTGCGCGCAGCCCGGCGGCGATCCTGGGGATGTCGAGCACACGCTTCTGGTGCTGCTCTATTCTGCCGGCCCAGATAAGTCGCAGGCGATCGGTTAAGGGTGCGCTCCTGTGATTGGGCCGGGACATAGGAATGCCGCACGGGATAACCGCGAGCCGATCCGACAACGAAGGAACCTGCCGCCGTGCTTCTGACTCAACCCTGCGCGACACACATACCAGAGTCGCCGTAACATGACCGTATCTCCGCGCGAGCTCGTAATACGGCGCGTCATCGCTGTGGAGAACACCTATTAGCGGATTGCGCGTAGCCAGAGCAGCGCCACCGCGCCAAACGGCACGGTCGTCGGATACGATGACCGGTATTCCTGCGGGAACAGAGGCGCGCAAAAGCTGAGCGTAAACACCGGCGCGATAAGCCTCGGTGCCGTATTCAAACTCGCTCCCTGCGTCGCGAGCCGCGATCGCTGGACGCTCCGGTGTGGGCAGCTGGTCAAGGAGATCCGCCATCGCCGGACGGTTGCCGCCACTCCGGAACTGTCCCTTGGGGCGCACGGTGACGAACCACACCTGGTGCCCTCGCCGGCGCCACTCCGCTCCGGCCTGGATCATCCACTGAGTTACTCCACCGCGGTGATACGGATGACACAGGAGCGCTACACCGTTCGTCACGCGCTGGCCTCGATTACGGCCAGGGGGGAGCCATTCCTGCTGCGCGACGGCGGAGCCAGATGCACACCCACTCCAAGGGGAGCGACATCGAATCGGGATACCCAGAGATGGAAGATGAACCCTCTCCACACTTCGAGCTCCGCGGAATGGTCCCCCCGGCAAAAATCCTTGAACCGCCGGCTGTAGCGAACCGGATCGAGAATGCCCGCGGCCCGTACGCGCTCCGGCTCCATAACCTCCATAATCCATTCCTTTATTCCTCCCAGCCACGAAGCGAGCGGCGTGTAAAACCCGATCTTGTCGCGGCGCAACCGCACCAGGTCGGGAAGCCGGTCCGCGAACGCCTCGCGGAGTACCCGCTTACTCACACCGACGTGGTATAGCGCGTCGTAACTCACTGAGAACATCAGCTCCACCAGTCTGTAATCGAGGAAGGGCATGCGACCCTCGACGGCGAACGCCATCCCGTTACGGTCGTCGTAATGCGTGAGGTGTGGAATGGCGAACCGCTTGAAGACCTGCACGATATAGCTGTCGAAGGATGTCCGGCCACGCTCATCGGCGAAGCGGCGAAGCGTGACGCGCTCGAGCAGTTCGTCGGTCACGCGTCGCGCGACGGCCGCCAGTGCGCGTGCCCTGACGGTATCTCGCAGACGAAGCGGCAGCGTGTGCAGGAGGAGCGAGCGCAGCACCGATGCACGCGAACTCCCCAGCGCAGTAGACCATGCGCCGATCTCCCGAACCGCGCTCGGCAGCTGGCCGCTGCCGACCAAATGCCCCAGATATGCGGTAACCATTCCCGGGTAACCCATAAGCAGCTCGTCGCCTCCCTGTCCAGAAAGCACGACCGGCACGCCAGCCGCACGCGCCGCCGCCATGAGATGGTAATGGGCAAAGATCGACGTATCCCCGAATGGCTCCTCCTGATGGTCCAGCACTGTGAGGAGACGCTCCTTCCAACCGTCGTCAGGAGGCACCGTGCGATGGACAATGGGGCTGCGGAGTCGCTGGACGACCGCATCAAAATAGGGGGTCTCGTCGTAACTGGCGCCGGGATAAAGGCTGGTGAAAAGGTGCAAAGGAGCTCCGCCGGTTACATCGTCGATGCATAGGGCGAGAGTGGAGCTGTCCAATCCTCCGGAAAGCGTCGCTCCCACCGGCACGTCGGATCGGAGTCTGAGTGCCACCGCATCAGTGAGGAGCTCGCGGAACTGCTTACGGAAGCTGGAGTCATAGGGAATTCGATCGCGCTCCCGTACCACAGGTATGTCCCAGTACCTTCGCGGTATCGGTGTTTTCCCCGGCTGTACGATGAAGTAGTGTGCCGGCGGAAGCTCGTGCAGACCGGCGAAGAACCCTTCACCTTCCAGGTGGCCATAAGTGCCCTGCGTGAGGAAATCGAACGCGGCCTGCGGGTTCAAGCCAAAGCGCAGTCCTACGGCCCGTAAGGCGCGTACCTCGCTGCCGAAGTACAAGGTTTGCTCGCTATCAAGTGCATAATAGAACGGCTTCTTCCCCGCCCTGTCCCGTGCGGCAAAGAGCTCCCGCCGCTCGCGGTCCCAAATGACCAGCGCCCACATTCCATTGAACCGGTCGAGCGCCTTCACTCCCCACTCGGCATAAGCAGCCAGTACGACCTCCGAATCGGTACCGGTGCGAAAGCGGCGACCGTGCCCCTCGAGCTCATGCCGCAATTCACGGTAGTTGTATATCTCGCCGTTGTAGACCAGAACCAGCCGTCCATCCGCGTAGTGCATGGGCTGACAGCCAGCGTCGCTGAGATCGATGATGCTGAGCCTGCGATGACCCAGAGCCACTGGACCCTCCGCCCAAACACCGCGAGCGTCCGGGCCGCGATGAGCGAGCGTAGCGGACATCGTTGCGGCGCGCTCGGCTGATGAGGCATGAGTCCAGCCAGCGGTGAGGAGACCAGCGATTCCGCACATGGTCTACCGCGCTGCTCCCCGTGCAGCGACGTGGCGTCGCGCCGTCATGAGCTCACCGATCGCTGGAAACCGGCAGCAATTCGTCGTCCACAACGGAATACGCTTCACCGCAAGCAGCACAGGTAGCACTACCGTATTCAGGGAGACTGGCCGAGAGAGCAAGTCGCTCGCCACACTTGCACATCCAGCCGATTACTCGTGCTGGAACGCCCGCCGCCAGCGCATACGAAGGCAGATTCCTGGTTACGACTGCTCCAGCGGCGACGAAACAGTACTCGCCAAGAGTGTACCCGCAGACGATGGTGGCGTTGGCACCAATTGAGGCACCCCTACGGATTATAGTGGGCCGGTACTCACTCTTCCTCGATACATGACTTCGCGGGTTTACCACGTTAGTGAACACGGCCGAAGGTCCGAGGAATACGTCATCCTCGCACTCCACCCCTTCGTAAATGCTGACGTTATTCTGCACCTTTACATTGTTTCCGAGCCGTACTCCACGCATTACCACCACGTTCTGCCCAAGGCTGCACCGCTCGCCTATCACCGCCCCGCTGTTCAGGTGGCAAAAGTGCCAGATGCGCGTTCCAGCTCCCACCTTTACATCCTCATCCACGTAGCTCGACTGGTGAACAAGAAAGCCGCCGGGCATTTCGCGCATTTCGCTCACGCGGGCTGCTCTGTCCTGGAGAAGCTGCGCAGAGGTAGAGAAACTTCGCGGCCAGTGCGCGCGGATTCGTAAATTCCCAGAATGAGCTCTAGCGACTTCCGCCCCTCCCGCCCATCCGTGCCAGCCGCCGCTTCTCCACGCAGTACCTTGACGACGTTGTCGTAGTACGCTCTGTGGCCGGACCCATATACAGAAAGCGGGTCGGCCGCCAGACGTTGTGCCTCCGCCTCACGATCATCATCGTCCGACTCCGCGAACTCCCAGTGTTCGATGCGGTTTAGCGCCGTTCCTCCGACCTTTACGCTGCCCTTCTCCCCCAGCACAGTGATGGAACCCTCGAGGTTCTGTGGAAATGCCAGCATGGTAACTTCAATCGTTCCGAGCGCACCATTCCGAAAACGCAGAATGGCAACTCCGCTATCCTCCGACTCTATGCGCCGCGCGAGCGTCGCCGTTTTTGCGCTCACGGAATCAACCGGGCCCATGAGCCACTGGATCATGTCGACGTAGTGACTCGCCTGGTTCATGAACGCACCGCCGTCAAATTCCCAGGTTCCCCGCCAGGGAGCCATGTCGTAATACGACTGCGGCCGATTCCAGCGAATGGTGGTATTGGCGAGATACAGTCGTCCAAATCTTCCCTTGTCGATCGCCCGCTTCAGGAGCTGGACACCAGGATTCAGACGGTTCTGCTTGACCACGAAAAGATGAACACCTGCCGCATCGCAGGCGCGCACGAGCGCATCCGCCTCTTCCAAACGCGTTGCCATCGGTTTTTCGCAGATCACGTGTAGTCCACGCTCGGCAGCCATGACCCCATGTTTCGGATGTAAGCCGCTTGGCGTGCAGATCACGGCGGCGTCGGCGCTCGTCTCGGCCAGCATCGCGGCGTAACTCGTGAATGCCGGCACTCCCAACCGATCGCCAACTACCCGGGCGCGCTCGCCTATACCGTCGCATACCGCAACTAGCTCCAGCATGGGATGAGCAGCCACGGTGTCGATATGACGTTCCGCAATCCGTCCGCAACCAACGAGGACGAGACGAAAGCGATCGGGCAATTTGCTTGACATCATTCGCCGAAGCGCTTTGCGCTCGAGAGAATTCCGGGGTTGGCGCGCAAAGCGCTGTAGTGAACGCGCGCGCCCCCTGTCACGAAGTGCGCGGGCGCCAAACCATGGCCTGCATAGAGTCTTCGCGTTCGCGTAGCATTCGCCATTCACGAGTTCGATACTGCCTGCCAGGCGTGCGCACAGGTGCGCCGGGAAACAGCGCTGGATCGCACGTGATGTCCGGTAGCAGCAGCACCACGGAGCGCGAATCGCGCCGGAGACTGTCAACGGCCTCCGCACACGTGGCATCACGAAGCGGCAGCAGCGCTTGGCGCTCTCCGAGCGCAAGCGCGTAATCGCGCAGCAATACCCCCACCTTGCCGACCGTTGGCACCGCTACAATGATCTCGGGAGCTTCTCGTAGCGTTGGCAGCAGACGCACCGCATCTACCTCGGCCACACGAGCGGCATGGTACGTTTCCACGCTATTACGCGCTGCCACGCCGCCCCAGAGCACGACGGGAAGCCACATCGCATACGCTCCCCATCTCGCCACGCTCAGTCCTGTACCCTCGAGCGCCGTTACAGACCATGCGACAAGAAGCCCGGACCCCAACATGAACGCATGCGCGTAATACCCGGGGAAAGCCGCCCAAGGCGCGTATATGATCACACCTGACAGGGAGAGCGTGAGCGCCAGCGCCGGCACGAGGAATGATGGTCGGCTAACGCGCGGCGTCCACATAGCCGCGACCGACCCCGCTACGAGAAGGGCAAGGAAGGCGACGTTCGCTGGAAAGAGCAGAACGCGAGTAACCGGGAGAAACATCGCCCGCAAAGTATTGTTAATACCTGCAGGAGTAATCAAGGCAAGAGTGTACTTGCCGGCATATGTGAGCTCGGAGGTCTGCGCTCGGAGCATTAGCAACGGCACCAGATTGACGAGCGAAATCACGGTTGCCAGAACCGATAACAGAATCACTGCTCGGCGGTCCATGTGAGGAACGGCGAAAGTGTCATCGGGCCGCCGGCATAGTGCCACCAGAACTACGAACGGAATGCAGGCAAGGAAAGTCTCCTTCACCAACACTGATAGTGACAGCAAGACGGCAAGACCGGCGGCAGTTGCCATCGGATTGCGTACACCGTGGTAGCGTAGCGCGATGAGCGTTGCCACCAGCACCAGCGTTATTCCCAGCGGCTCCATCACTTGCTGCAGCTGGAAGGTGGAGGATGCAGCTCCCGAGAGAATGAAGAGCGAAGCGCCTAGCGCGGCTCCCATCAGACTGGTACGAAAACGTCGCATCACTACGTACGCCAGTACCGCAATGGCGAGCAGCATACACACGCGCGACCACTGCCAACCGACACTGTTGGATCCGAAGAGGGACCAGCTGAAGGCCTGCCAAAGCGGTGCAATGGGAATTATGCGTGCCTCGACACTATAAGAACGGTTGAGTTCGGTAAAGCGCGTCCAAAACGTGCTCTCGCGCTCGAAAATCAGCAACATTGCGGACCAGTCGCGGATCCCGAAAGGAGTGGTGATCCACGGGCGGTAGAGGAAAAGAATCGCGATGCCGCTCACGGCGGCGGCAATGACGACTTCGCGGAGGATACCGGCGCGCGCCGGCGCTGGCATTGCGTCGGAGGCGCTAACAGGAGTCCATTGAGATTGGTTCAAACCGCCATCGCCCTGCCGGTCTGATCTGCGCGATATGCTCCGACCGAAGAAGTGACATTACCGCTCGGCATACAATGGCGAGCGATTCTCGATCCCATCGGGCGCGGCCAGATCGGTGGCCATCCACCGGCCCATACAGAGAATTCGCCAAGGCTGAAAGCTAAACGGTATCCTTCCGGCTATCATGTCACGCGACATGGCTCGCACGCCGGCGGCGTCATAGAACTCCGGTGTCATTTCAGTGGCGGCATCGATCATACTCTCGAACCAGCCGGTCGCGGTCTGTTTGAGCCATATTTCCTCCGGACTCACAAAGCCCATCTTGTCGCGCCGTTGCAGAATTGCCTCAGGCACGACACCACGCAATCCTTCTCGAAGCACCACTTTGGTCTCGCCGCGTCGCAGCTTGAGGGTGTCTGGAAGTCCGGCAAGAAACTCCACAAGCCGATAGTCGAGAAATGGCACCCGGGATTCAATGGATCGTGCCATTGAATTCCGATCTTCATACCGAAGCAACACCGGCAGCGATCCCAACAGAGTTTGATATCTCAAGCTATCGTTCAGATCGCGCGGCCATTGGGTGGTGATGTGCGACGGCCCCTCGAGTCTTAGCCATGCGGGCCCATCGTCCCCCGTGCGCAGCCGCTTCGGGAGAATGCCGTCGACCGCTGGCACTGCGTTCCGCAATGCGTACAGGAGCTGCCCCATCGGCAGGGCGTTATGACGCTTTCGGTATCCCGCAATCTCCCGCGAAAGCTCGACCAATGCGCGTCGGCGGAGAAGACCGGCGTACAGCGCTCCGTCGTTGCCACTGTAGCCCGCGAGCTGCTCGTCGCTGCCCTGTCCGTCGAGCATAACCTTCAGCCCCGCGTCAGCGGCGCCCGCAAATACACACCACTGACTGAACTGGCTCGTGGACCCGAACGGTTCGTCCATGTGCCAGAGCTGCGCATCCAGCTCCGTTTGAAGGCGTTCGAGTGTCGGCCAAACCTCTACCGCTGTCGCGCCCGTCTGGGTTACGACCTGTTTGGCAAACTGCCACTCGTCATACCGTGCCTCGCTATAGCGGGATGTCACCGTGATCTGGCCGTGGTGCTCCCCCTGCGCGTCGAGACACCGCCGCGCCAGGCAGACGATAGCCGACGAATCGAGACCACCCGACAAGCACGATCCTACCGGAACGTCTGCGCGTAACCGAGGGCGAATGCTGTCTGATAGAAGCTCGCGAAACTGAGCAGCCGCGTCCGCCAATGTACCCGAGAATGGCCGCGGCTCGAGTATGTACCACGGCTCTACTCTTACCCCTGAACCAGGGTCGCTGAGCTGGACCGTGGCGCGCTCACCACCGAAAATCTGCTGAATATTTTCATCGAACGTGTGGCGCGAGAAGTCCAGCAGGCCGGTTGCGAGGTAGTCCCGCGCAGTTGCCTTGTCGAGACGTTGAGAATATCCCGGAAGTGCGCGGATCTGTTTGATTTCGGAAGCGAAAGCGAGATACTCTCCGACGCGTGACCAGTACAGCGGTTTAACGCCGAAACGATCGCGCACGGCGTGTAGCGTTCCCTTACCTCGCGGGTCGAGCAGCACGAACGCGAACATCCCGTTGAAGCGATCCAGGCAACCGGGTCCCCATTCTGCCCAGGCGGCGAGGAGAACCTCGGTATCGCTATGGGACAGGAAGGCATGACCGAGCGATTCCAGCTCCGCGCGCAGCTCTACATGGTTGTATATCTCGCCGTTGTAGATCACGCACAATCCTGTAGCGGCGTGGACCATCGGCTGATGCCCTGCCGGCGACAGGTCCACAATCGAGGGCCTGCGGTGGCCGAACGCGACCCGCCATTCGGCGCTCTCCGGAATTTCCGACAGACGAAGGGCATCGCGCGTGGCTTCCGCCGTGTCTGGCCCGGCAAAAATGCGGGGCTGACCAGCTTCATTCCACAGCATATAACCTTCGTCGTCCGGACCACGATGGCGGACCCGGTGGGTCGCGGTCACAAGCGCCGAGGTAGATACCGCAGGCGACGTTGCATCGCGAAGCAGACAGAGAATGCCACACATGATTGCTCAGGATTTCGAAAAGAGAGCCCAGTCCCGCGATCCTGCATTTCGCGTTCGATCAATCTGATAATTTTCGCTAATCATGCGCCGTCTTTCCAACGAGTGACCTCCTGTGGATATAATGTCTTAGCATGAGTGCGCGCGCCGGTCCGAGCGCGCGAGACAGCAACCTGAGAGGCAGACGGCCGTGCAGTTGGAGCGCAGGCTCGAGCTCCCGCGATAGCGCGAGAAATTTCGCGGCTTCCTCAGGAAACTCATAGCGTAGCTCGGCCCAACGATCGAAACAGTACCGAGCCAGCGCATCTCGCACGTCCTGATCCAGCGCGTTCTCGCGGCGCAGACTGTCCGCGAAGCGGCGGCGTAACAGGTATGCGTCCGCAACCTTGCTCCTCGACGCCTGAATCTCGCCTTCCCGGGAACCGCTGTGCTGTCGGATAAGTGCGCGCGCACCGCGACAGCCAACTATGCCATGCCCACTGGCAAGGATGCGAAACATTAGATCGACATCCTGGTTTACAACCAGCGTCTCATCCTGCCCGGACACTCGCCGTAGCGCTTGCGTGCGCCAGAGCACAGCATGGGAAGGTATATACCAGCCCGCGAGCAATCGTACGAGATGCGACCGGTCATCCACCGCTTCTACCGTGGGGTAGGGCGCGTGCCTGGGGACTACCAGTTCCTCCTCAAAGTCACCCGAGCCAGCGAAATGCTCCCACGGTCCGTAGGCTCCATCTGCTTCCGCATGCGTCTCCAATGCCGCTAGCCGCGTTGCGAAGAAGTTCCGGTCAATCAGATCGTCGGAGTCAAGGAACAGGCAGGCGGCACCCTGCGCTTCCGCCAGACCCCGGTTGCGCGCCGCCGGCGCGCCGCGCTGCTGCTGCCGGAACAGCCGTGTCTGGGGATACTCATGCGCCACCAACTCCGCTCCGCCATCTGAGGAGCCGTCGTCAACCACGATCACTTCGAGCCGTACCCCTGGATGCCGGTCGGCGGAGACGGAGTTCAACGTGTGTCTGATGAGATGCGCGCGATCGTGCACCGGAATAACGACAGAGACATCAATCACAGGCCGGTCCTATCTCACGCTATCCGTAATTAGTCGGGCGGATTGAAGGCTGCATCCACCGGGAACGGATAGCACTGTTACGATCGTATCAGGCCTTCTCATCCGCAATGATGTCGTCAATCACATCGTCGAGCGTGCGCCGTGGATCATAGCCGATAAGCCGTCGCGCCTTTGCGATATCAGGCACCCTGCGCTGCATGTCCTCGAAGCCCGGCCGAAACGCGATATCGTACGGTACGAAGCGAATTTCTGACGATGACCCAAGCCGTTCGCGGATATGCTCGGCGAGCTCCAGAATCGTGATCTCCTGATCGGAGCCGAGGTTAACTACCTCCCCCAGCGCCTTGTCGTTATGCACGAGATCGTGGATCGCGGGAACTACATCCAGAACGTGTCCGAAACACCGGCTCTGCGATCCATCTCCGTACACGGTCAGTTCGGCTCCGTTCCTGGCCTGTTCAATGAACCGCGGAATGACCATTCCGTAAAATGGCACCTGACGCGGTCCCACCGTGTTGAATAGCCTTCCGACGACGCCGGGAAGCCCGTGAGACTCGTGGTAAGCAAGAAGTAAAAACTCATCGACGGCCTTGGAGATAGCGTAGTTCCAGCGCCGCTTGGTTGTCGGACCGTAAATCACATCATCGTCTTCCGAGAATGGAATCCTGGAACCTTTTCCATACACTTCGCTGGTGGAGGCGACGAATATCCGCTTGCCGAACTTGGCCGCTGCACTGAGCGTGACCTCCGCGCCCATGATGTTTGTATTGATGGTCCGGACCGGATCGTTGACGACCAGTTGCACGCCGACAGCCGCCGCCAGGTGGTAGACCACATCCACTCGCTCCACGGCCTGCTCAAAGCCGGAATCCCGGGTGATATCGCTGATAACGTAACTGAACCCGGCCCTGCCGAGACACTTGGCCAGATTCGACATGCGACCGGTGGAGAGATTATCCCACACGATCACTTCGTCGCCATGATCGAGCAGATGCTCCGCGAGATGGCTACCGATGAATCCGGCGCCTCCTGTGATGAGATTTCGCATTTCGTCCGTTAAAGGGTAGACTATGCTGGAACGGTTACCGACTGCCTGGCTCGATCAGACCATGCTCCTATAACGGCTGTGGCGAATACCGCCGTCGGAGATTCCGCGGAAGCAGGCTTGCCACCGAGCGCCGCTAGCGCGCTACGGCCCGACTCCCGGAGCATGTCGCCTGAAACTCCGCTTAGCCAGGAATCCAGGGGCGAATTGAAGCCGGTCTTGGGGCGACCCGCCTGAGCTGGGGGGCCGAGCTCCGCGTACCAATCGCGCAACGACATCTTGCCTACGGGCCCGCTTCTCTTTCGCGCGATTGGTAACCGCTTGGCAGCGGCCAGCACTCCTGTATCGAGAAACGGTACTCGTGATTCAACGGAATGCGCCATCGACGCGGTGTCGATTTTAGCCAGCATCTGATCGACGAGCATCGTTGCGCGATCCACCGCGAGCATCTGCTCCAGCGTGCCCGCACCCGCAAACAGTTCCCATGCCTGGACGGCCATTGTCTCTATTGGATCACCTGATGACGAATCAATGCCCAGCAGTCTGAGCTCAGCATCACTGAGTAGCCGGAACTTGTCGAGGTACACCGAAGCGGGGTGTCGGCCTACATGCGTGGCAACCTGTCCCAGCACGCCGATCCGGCCCGGCAATCCCGCCAAAGGCGCCAGTCGTGTTGACATCGCGCGAAACCAGTGAGCTCGTGCCCATGAAGGCACCGCCGGCATGCCGATGTGCCAGTCGTAGCCACCGAACAGCTCGTCGCTGCCATCGCCCGATAGTACTACCCGCCGCTGGGGTGCAATCGCTTCGAACAGGGCATGCAGGCCGACTAGACTGGTGTCAGCCAGCGGTTCATCCAATCCGGCGACCATAGCTTCGAATCGCGATTCCGTCAGTCCGCACCCTCCCACTGGTATCTCGTGCAAAGCTATACCCAGGTGCGAAGCCATCATGGCGGCGCCTTCATACTCGTCCTCAGCATGACCGCGATGGCTAGCAGTCCACGCCTCGATCCCGTCTCGCTCCGAGTGCTTCACGGCCAACGCAGTCACGATGCCGGAGTCGATACCGGCCGACAGAAGAGCTCCAATGGGGACGTCGGACACGAGATGGGATCGCACCGCTTCCTCGATGGCTATGCGGACCTCGGCGTCGGTGCAGGTATTTTCGGCTGGCACGTCCATCCACCAGCGTTTTTCCTCCACCACGCGTCCGCTTCGCACTCGCAGCCAGCTTCCAGGACTCACGCGCCGAGCCGCCTGGAGCCCGGACCATGGTGACGGCACGAACCCCCACCGGAGCACTGCCGCCAGCGCCGCATCGCTGGTAGCGCGCGACACCGCGTCGTCCGCGAGTATTGCTGAAAGGGTCGAACCAAACGTCAGTCCTGCTTCGTGCTCGGCGATAACCAACGGCTTGATCCCAAGCCGGTCCCGCACGAGATACAAGTCGCGACTGCGCGCGTCCCAGAGCGCAAATGCAAACATCCCTTCGGCGGCGGAGCAGCATCCATCGATTCCGCCATCCTCGTACAGATGGACGAGTACTTCAGAATCGCTATGGCTCCTGAAGCGATGCCCACGTCGTCCCAATAACTGTCGCAGATGGCGAAAGTTGTATATCTCGCCATTTGCGATGACGCAGATCGTTTCGTCCTCGTTCCAGAGGGGCTGAGAGCCCGCTTCGGAAAGATCGAGTATCGATAACCTGCGGTGCACCAGAAGCAGATTTTCATCGTGATGCATTCGGCCACCGTCAGGCCCGCGATACCGGAGCGCGTGCTGCATACGATCCGAAAGCTCCAGTGCATGGCCTGGGGCAATTGGGCTGACATCGGAGCGCCCGGCTATGCCGCACATCTATG
>JBPCJT010000208.1:0-12309 GCA_051005015.1 Gemmatimonadaceae bacterium | reverse complement strand
GCGCGGCCAGGCTGGTACGTGGAAATGCAGGCTTGTTGCCCCTGGTCTTCTTTGTCCTCGCGTGCGCCCTGTCGACCATCGGACCGGGAGCAATCGCGAGTGTCGCGCTCGTGGCTCCCATCGCCATGGCGACGGGTTCCCAGGCTGGCGTCCCCAACCTGCTCAGCGCGGTCATGGTCGGTACCGGCGCCAATGCCGGCAATCTCTCACCCATCAGCGCCGTCGGCGCGATGGTGGATGGGCTGATGGTGAGGATCGGACTCCCCGGTCACGAGTGGAAGGTGTGGGCCGCCAACTTTCTCGCCCACGTGCTCGTAGCAATCGTGGCTTACTTCCTCTTTGGCGGCCTTCGCCTCTTCCGCGCTGGACGGACGGTAGCCACCGAGGTGAGCATTCCCCGAATCGAGCGTAGGCACTGGCTCACAATCGGGGTTACCGCGGCGTGGATGCTGGCCGCGATCGTCTTGCGGGTCAACGTCGGACTCGCCGCGATTGCCGCGGGGACGCTGCTCATACTCGCCCGAGCCGCGGACGAAGGCGATGTCATCACGCGCATTCCGCTCGACATCATCTTCATGGTGACGGGCGTGACGATGCTTATCGGCGTGATGGAGACGACGGGCGGGATGGACCTGTTCACCAGGCTGATCGCGCGCGTGGCCAGCCCCTCCACGGTCAATGCGGTAATGTCCTTCGTGACTGGAGTCATCTCGACCTACAGCAGCACGTCAGGCGTCGTACTTCCCGCCTTCCTCCCAATGGTGCCCGGTCTCGTGAATCAGGTGGGCGGAGGTGACCCGCTCGCCGTCGCGCTCTCGATCAACGTCGGCTCCGCGCTTGTGGACGTGTCGCCGTTGTCCACGCTCGGCGCGCTCTGCGTGGCGTCGGTCGTCGATCCGGTTGCCGCGAGAGACCTGTTTCGGAAGCTGCTGATCTGGGGGCTATCGATGACGATAGTCGGCGCGCTGCTCGCCGGATTACTGGCGGGGCCGCTGGCTCGGGCGTGACCGCTGTGATTCGCGAAGCCCCTTTCTTCGCGGGACTGCCTCCATGAGCAGCGAGAGCGCTCTGTCGAACCCGCTTGAACCCGCTTCACTCCCCTTGTAGTGACCGAGCCGCACGACGACGAGATCGTGCGACGGAATGATCAATGTCGTCTGGCCACCGGCGCCCGCCATGTAGTACGCGTCTCGTGGCACCGGCAGCTCACCATCTCCATTGATCCAGAAGAAGCCGCCGTAGATCGGGCGGTCGTCGGCTTTCCATGCCGGCGCCAGCGTGCTCACAAACCTGGTGTAACCTGCTGGGAGAATGCGCTCACCGTTCCAGACGCCGTCCCGGAGGTATAGGTTGCCGAGTCGGGCCCAGTCGCGTCCTGACGCGAACTCGTATCCCTGCGTGAGAAAGTTTCCGAAGGGGTCAGTCTCCATCACCAAGGTGCGGATACCGATCTTGTCGAACAGCGCGCGCTGGGGGAACGACAGGTACTCTTCGCCGCTCTTTTCGACGCCGAGGCGGTTGAGATAGTTGATCAGGACGGGGTCGGTGTTGCGGTAGCGGCCGACAGTGTTCGGCGGCCACTGCTGCGGACGCGTCGCGGCGTACTTGAAGGAGTTGACGCTACCCGTGTACAGGTAGACGTGATCGGGATAGCCCTTCGACGGATCGTAATCGGGATCCTGGGGTGCCCGGATTCGTATTCCGCTCGACATGCGCAGTATGTCGGCGATGCGAATCTTCGCGCGCGCGTCGCCGGGCGCTTGCCATTCGGGAATCGGCGCCGGCTGATATAGTGAGTAAACGCCCTGTCTGATGAGGATTCCCATCAGCGTCGCCGTGAGACTCTTGCCCATGGACCAGCTCTCAAGCGGCGTGCTCGCCGTAATCCCCTCTCCGTACCGCTCCCCGATGAGACGTCCTTTCCAGGTCACGACGAACGCCGCTGTCATTTCCGTCGCCGGATCGAAAGCGGCGTTGACGGCCTGCAAGACTTTGGCCGAGTCGAGCTCTCTGGGGAAGGGCGTTGTCGGCAGCACGTCGCCCATGGGCCAAGGCTGAGTTGTCGCATCAGGCAACTTGCTCGTGACCTGAACGGGCGTGAAATGCACCGAGTCTTGTCCGATCGGCAGCGTCACGCATCCCTGGCTGCCAAGCTGCTTCGCGGTGCGGGTAACGCCATTCGCAAGCGTAAGCCAAACGGTGCGCGCGGCGCGATCGATGACAGGCTTGCCCATCTTCGCGCGCTCTTCGTACGGAGCCGTGAAGTATCCTACGTTCCCGGCGGCAAAAGCGGGATCGAGTCCGGTGATGAAGACCGCTGAGCACATGATCTTGGCAAAACCGGAGGCGTGGTGCTCCGTCGGATCGCCCGGAGGCGGGACGTACGCCGTGGGGAGCTCGAACGATTTCGCTCGAGCGATGAGCTTCTCACGGCGCAACTGCGCGGCTTGTTGCTGTGCCGACTGTTGTTGCGCCGGCAGCGCGGAGACGTTCGTCGTCTGTAATGCAGCGACGGCGAGGAGCGCAGTGAACAGATGCGAGGTCCGAATGCCTGGCGTGCTCCGGCGACGATTCTGTTGATCGTGCATGACAGCTCCTCAGTAAGCGACCCCCAGATGTAATACGCGTGCCGCCGCCGAACCAGTCGAGGTTAGCAATGCCGGTGTCCAGGCGGCCGACCATCCCCCCTCCCTCCCAACGTTACTCCTCCTCTCCGCGTAGGAAGCATATGGTCCGACTGCTTCGCCTCACGGCGCTCTCGAGCGCCGCGCTGCTTTTCGCATCTCACGCGCGAGCCCAGAGGCCCGACACTCTTGCGCTGTCAATTCAGGACGCCGTAGCGGTAGCGCTCCGTTCGGGCGATGAAGCCCGCACCGCCGAGGCACTGATCGACGTCGCCGAGGATGTGGCGAACATTCCTGTAATGAGCAGCAACATGAATTCGGCAACCGGCCAACCGGGCATCGTGCCATTGTCGCAAGTCGCGGAGGTGCGCGCGGGTGTGGGCCCGCAACAGATAGAGCGGCGCAGTCTCGAGCGTCAGGTTTCCATATCGGCGGGAGTACTCCCCGATTTCGCGTTGGGCGATGTCGCGACCAGCACGAAGGCGGCAATTGCACACGTCGGGCTGCCTCCCGGCTATCGAACCAGCTTCACGGGTGACGTGCAGAATCTCGATGAGACGAAGGGTTTTGTGCTCGAAGCGCTGCTCCTCGCGATCGTCTTCATCTACCTGATTCTCGCGTCGCTGTTCGGTTCTTTCGTCCAGCCGCTATCCATCATGCTCGCGCTGCCGCTCAGCTTCATCGGCGTATCGCTGGCGCTGCTCATCACCAGGGGCACCCTCAACGTGATGACGATGATCGGCATTATCATGCTCATGGGACTCGTCACCAAGAACGGCATTCTGGTGGTGGACTTCACCAATCAGGAGCGCAACCGCGGGCTCGAACGCACCGAGGCGTTGCTCGGTGCCGCGCGCATCCGGCTGCGACCGATCATCATGACCACGATCGCCATGATCTTCGGCATGCTGCCGCTCGCGCTCGCGCTCGGTGAGGGATCCGAGAGCCGCGCCCCGATGGCGCGGGCTGTTATCGGCGGCTTGCTCACGTCGACACTCCTCACGCTCTTTGTCGTGCCGGTGGTGTATACGCTGATCGACGACGCGGTGTCGGTGCTCCTGCGCAAGCGGGTGCGCGGAGTGAGAACACAGCCTGAGCCGGTTACTGGGGACTGAACGCAAGCTTACGAGCTGACAACCTCGTGTGGGTGAGCCCTGACATCACCTTCGGACGAACTGGGGGCGAGGGAAAAGTGACTCCATTTATTCGCGCGATTGGTCTCGTGCTCGCGAGCGTGATGGCACCGCTCATCGCGGCGCGTGCGCAGACGATGACTGTGGAGGAGTATGAGCCGAAGTCTACCCTCGTCGTTCCGGAGCACCGTGTAACTCGCGCCAAGTATCCATTCATAGACGTCCACAATCACCAGCGGCTCGGGCAGTCGGCCGAGGATATGGCCAGGCTCACGCGCGCGATGGATGCGCTCAATATGCGCGTGATGGTAAATCTGAGCGGCCGGAGCGGCGATACCCTCGCCAGCGAGGTGGAAGCGCGTGCTGCCGGGCAGCCAAAACGATTCGTCATTTTCGCCAATCTCGACTTCGCTGGAGCCGACGATGCCGGTTATGGCGCGCGCGCAGCGGCGCGCCTCGAGCGCGACGTGAAGAACGGCGCTCGGGGCCTCAAGATTTTCAAGAACTTCGGCCTGACCCTCAAGGACGCGAGCGGAGCGCGTGTCCGTGTCGACGACCCTCGCTTCGATCCAATCTGGAAGAAGTGTGGAGAGCTCGGGATTCCGGTGCTCATTCATACCGCGGAGCCCGCCTCCTTTTTCGAAGTTGCGGACAGGCACAACGAGCGCTGGCTAGAGCTCAAGCAGTTTCCCAATCGCGCGCGCCCCGGCGATCAGTATCCGGCATTCGAGGAGATCATAGGGGAGCAACACCGCCTGTTCGCCAAGCACCCGCGCACAAGGTTCATCAACGCGCACCTCGGCTGGCTGGGCGGTGATCTGGCGAGGCTCGGCAGACTCATGGACTCGCTTCCGAACATGTACACCGAAATTGGTGCCGTTCTTGCCGAGCTGGGACGCCAGCCACGATTCGCGCGCGATTGGTTCATCAGGTATCAGGATCGCGTCCTGTTCGGCAAGGACACGTGGGCGCCAGAGGAGTACCACGTCTACTTTCGGGTGCTTGAGACACAGGACGAGTATTTCGACTACTACCGCAGGCGGCACGCGTTCTGGAAGATGTATGGGCTCAACCTGCCCGACGACGTTCTCAGGAAGCTGTACTACAGGAACGCGCTGCGCATAATACCGGGCATCGACACGTCCGCATTTCCGCGGTGAGCGAAGTCCACAACTTGCGTTACGAGCGCCGCTTGGCATCGTCCTAACACAGACGCCCTTTTTCTCCGTCATCCGGATCTCCTGTAGTGACGCTTGATGCCCACGGCGGCGATTCAGTCGCCGTTGCACTAACCGACTCGGCGAGCCAATGCGAGAAGCTTGCGGCTGAAGCCGCCGAGCTTCGCATGATGTTCGGCGCAATGCGGGATGTCGTTCTGGTGCTCGATCGCGATGGGAGATATCTCAAGATCGCGCCAACAAATCCCGGGCTCCTGCTCCGCCCAGGGTCCGAGCTCGTCGGCCGCCTCGTAAGCGACGTGGCACCCCCGGATAAGGCGGCGCAGATTCTCAAGTGCATTCGGCAAGTACTGGATACCGGCACGGAGCAAACGCTCCAGTACTCCCTCCCCATCGGCGACGCCACGGTGTGGTTCGCTGCCGAAGTAGTTCCCCTTCCCAATGGCACCGTCCTCTGGAGCGCCCGTGATGTCTCCACGATAAAACACACCTGCTCCTCGCATTTAGCCGCAAGCAGGTCATGCAGCCAAAGATCGTAGACATGAACGCAATCGTGCTCGAGACGGAGCGAATGTTGAGCCGTCTGATCGGCGGGAACATAACTCTCACGACGGCACTCGTGCCGAATCTCAATCTCGTGAAAGCGGATCCCGGTCAGATCGAGCAAGTCATCATGAATCTTGCCGTCAATTCTCGCGACGCCATGCCCAATGGGGGCCGTCTGGAGATACGAACCAGCAACGTTCGCGTTGACGATGGTAATTCGCAACAGCATCCTGAACTCGCGGCCGGCTACTACGCGTTGCTGACGGTTACCGACAGCGGATCCGGCATGGATAGCCACACCCAGAGCCTGATTTTCGAGCCCTTCTTTACACCAAGGATCATGGGAAGGGCACGGGATTGGGCCTCTCAACGGTTTACGGCATCGTGAAGCAATCGGGCGGACACATTTCGGTGCACAGCGAGCTGGAAGGCGGAACAACCTTCAACATTTACCTGCCCCTCGTGCCTGGCGCGCTGGATCCGGCGCCGCAGCTGCAGGCTTCCTCCAATCTGCCACGTGGGACGGAGACCGTGCTCCTCGTGGAGGACGAGGAGTCCGTGCGCAACCTGATTCGCCGCATTCTCGCGAAATGCGGGTACACAGCGATCGAAGCTGTCAACGGAAGAGAGGCTCTTCTGAAGTTTACCGAATCCCCCGACTCCATTGACCTCGTCGTCACCGATCTGCTCATGCCGGAAATGGGCGGCCGCGAGCTCGTCGAGCGCATTATGGTCATCAGGCCTCACGTCAAAGTGATTTTCATGTCCGGATACGCCGAGGACGCCATTGCACGCGACGGTGTGCTCGCAAACGGCGCCATATTTCTCGAGAAACCATTCTCCCTTCAGACGTTCGCGACCGCGGTCCGCGACAGCCTGGATGGCACGCGGGGGACGCCCGCGCCGCCATAAGAATCCCTTCAGGTGTGTGCGGCCCGCCGCAACACGTGCGCGACGCCGACGCCTGCACGGTTGTGTAAGTCTTTCCAACACAACGATATCGATTGGGCACGCCGGTTGCTATTAACGAGGTAGAATCAGTACGACGCACCACGTTGAACCGCGCACCTTTCGGTGAGACGCGAAGAAAGGCATTCCGGGGGGGGTGCCTTTTTTCATCTCCGTCCCGAGTGCAAGGTGTAACGGCGCAGCATAAGGCAGCGCGGGCTCTGCCAGCCATCAATCCCTACTGGCAGGCCACTCGATTTCCCGCGACTTCGGCCTGCTGACTTCTGCGATCGAAGTTCCAGAATGTCGTTGCGACTCCGCTTAGAGTTTCGTTCTCCAGCCTGAGATGCATTATCAGCCCGCTCAACCCGGTCGTCCAACCAACTCGAAGTGAGTCCGCGCCGAGGGCGAGCCAGTAGGCATGGTCACGTCCTGGCGTGTCTAGAACCGGGTGGATGCGGAAGCTCGACGGGCTGGAAGGCGCTGCGGGAAGCGTATCGAGAGTGAGGCGGCGCGGCGGCGTGATGTAAACAGAATCCGAACCCAGAGCGAGCGCAGGCGTCCAGGCGCCCAGCCGAATTTCGTAGCAGCCTGCGAAGGCATTACCAGAGGCAGCATCGCGCCCAGCTGCCGCGGGAGCGGAAAGCGATGCGGCTTGTCCGGCACCTTTTGCGCTCAGTTCGTTCACCGATCCGGGGCGACCCATCGGGGGTAACTCGCGCCGAGAATCGTCGCTGGTCCGCTGCTGAATGCCAGCATCGGCGGCGGCCTGACTTGCGCCGCCCCCCGTGACTCCCGTCGACGAACTCCTTGTGCCCCCCCGGTTGCGCGCCGGCGCGCGAGCAGGAGCCGGCAAACTGGTCGGTGGCATAGCCTTCTCCAGAACCGCAACCTCTTCCGCCGAGGAGGATGTGGCTGCCTCAGAGGAAGCTGCGCCTGCCTCGGCCGCCGCCCCGGTGCTTTCCAGTCTGTCGCTGGCCACATTCAACTCGCGTTTCGCTTGTTCGCGAGATGCGACGAAGTAGGTCCCCGTTGTAACCAGAAGCAGCGCGGCAGCGGCGCGCACCATCGGACGACTCATCCATCGCTGGACGCGAGCTTTACGGCCAGCACCAACCGCCATTGTCCCTTCCGACCTGCGAGTCGCAACCGGAATCGCACCGGCCGGCACATCGTCGAGCGCAGAAAGTATCCGCGTAGACGCCGCAACCAGACCGCGCGCCTCGGCGACAGCCGCAGAGCATGCCTCGCAGTCGGCGGCATGCGCTTCGGCATCTGTCCGTTCCTGGTCGGTCAGCGCGCCGTCCAGCCACGCGTGAATTATTCCTTCGTCAAGATGCGGCATGACCAGACTCCATTCGCGACTGCAGCTCTTCGTATGCCTCCACCAATCGCCGGCGCGCCCGCGCCAGGGTCGTTCCGATCGACTTCACCGAAAGATCGAGCGCGGCGGCGATCTCGGTGTAGTCCAAACCTTCCTCGCGCATCAGCAGCGCGAGCCGGTCACGCTCCGCGAGCGACTCCACAGCGCGGCGAGCGATCGCGGACTCCTGGGCGCGCTCGAGAGTGCTGGGCTCCGGCTCCGCGATCTCGCGTTCCTGCTCTTCGGCACGGAGAAGAGTGAGATGCTTGCGACGCCTGGCCTCTCTGCGTGCTTCATCGCGCACGAGGTTATTCGCGACGGTGAAGAGCCAGGCCCGCTCGTTCGTCAGCGCTTCCTGCCGGAGCGCGCGAACGAACGTCTCCTGTGCTACCTCTTCCGCCCAGTCGCGATCACCGAGCCGTCGCGTGAGGTAGCGCACAAGCTGCGCGTGGTACGCTCGAAAAAGCCGTTCAACGTCCTGATCTTTCAATCAGTTACCATGCTGATACGATCTCCCTCAACTGGTCTTCGGTCAATCGCTCGCTGCCGGACGCACCCACGTCGAGCGCGATGAAGCGTCCCGCGACTATGACGTGATCCCCCAGCGCCAGCGCATCACTCAACTCGGGGATCTCCAGAATCAGCGCGAAGTATGCCGCAGAGTAAGCCCTTACCTTCAAGGTTTTCATACCTGAGCCGTAGCGGGAATCCGTCCAGGTGTTTCCCTGCCTGTTGAAGATTCGGTTTCCGGCGCGACGTGCGCGTGCTCCGCCTTCCGGTGCGGACATCGTGCTGTCGGCAACGGCGAGCGAAGTCGCTGAACGTTGAGCCGCAGCATCGCGTGCTGCGTCGAACTCGCGTTTGCTCGCCTGCTCTCCAAGCCGCGCAGGCGCGCTGGCACCACCCGCCTGTCCAACCATGTCACCGCGACGCCGTGGCATGGGCACGGGGAATCCACCATCGACTACCATGCCGGGTTCCTTCACGAAGTACGACGTGAATTCCGTGGGAATGCCGAAACGTTCGCCCAGCTCGCGGATTTCCGCGTCAATTTCCTCCGATCCTCCGTTTCTCCGCTTTTCGGCGCTCAAAAAGCCAATCCGCTGCGTCGCCCAGAGCCTCGGGACGAAGGCGTTGCCGCGCTCGCGCTCCGGGAAAATAACGTCAGCGCTCCAGCTCACTGGTCCTTCCGCTCCATTGCCGTCGAATCGGATGCGTGCGCGGCCGCTGTTGGTGTACCGGGTGAGAAGAACGAGATCCTGACCAGCGAAGATGTCGATAGGCCCCGACGGTTGAATCTTGGCCAGGCGCGCCCCCTCCGCGCGAAGTCTGACGTTGGTAGCCACCGGATTCGTGAGGCGGCTGGCCACGACTTCCACCGCGCGCTCTGTGGACTCGTCCGGGCGCACGAAATGCGCAGTCCCGTGCCCCTCGAGAGCGAGCTGTTCGATCAGCGAAACATTTACGTCAGCGCCGAGCCCGAAAGCGAAGATGCGGCGGCCGCGAGCGAGATTGCGCGCCATCTCGACGAGGGCCTCGGTGCGGCGTTCCCCAACCGACGGCGCACCGTCGGTAATGAATAGCACCAGGCCAAGACGACCGGCCTCGGATGGCGACGCGAGCGCTTCTTCCAGCGCGTCCTCAATGTTGGTGGAGCCTTCAGCGCGCAGATCATCGAAGTAGCGCCTGGCTTCAGCAATGTTGCCCGGCGTGGCTGCGAGGTATTCATCACGGAATGTGCGCGCGTCGGTCGAGAAATCGATGAGCCGAAACCGGTCGCGGGAGGAAAGGGTAGCGAGGAATCGCTTTCCCGTCTCGCGCGCCTGCTCTATCTTGCGGCCGCTCATGGAGCCGGAGACGTCGAGCACGAGTGTGACGTCGCGCGGTGTGGGGCGCGAGGGGAGTGACGGCGGCGAGAGTGTGATGAGTGCGAAGCCATCGTCGCGCCCGGTAGAATGTGAAAGCACCGTAATGGCCGCTTCGCTTCGCCGGCGGAGGGGAATAAGCAGCGCCAGATCACGCGCATCGCCGCGCACATCTACGCGCCGCAGGCCGCGTTCATCGCGAGCGGTGAGCGAGTGCGTGGGGGAGTACGCGATACCGAGCTCGCTTGTCCTGGGGTAGAAAAGCGTGAACGAGACGCGTCCATCACGCCCGTATTCCGGCGCCGGCGGTTCACGGTCGTTGACCCAGCTTTCACGACTGCGGCGCATAGCCGTACCCCGGAAGTAATCAACGCGCAGCGCATCACCTTCACGCTCCGCCACGCTCTGGAACCGTACGACGATCCGCTTCTTCTCTCCTGGCGCGATCGGGAATATGCGCGTTCGAAGCAGGCCGTGCCCCATCCATTCCACCAGCGCCGGATCGCGCTGCCGCCGGACTATCTCCTCGTAGATGCGCCGAGCTTCCTCGGCGTTCATCGTTTCTCCGGCGACGAGCTCACCGTCTATCGAGAGCTTGAGATCCTGAAAGGCCGCACCTTTTGGCAGAGGAAAGAGATAGTCGGCCTCGCCGATCAGTCCCCCGTTGTTGGTGAACGTTTCTTCCACCTCATACTGAAGCACGCGATTGGCGAGCTGCACTCTGACATCGCTCGAGACGCGTGCGACGGCGGCATTACCGACAATTGGAGGGCACCGGTCCAGGCGGCAAGGGCGCGGGATGATCCACCCCTGCGCCGGTAGGGCGAGTGGGAGGGCAAAAGCAAGTGCAAATAGGGTGGGTAAGGTGCGCATCGCGTCTCCATGCAGAGGTTCTCTGATGGAGACGCCAGGACGGCTGGGACTTGCACACCGAACTCAGCGGGGAGTATCGGCTATGAACTGCGACGAGTCCGGTGCTCGGTGTTACGGTGCGCGGTTGGTGCTAGGTGGTGCCGGGTGCCCGGTCTACCATGTCCGCTGCCCGGGTACCGCGTTTTTCAACTGTCACCGGACATTGAGCACCAGGCACCCGACTTGTTGCGGCCCGGTCCTGACATCTGGTCTTCGTGCCGCGCAAAGCGCGCACGGCGAGGAGATGATCGTCCGCTCGCGCCAGCATTTGCTGGAGTGGCTCGGAAGGTTCCCGAATGGACCATCCGAGCGAAAACAGCACAGGCGCGCTCTGCATTCCTTCAGCACGAAAGCGCTGGGCGATCGCGTCTGTATGGACGCAGTCGTCGCCGCTGAGAACGATGACAAACTCGTCACCGCCAACGCGAATAACAGACTGTTCGGCTCGCACCTGCCGCATCAGGAACCGGCTCATGCGCACCAGCACCTGATCACCTGCGTGATGTCCGTGCATGTCGTTGTACTGCTTGAAGTGATCGACGTCGATGTATATGCATGCCCACATCTCATCGGGCTGCTGCTCCATCTTCTCGGCTACGCTCTCGAGCGCGCGGCGATTGTAACATCCGGTGAGAGGATCGCGGATGCTCAGTTCGACCAGCTGTTGCTCGAGCAGTTTCCGCGCGGTGATGTCGACCAGCACTCCGTGGAAATGAGTCTTTCCGCTTGCAGGATCCTGCACGACAAACGTGGTGTCCAGCACTGTGCGAATCTGACCGTCGAGACTACGGATCTGGAGCTCGAACTCGCGGACAGCGCCATCACGCGCCAGAATCCGCAGCTCGTTGCGACGCTGCTCAGGATCGACCAGAAAATCCTCCGCCCTGTACCCGCGCAATTCAGCGATGGATTCGGCGCCCACGATACTCAGGAACGCGGTGTTAGCATCGAGAATCTCGCCCTCGCCCGTGGATATGTAGATCCCTTCACGCAGAGTGCGAACGAACTCCCGAAGGATGTCCGGATCGTCCAGGCTGGGCTTTGCTCTGAGCGGGCGCGAGATCTTATTACGCTGGAACATGTTGGGGAGAGAAGACTGCGGGTGTAGACGCACCCGCTTTTCGGGGATTGCTCCGCCTTGACGCACAAGGTCCTTTGTAAAGGATCGTTACAGCGGGCTATTTGTAATGCGGGACACTGAACGTTCGTATAACAAGTTGCGTTCCGTATCGTGAAACGCGATTGCTTTTACAGAAAAAGCGACAGCGGCCGACGCCATCCAAGCGAATGCGGCAATAGCGCTTGCTGAATCAGCTGGGGCGGAATTAATGTCGCATTCACAAGGGTAGCGGCGTTGAGCGCTGCAGCTTGATTGCGGGGTGGCCGCGACGTAAGGCGTTGGATTGGAGAGTCAGTTCGCCGAGCACGCGAAGCCTGCATCAATGGATGCTGGTACATCTGGCGCAGACTGGAATGTCATCCCGGCCGCCTACCGGCATGGGATTATGCGGCGTTATCGCGCGCGGGTGTCAGGCCGTATTCGCGCATCTTGCGAGCCAGTGTCGGCCGCGAGATTCCGAGTATTCGCGAAGTTGCGCTCCGGTTGCCGCTGGTTATCTCGAGCGTGATCGTGATCGCTTCGCGCTCGATTTCGTCGAGCGACTTTCCGCCGGGGGGAATGCGGATCTCGCCGCCGAACGGCGTCATGCGTCCAGCCGACAACGATGTGCGGTGCTGCAC
>JBPCJT010000207.1:0-5474 GCA_051005015.1 Gemmatimonadaceae bacterium | reverse complement strand
GCTGAATGAACCGCTGAATATTCTCCCTGGCGAACGCCTCCAGCGTGCCGAATACAACGGCGCGGCTTGACTCTGCTGATTCCTGAATGATCTTGTCCATTGGCGGTGGCTCCTTTTCGTTGCCGGGGATTGGGCCCGGGGGTGATTGACTCTCACCCGAGAAGGTGTCACCGCCTTCCGCTTATTTCCACACCTTTTGAAGTTACCTCTGCCATTACACGAGAACTACTCTCCCCGAGGCTGATGCCGCGCCGAAGTACCACTCCCTCCTATTTCGGCCAGAGCCACCCGAAAATTCCGCCAGTCAGCAGCGCGTATACGATCCCATCGAACATCGACTTGAGCGTGCTGCTCCAGGCACGGCGGTACCAGATCGAATTCTGCAACAGCGCGCCGGCGTAGCCGAGGAATGCGGCTGTACCCGCGAACCGGAAGACGGCGAGGTATTCGCTGCCGGCTCCCAGGGCACGGCTCGCCATGTACGCGGCAAAAGTGCTGATCAGGGCGCAGTAGAGAAACCATTGCGCCAGCTGAGCACCCACCTCCGGCGGTCCGCCCTTCATGATGGTCATGAAGGCGATAGGACCCCTCGTCATCCTGGCGACGAAGTCCGGGTCTTTCATTCGCGCGGGACTCCCTGCGAAGGGAACTACGTAGTCACCGGACGCGATGCCGGTTTTGCGCAGGGCATCCATCACATCGTCCTCGGCGGGGGCCTGGCGAAAGTCGGTGCGGTGGTAGGGAAGAAGCATGTGGATAATCGAGCTCGCCACGAATACGACCGCCGCTGACACCAGAATTGGAATCCAGAGTGACGTTAGGGAGACCATAAAACCTCCGCTCGGTGAGGGGTCGGCGCTGGTGCTGATCATTACGCGTGCTGAGAAGATGCCACGGCCAGCCTTAACCGCCAGACTGACCTTCTACCACTTTTCACCTCCTACTCCCTGCTTCCGAGGTACCATGAGTGTCTCGTACGGCAACGGCCGGCTTGACCAACGGACGACCGCATGGTTCGCCCGAGCATTACCATTCATCGCCGCATCCCCGCATACTTCAGCAAAGTCGCGACGGATTCGGCGCTGCCAGCCAGAATTCCCTGCGAAGGAGAGCGGACGTGTCCCCGGATCCCGTTGTCTCGCTCGACCAGCTGATCGGTAACACGCCGCTCCTGCCTCTGCGCCGGATGGCATCCGCTGGCGCAGCGCGCGTTTTCGTCAAGCTCGAATACTTCAATCCCGGAGGCAGCGTGAAGGATCGGCCGGCACGGGCGATCATCCGGGCCGCGGAGCGGGATGGGCGGCTCGCGTCCGGTGTGGCGCTCCTCGATGCCAGCTCCGGTAACACCGGGATCGCGTACGCCATGCTGTGCGTGGAGCGCGGGTATGCGTGCGAGATCTGCATCCCCGGCAACGCCAGCGTCGAGCGACGGAAGCTTTTGCGGTGCTACGGTGCGACGATCATCATCACGGATGCGCTGGAGGGCTCCGACGGTGCAATCCGGGAGGCCAGACGGCGTGCGGCGGAGTGGCCCAAGCGGTACTTCTACGCGGATCAGTACAACAACGCCGAGAACGTCCAGGCGCACTACGATACCACAGGCGTGGAGATCTGGGAGCAGTCGAACCGTGGGGTCACGCACTTCGTGGCGGCACTGGGGACGAGAGGAACCTTCGTCGGCGCTGGGCGGCGCCTGCGCGAGTACAGTCCCGACATCCGGCTTGTCGCGGTGCAGCCCGATTCTCCGATGCACGGACTGGAAGGCGTAAAGCACATGGCCACGGCTATCGTGCCAGGCGTCTTTGACCCGGCGCTCGCGGACGCGACTGTCGTGATTACCACTGAGGAGGCCCAGGCAACGGCGCGGCGGCTCGCGCGCGAGGAAGGGATACTCGCCGGCGCGTCCGGCGGCGCGAACGTGGCCGCGGCGCTGCGCGTAGCCGCCGCGTGTGGCCCGGACGCCATGGTAGTGACACTCATTCCCGACGGAGGCGAGCGTTACCTGAGTGAAAGCTGGTGGGAGAAGCTGCCATGATGCGGCTGCCTGCTTCCATACTCGGAGAAGTGACCGCTTACGCGCGCCTCGCGTATCCGGAAGAGTGCTGCGGCGTGCTCGTCGGCCGTGACTCCGGCAATCATGGCGCACCCCGAAATGTGGTGCGCATAATAGCGCTCGAGAACGTTCTGGCCAGCGAGCGAGACCGCCGATACCAGATTCCGGCCGAGACGGTGCGTTCGGCCGAGCGGGACGCCGAGGACCAGGGACTGCAGGTGATAGGCTTTTACCATTCGCACCCCAACGGCACATCGGAGCCTTCTGCGTTCGATCGGGAACACGCCTGGCCCTGGTACGGTTATCTGATCGTGGCCGTGAAGGAGGACGACACAGGACCTGTGCGCGCCTGGCTGTTGGCCGACGACCGTTCGAGGTTCCAGGAAGAAGAGTTGACAATCGTGGAGGAGTTATGAGTCCTATCGTTCGCATCCCCACGCCCCTGCGCGCATACGTTGGTGGCCACACCGATGTATCCGTCACCGCGGCGACCGTGGGCGGCGTACTGGCGGAGCTCGTGAGCCAGTACCCCGGCCTTCGGCCTCACCTGTACACGGAAGCCGGTGCGTTGCGGAACTTCGTGAACGTCTACGTCAACGAGGAGGAAGCACGCTACCTCGGTGGTGAAGACGCCGGAGTCAGGAGCGGCGACACGATCACCATTGTTCCAAGCGTTGCTGGCGGAACGACGCTGGCTACGGCTCCGGCCAACCGTGCGGTGGAGCTGAGCGCGGACGAGGTCTTCCGCTATTCGCGTCACCTCATCATGCCGGAGGTCGGCATGGAGGGGCAGCGGAAGCTCAAGGCGGCGAAGGTACTCATGGTGGGCGCTGGCGGACTCGGATCGCCGCTCGGCCTCTACCTGGCCGCCGCCGGTGTCGGTACGCTCGGGGTCGTGGACTTTGACGTTGTCGATGCCACCAACCTCCAGCGCCAGGTGCTATACGGTGAGAGCGATATCGGGCGGCCCAAGCTTCAGGCCGCCAGCGAGCGGCTGCGCGACGTGAATCCGCACGTGCGCATTGTCCCGCACGAGCTCCGGCTCACGAGCGAGAACGCGCTCGAGGTCCTGGAGCCGTACGACATCGTCGCCGACGGAACAGACAACTTCCCGACACGCTACCTCGTGAACGACGCCTGCGTCCTCCTCGGCAAGCCGAATGTGTACGGCTCCATCTTCCGCTTCGAGGGACAGGTGTCGGTATTTTATGCCAAACAGGGGCCGTGCTACCGGTGCCTTTTTCGCGAGCCGCCCCCTCCCGGGCTCGTTCCGAGCTGTGCCGAGGGCGGGGTACTCGGCGTGCTACCCGGTATCATCGGCTCACTTCAGGCGCTCGAAACTATCAAGCTGATCCTCGGGTATGGCGAGCCCCTTATTGGACGGCTCCTGCTCGCCGATGCGCTCACCCTTCGCTGGCGTGAGCTAAAGGTGCGTAAGGATCCCGACTGCCCAATCTGCGGCACACACCCTACGCTCAAGGGGCTCATCGATTACGAGGAGTTCTGCGGTGTCCCGCAGGCGCAGGCCGCCGAAGCCGCGGAACGCGCGGGCGCAGCGGAGATGTCCCCCGTGGAGCTCAAATCGCGCCTCGACCGTGGTGAGCCCATCAGAATCATCGACGTACGCGAGCCGCACGAGTGGGACATAGCGAACCTCGAGCCTTACGGCGCGGCACTCATCCCGCTGGGCCAGCTACCCGAGCGCATGCACGAGCTCGACAGCGCCCAGGAAATTGTGCTGCACTGCCGCAGCGGAGCCCGCAGCGCGAAAGCTTATCATCAACTTTACGCCGCCGGCTTTCGAAGGATCTGGAATCTGAAGGGTGGCATAACCGGTTGGACCGACGAGGTGGATCCCGCTCTACCGCGCTATTAATGGCGGAGCCTGGTACGGCCGCCACCACCGACGGCATCCGAGCCACCCGCGCGAAACGCTGTGGCCTTCCAGGCCCACGGCGTGGCGTTCCCCTTTCCCATTCGCGATCGGGGGCAGATATTAGTTCGCCCCCCACTGGAGCACGGCGGCGTGGCTGACCTCGTTACGCGACTACAGAATGGTCTCGGTTCCGGCTACCGTGTCGAGCGGGAGCTCGGCGGTGGCGGAATGAGCCGCGTATTCGTCGCGCTGGATACCGCGCTCGGCCGGCCTGTCGTGGTCAAGGTGTTGCCACCTGAGCTGGCCGCCGATGTGAGCGAGGAACGCTTCCGGCGGGAGATCCAGCTCGCGGCGCAGCTGCAGCACCCGCATATCGTCCCCCTGCTGACGGCCGGCCAGGCGGATGGCTTTCTCTTTTACACGATGCCGCTCGTCGAAGGGCAGTCGCTGCAGCAAAAGCTCGCCCGTGACGGCGCGCTTCCGATCGAAGAGTGTGTGCGAATTCTGCGCGGTATCGTGGACGCGCTTGCTTACGCCCATGCGCGCGGAATCGTCCACCGGGATATCAAGCCCGCGAACGTGCTGCTGACCGCGCGTCACGCTGTAGTCGCGGATTTCGGGGTGGCGAAGGCGCTGCGTGCCGCGGGCGGATCGCAGACGCTCACCTCGACCGGGATGGCGCTGGGTACTCCAGCGTATATGGCGCCCGAGCAGGCGGCTGGCGACGAGCAGGTGGACCACCGCGCGGACATATACGCGCTCGGCGTACTAGCGTACGAGATGCTCACCGGGCAAACTCCATTTACCGGGCCCTCTGTTCAGGCGGTACTGATGGCGCATTTGAGCCAGGCGCCAAGACCGGTCACGGCGACTCGGCCCAACGTGTCGCCCGCGCTCACCGCGCTCGTCATGCGCTGTCTGGAGAAGCACCCCGCGGATCGGCCGCAGTCCGCGGATGAGATAGTGCGGGAGCTCGAAGCGCTGCCCGCTCACCACACGACTTCTTCGTCAGGCTTGGCGGCGCCTTCCGTCCGCGTCCACCCGGTTCGCGCGCTAGTGCTGTTCGCCGCGGCGGCTCTAGCCGTGCTCGCCGCGGACTACGTTGCGCAAGACCGGCTCGGCCTCCCGGACTGGTTTCTCCCGGCCGCTGGTGTTCTTCTCCTGGCCGGCCTTCCCATCATTCTGGCAACGGCGCTGGTGCAGCACCCTGTGGGCCGGAAGGCGAAAGTCCGCATTGGTCTGCCGCGGTGGCTCACCTGGCGGAAAGCAGTTCTCGGGGGCGTGCTCGCGTTCGCCTTCCTCGGGCTCGCCGCGGCAGGGTACATGGCGATGCGGGCGCTGGGCATCGGTCCGGTTGGCTCGCTCCTCGCCGCGGGCATGCTGGAGGAGCGTGAGCGCATCCTCATCGCCGACTTCGAGAATCGCACCGCGGACTCGCTCCTGGGCCGCGTGACGACGGAGGCGTTCCGCATCGACTTCGAGCAATCTCCCGTGGTCACGGTGGTGCAGCCGGGCTACGTGCGAGAGGCGCTGGGGCGCATGCAG
>JBPCJT010000206.1:0-7816 GCA_051005015.1 Gemmatimonadaceae bacterium | reverse complement strand
GGGGATTGGAGAATGCCCGGGCGATTGCGACGCGCTGTTGTTCGCCGCCCGAGAGCTGATTGGGAAAATGATGTCCGCGGTCGGCAAGACCAACGCGCGCGAGGAGCTCGGTGCCGCGCGCGGCGGCGTTCGAGTCGCCGCGCAGCTCCAGGGGGACCTGAACATTTTCCTTCGCGGTCGACGTAGGGATGAGCTGGAAGCTCTGAAAAATGAAGCCAACCTTCTGGCCGCGAAGCTTCGCGCGCTCGTCCTCATCCATGGCGGTGAGGTCGTCGCCATCGAGGAGCACCGAGCCGCTGGACGGTGTATCCAGTCCGGCGAGCAGGCCAAGCAGTGTCGTCTTCCCGCTGCCGGATGGTCCCACGATTGCGACGAAGGCACCCTGTTGGATGTCGAACGAGACATCGCGAAGGACGGTGAGCTCGCGCTCGCCGCTGAGGTACGACTTGGTCAATTCACGGGCAACGAGCATGCGTAGACGATTGGAGTGGGTGTTCGGGGTTTTGTTGTTGACGGACTGCTCGGCTGCCGAGCGTCCGGCAGATTCCGCGCGGGTATCGGCGCCAGTGCCTGCGGCGGCGGACTCCGCAGCACGGGCAACGCGTCGTGTGACGATCCTGTTCGTTGGAACGAGCCTGACTGCGGGCTATGGTCTCGAGCCTGACGAGGCGTATCCGATCCTCATCGGCGGCATGCTCGACTCACTTGGGGTGCCCAATGAAATACGGAATGCCGGAGTGAATGGGGAGTCGTCTGCCGGTGCTCTGAGACGCATCGACTGGCCGATCTCTTCCAGCGACATCGATATCCTGGTGCTCGAGACCGGCGCCAATGACGGGTTACGAGGGATGAATCTCGATTCCACGCGCGCCAACATCGATTCGGTCCTGACCCGCATTCGTGCGAAGCAGCCGGCTGCGCGCGTGCTGCTCGCGCAGATGGAAGCACCGCCGAACATGGGTGTGAAATATACGTCCAGCTTCCGGGCAATGTTTCCTGCCCTGGCGAAGAAGCATGGCATTGGACTGGTGCCGTTTCTGCTCGACAGCGTCGCTGGCGAGCTCGATTTGAACCAGGGCGACGGCATCCATCCCAATGCGGAGGGAGAGAAGATCGTTGCGCGCAACATGTGGCGGGCGCTTGCGGCGGACATTGCCGCGGTGCGGAAGGAGAAGGGGCTTTAACGGGACCGGCGTACCGAGAGGCTCGTTCCTGCGAGGTTTTCCAAGATCTTCGGGAAAGACGGGAAACGGAAGAAACAGAAACAGCCTTTACGGGCTCAAAATTGGCGGGAGAGGTCGTTCTACCATGACACGGATCCTTCAACGCTTGTTTGAGATCTCTTGCCTTTCTTGTCGAGTTCCCGAAAAAGCATGGAAGAGGAGCTCGAACGAACATGGAAAGATTTTCCATCATGGTAGAATTCGCTCCGCCTCCACGCGGAGTCGCACCTCGCCGTTTGCTTTCAAAATCTTTGGCAAACGAGGAAACGTAGAACCCATGGCGGCTCCACACGGACAGAGAACTTGGGTTGACCCAAGACCTCTGTCTGTCTAAATTCAATGGCTGTCCCATTTTAGCAGCGCATTCACGTACTTCGGAAAGAGTTCATAGCACATGGCGATGCCAGCCACCCAGATTCGCCGCGGAATGGTCATTGTGTTCGAGGGCCAGCCGTGCCGGATCATCGAATTTCGCCATCACACGCCCGGCAACCTGCGCGCGATGGTGCAGGCCAAGCTGAAGAATATCCGCACCGGTTCCAGCTTCGAGCACCGCTTTCGCGCGGCCGATACGATCGAGCGTGCGTCGATGGAAACGCATGAGCTCGAGTTCATGTACAAGGGTGGCAGCGACTACCATTTCATGAACACGAACAACTACGATCAGCTCGAGATGGACGAGGAAGCGCTTGGCGATTCGGCACAGTGGATGCAGCCGGGCATGAAGATCACGGCCGAGTTCTATGATGGTAAGGCGATCGGGATTCAGCTGCCGAATTCCATGATTCTGCAGATTGTCGACACGAGCCCCGTGATGAAGACGGCGACGAAGACGGCGTCGACGAAGCCGGCGAAGCTCGAGAATGGCGTGACGGTGAACGTGCCGGAGTTCGTGGGACCGGGTGACAAGATTCGCGTCAACCCGAACACTGGCGAGTACATGGACCGGGCGAAGTGATCTAACCTCAGCCTGAGTACTTCAGTTACCAGTACGTCGGGTGTAAAATTCAGGTCCCAATGGTGACTGTAGCTCAATTGGTCAGAGCACCGGACTGTGGCTCCGGGGGTTGCGGGTTCAATTCCCGTCAGTCACCCTGAACTTGCGTTAGGTCCGTAGCTCAATTGGTAGAGCACTGGTCTCCAAAACCAGCGGTTGGGGGTTCGATTCCCTCCGGGCCTGTTTGACACGACTGCGGACTGCGGATTGAGGACTCGTGTTCGAGTGAATTCACGCAGCACGCAATAGGCTTGGCGGTATCGTCTAGGGGACTAGGACGGAGCCCTCTCAAGGCTCAAACACGGGTTCGAATCCCGTTACCGCTATTGGGAAAAGCAGGAGAGTAGAGAAGGCGCTGTACCGGGACTACGGCCTCATCGTCTATCGGTTAGGACGGCACCCTTTCACGGTGCAGAGAGGGGTTCGATTCCCCTTGGGGCTACTTGAGACTGCGGATTGCGGACTGCGGACTCATGAGAAGGTGGGTGGTGGCACGACGAGTTGAATGTTGGGCGATGGTCTCAACGGAACTCACGCAGGACGCAGTACGCAGCAGGTAGGGGGCCGTAGCTCAGTTTGGTTAGAGCACTCGACTGTCACTCGAGAGGTCGCGGGTTCGAGCCCCGTCGGCCCCGTTGGGATAGAAGGCGAATACCTTTGCGCAGGCAGTTGCCGTGGTGACACACGGCGCGCGCGAAGCGCCGCAGGGATTGCCCTGGTGGTGAAATTGGTAGACACGCCATCTTGAGGGGGTGGTGCCGCAAGGCGTCGCGGTTCGAGTCCGCGCCAGGGCATGGCAAGACATCGCCACAGTAGCTCAGTGGTAGAGCACTCGATTCGTAATCGAGCGGTCGTCGGTTCAATCCCGACCTGTGGCTCTTGGTGGTCTCACGATCTGGAATTCCGCGGCGCCTGAATGGCGCCGTTTTTGTTAACGGTCCGTCCGCGGATGGCGCTCCCGACGCCCAGCAGGGTCATCGCGATGATCGCGCCCACCGCGTTGGGCAGAACATCGGTAAGCCGGCAGTTGCCCGTGCGAGTCGCTCCCTGCTCGAGCTCTACCAGAAGGCTGAGTGCCACGGTAATCAGGAGCGACAGCGTCAGCGAACGCCGGTTCACCTGGTTGAACTGAAGAATCGTCAGCAGGAAGAATGCGCCGAACAGCACCACGTGCGGCACCTTGGTGAGCGACAACGCCATGTTCGTCACCGTGAGATCCGTGTCGCAGACAGGCAGGGCCATTCGAAATCCTGTTCGCGCGGGAATGCGGGCGATGGCGAATAGCATGTACGCGCCGTATAGCCAGCGTCGCCGGGACCACAGGTACCGAACCGCCTCGCGCCAGGCTATGGCCATTTCGAAACGTGTCTCAACGGCCGCTCGGGCTGGCTCCAACGACGAAAGGGCGACCGGATACGTGGAATGATCCGAATACATGGAGTCTGCTCCACGCGATTCCGGATTAGCGGTTTACTGGAGCCAATGGAAAGTGGAATGGCAAGCAAAGACAGGCTTGAAAGAAAGAAGAAGAAAAAAAGTACACAGCTGCAGTTCTGTCGGGGCCCCGAGGGTGGGCGGTCTGAACGCCATGTGGAATAATTCCTGTATCCGAATTATTCCATGTATCCGGTCCCCCCCTTCGTCATTGTGGCCAGCCTGAGCGGCTTCGCAAGAGGGCAGAACTACTCGAAACGCAACGCGATAATGGGATTCACTCGCGCCGCACGGAGCGCCGGCAGCGCACTCGCGACCACGGCCACCAGCAGGAGCAGCAGTCCGACCACGCCGTACACGAATGGATCGCGAGGCGAGACCTGGAAGAGCAGTCCGCCCAACCAGCGAGCCGCGATCAACGCGATCGCTCCACCGATCACCAGGCCGGCGACCACGAACGACAGCGCCTGTCCGAAGACCAGCCGCATGATGTCCGTGCGATCGGCGCCGAGCGCTACACGGACGCCCATCTCGTGACGGCGCTGCGTGACCTCATACGCGATCACGCTGTAGAGTCCAAGTGCTGCCAGAACCAGCGCGAGCGCGCCGAAGGCCCCGAACATGGTTGCGCCCATGCGCCACGACCGTTGACGCGATCCTACGATCTCACTCATTGGCGTCGCGTTGAGATACGACGAGCCCGGCATCAGCGTCTGCAACCGGCGGCGAATCGCTTCCGCCTGCTGGGCGGCGGGTCCACGCGTCCGCACATACAGCGACGCCTCCTGTGGATTGAACTGCTCGATCGGCAGGTAGTAATGGAGCTGCGCGTCCTCGATCAAACTGTTCTGCCTCATATTCTCCGCGACGCCGACCACCGTGATGCATGGCGTCGTGTCCGCATTCATCTTCATGCACTGCCCGATGGCGTTCTGTCGGGGCCAAAGCGTGCTCGCCATGGCTTCGCTTACGACAGCGACGCGTTCCGCTCCCACTCTGTCCTCATCGGTGATGCCGCGTCCGCGGATGATGCGAGTGCCAGCGGTGCGAAAGAATTCCGGTGATCCCCCCTGGAGCGTGAACGAGCCGAGCTTACGCACCGAGTCAATGCCCGGCACGAACAATCCCTGGGACCACGTATCGCGAAACGGAACGGTGAGCGATCGCGCGGCATTTTCGACACCGGGAATCGCGCGCGCCTCCGCTTCCAATCGGCGAAAGAGCGACGCACGCTCCACTGCCTTTAGCGGCGTCCCCCGCGCATTGCCGGAGATATGCAGCACCGGTTCGACGTCGAATCCCAGGCGCATCTGTCGCACGTTCTGAAGACTCCGAACGAAGAGCCCCGCGCAGACGAGCAGGACAACCGACAGCGCGCCCTGAAATACCAACAGCGCATTGCGGGTCTTCGACGAGCGGTGAGATCCCTCTCGAACTCCAGTCTTGAGCGACGTGACCAGGTCCTCGCGTCCCGCGTGTGCCAGCGGCGCCAAGCCCGTGAGGAGACCCGTCACGAGCGCCATGAGGCCCGCGAATCCGAGTGTCCTCAGATCTCCGAAGCCGGCAACAGGCAACTCTCCCATCGGGAGCAGAGCGGTCCGCAGCAGAGCACTCCCCCATACGGCAAGCATCAACCCCGCAACGCCACCGAGCAGCGCCAGCAGCAGACTCTCCGCAAGCAGTTGCGCCATCAGCCGGCCTCGACTTGCGCCCAGCGCCAGACGGACGGCGATCTCGCGCCGCCGACCGAGTGCGCGTGCGAGCAGCAGGTTGGCCACGTTGGCGCATGTAATGATGAGCACGATGACGGCGACACCGCTGATCCATGTGAGCACCTTGGCGCCCTTACCGGCGCGCGGACCGCGCATGACCTGCACCGGACCCGCGATCGCCCTCGGCAACGCGATCTCCTTCGCCACCATGCCTCGGCTCATTGCACGTTCCGCGTCCCAGCTTCGGCGATACGCCTCGGTGAGGTCGGCGGATGCGGCCTCGACATTCACCCCCGGCTTCCGGCGAACCAGAATCTCGAGCCAGCCCCAGTTGTAGTTCGTGTAATAGCTGGACGGATTGGACGCGCGCTCGATCGCCGCGTGGGTCGTGATCGGGATGAAGGCGACCGGCGATTCCTCATCCACGATGCCGGAGAACCCCTTCGGTGCCACGCCGATGATGGTGAACGTCGATGGGCCGATGTGGATCTGCTCGCCGAGAACGTCGGGACGGCTCCCGTAGCTGGTTTCCCAGAACGCGTGGCTGAGCACCGCGACGTCGGCGCCGCGCGGAGTCCGGTCCTCCGCTGGCAGGATGAACCGTCCAAGCGCGGGGCGGGCGTCGAAGAGTTCGAAGAACCGTCCGCCGACGGCGGCAACGTTCCTCTCGCGCGCTTCTTCACCTCGACCAACAGCCATGGTGCGATTCGCGAATGGCGCGAACGCGTCGAACGACTTCGTCCACCTCTCGAGGTCGAGATAGCGGGTGTACTCATAGCCGTCGATCTGTCGCACCTTGCCGCGCGTCATCTGGTTGAGGTAGACGCGATTCACCTGCGTGGGATCGCGCAGATAGGTCGTGGGCCGCACCATGAGCCGGTCGATGATGCCGAACATGGCAACGTTGACTCCGATCCCCAGGCCGAGGGTGAGTACCACGGCGGTGGTAAATCCGGGGGCTGAGCGAATACCGCGGAGTGCGTAGCGGAGATCCTGTCGGGCGACGTCCAGCCACACCAGTCCTCGCACATCGCGCACGTCGTCCTTGATCCGCTCCATTCCGCCGAACGCCACGAGAGCGCGTCGCCGAGCCTCGGCGGCACTCATGCCGTTCCGGATGTGCTTCTCGGTTTCCTGCTCGATGTGAAAGCGGAGCTCGTCATCCAGCTCCTGCTCGAGCGTGCTGCGATTGAAAAGCACGCGGACGCGGTACTTGAGATCGGCAAACATGTCAGTCTCACATCTCGAGGACGAGTGCAACGGCTTGCGTCAGCTTCAGCCAATCCTGTGTCTCGGCTTCCAGTTGCTTTCGGCCGGATTTCGTCAGCTCGTAGTATTTCGCTTTCCGGTTATTGTCCGACGCGCCCCACGAGGCGTTGATCCAGCCGCGCCGTTCGAGCCGGTGCAGGGCGGGGTAGAGGGAGCCCTGGGGGATTTGCAGTGTGGCGCGAGAGACCTGATGCAGTCGTTCCGAGATCGCCCAGCCGTGGTGGGGCTCGAGCGAGAGTACGCGGAGTATCAGGAGGTCGAGTGTGCCCTGCGGTAGCTCGAGTCGGTCGTCGACGGTCACCAAGTGCTCCCCTTTGGCTTCTACAGGACGATTTTATAGGCCGTCGTGTAGGAGTGCAAGGGGTAGGTGCTTTGATGAGTCGTCGCGGATACTGCCGCTCGGGCTGCCCAAACTTGAAGGGGGCGACCAGACACATGGAGTGATCCGAATACATGGAATTTGATTCCGTCGCGGGTCCTGGCAGCTACGCACCAGACTTTTTGAGGGGAAAAGCAGAACGAAGCAGCCCTACCCGCGGCCGAATTTCAGAAATTTACTGCGGAGCGTTCGCGTCCCGGCCCAGCGGAGATGAAGCTGCTACGCCACGTGAGCGATCACATGTATCCGGTACAGTTCCCATGTATCCGGTCATCCCTTTGTCAGTGTCTCCAGCCCGAGCGGCTCTTCCCGTGAGCGAGGTCGGGTAGCGGAACGCCAACCGCCAAGACTAGGTTTAGTGAACCTTCGCGGGCGTAATTCAGTTGGTAGAATGCCAGCTTCCCAAGCTGGACGTCGCCGGTTCGAGTCCGGTCGCCCGCTCCTTAGTTAACTGCTTTGAAATGTGTGGTTTGCGTGAACCGCTCCAGTCTTTCGGATTGGGGCGGTTTTGCGTTGGGGCACATAGTGGGGCACGCATCAGGCGAGTTTTACGTTTTCGAACACGATTGAATCGACCTGCCGTCCTGTTCCGCTTCGAACGTGCCCACGTACGTCGGCGGCCCTATTGAGATCTTCGGGGCGTCCGCGATCCTGATACACAAGTCGACGCGTAGATGAATCTTTGTGGCCACTGACCAAGTTCAACACGCGTTCGTCCGTCGTGATGTCCGCGGCAGCGTCCGTGGTAACGCGACGGATACCATACCAGCCTCTACCTGGTACACTGGCCACTCCGGCGACC
>JBPCJT010000205.1:0-5531 GCA_051005015.1 Gemmatimonadaceae bacterium | reverse complement strand
GCTGGCGATCGCGCTGCCGGTGCGGCAATTATCGATGAAAACGCTGCTCGGCGTCTGTGGCCCGGTGAATCCCCGATTAATCGCGTGCTGAAGCTGGGCGACAGTCGCTCATCCAGACCATGGATCCGCGTCGTCGGAGTCGTGCGTCCGTTCAGACTGCACATGACGTCCGATCCGGACATGCTGCCTGAACCGGCGGTCTATGTCATTCAGAATCCGGAAGGCCGATACGGGGAAATGCTCGTGAACTCCGCGACACCCGCGAAGACCGCGACGAACCTGCGCCGAATGATCTACCGCACCTTCCCTCTGAAATGGATGCGCCTGAATACCTGGGATGATCTCTTCGGCTCAATGGTCGCTTCGCGCTACCTGTTGGCGTGGCTCTTCGCGACGTTCGCTGGCTTCACACTGCTACTCGCCCTGGCCGGCCTGTATGGCCCGCTCAGCTACGGTGTCAGTCGCCGTTTGAAGGAGCTCGCTGTGCGCGGCGCGCTTGGCGCATCGCCCGTCGCCCTTCGCAAGCTGATCTGGACACAAATGCTGGTTGCAATCCTCGCCGGTACCGCCCTCGGCGGCCCGGCGGGAATGTGGGCTGGCCAGGCACTGGATGGAGCGCTCTTCGGTCTTTTCTACGTCGACGTAACCGTGCTGGTGATAGCCGAGGCCATTCTGGTAGGCACGGCGCTGCTCGCATGTGTGGGTCCGGCACGGCGGGCGGGTCGGGTAAACGTCAGCGCGGTGTTGAAGGAGTTGTGAGGGAAGAGTTGTGAGGGAAGAGTTGTGAGGGAGTAAGGACCTTAGTCGGCGACTTGGGCTCTCAAGGCCGGCACACTAACAGCAAGACCAGTCGATTGAGCTTTCCCTCGCGTATATCGAATCCACAGCTCGGCGCCGCCCAGTGTGGAGAGCCAACCCACCCAGAACGCCGCGATCGTAGACGTCTTGGGATCAACGAGAATGGCAATAATCGGCGTCGCGACGATCCGAATGGTTGCGATCGCCAGCGCCGCTGCGTAAGCGCGGATCATCCACTCCCTGTGCAATGCCACGTTCCTGCGCCGGATCTCCACGACGGCGCGCGTCACACTGAAGAGAAAGACGAAACCAAATACCGCGATCGTCACTGCCTCGGCCAGGCCGTACGTCGGATACAGCACGCCGAAGTACATCCCTGACAACCCAATCACGAGGGCGATGATCACGAGCGCGCGGCCGGACCAGCGGTGCAGCCGCGGTCTACGGGAGCGAATTCGCTCGGAGAACTGGAGGGGCACCAACAGCACGAAGATCATGCCGGGAATGAGGTGCAGCAGCCCGGCTGGCCAGTGCGTGAGGAACTTGTCCGCCAGCACTCGCATCGGTGCCAGCATCTCCTCATACCGCGCTGTGCCTGGACGGATACCGAGCACAGGAGTGAGGCGCTCGATCAGGAAGCGATCGAGGCCTGACCACTTCGGACGATCCGCCGGCGGAATCGCGAGCATTGAGGTGACTGCTGCCGTGCGCCCTGCGGCTGCCAGGAGGGCGACCACGCTGAGCACAAGGACGCTCGACACAACCGTCCGGCGCCAGGAGCTCGCAACGTGGCCCGCCATGCGCATCTGCTTGCCTGCCAAATGGTTGAGTCTCAACGGTAGTGATATTCGCGGATCGCGCCAGTCCCAGCATCGTGACGGTTGCGAAACGGCCAGATAACGCCGCGAACGTACTGTCCGGCTGACACCCCTCGGTGACTTTCACTACTGGAGCTTTCGATGTCGCGACTCTTCGCTGGCCCGCACCAGGCACGTCGGCTGGACCTGTACATCCGGCTTATCGCCCTTTCTTATCGCGTGACGTCAATAATCGTCATCGGCGGCTACCTCCTGTTGCTCATGGGCGCCAGCACTCAAGAGCAGAATTCGGCCACGGTTATCGATGACTCCTCGAGGAGGGAGGTTCCGTGCTGCGGCTGACCCGCGGTCCCGCTGTGCTCGCTGTGCTCGCTGTGCTCGCGTCCCTGAGCGCCGGAGTGCTGGCCGGTTGCGACAATTCCGCCGCTCCCGTGCAGTGGAACTTCACGCTGTCCCACGTGAGCCCGAGCAACGGCCAGATGGCTGGCGGGAAACTCCTGAGGCTGGTCGGCACCAATTTTCCCAACCGCATCGATAGTGTGCGCGTCGGGTCGCAACGGCTATCGGGCGTCACCCGGAAAGAAGCGTCGGCGATCGATGGAATCGTACCAGGGGTCAGTGAGCCGGGAATTCACGATGTCACCCTGTACACCAGCGCAGGCGACACCACCTGTCGCGGATGTTACCGCTACAACCCTCCGGTCACCTGGCGTAGCATCGTGGCCGGTGGAAGTCACAGCTGCAGCCTGGAAAGCCGCGGTTTCGCTTACTGCTGGGGGGATAATACCATCGGTCAATTGGGACAGGAATCGTGGCCGGGAGGACCCGACTGGTGCGATGAGCCAAACGAATACTTCAATTTGACACTGCTGAACTGCAGCGGAGCGCCGCTCGCGGTTGCGGGTGGGATCCCTTTCGAGAGTCTCAGCGCCGGCAGTAGCCACACGTGCGGGCTTGTGATTAGCGGCCAGACGTATTGCTGGGGTCATAACGGGTACGGTCAACTGGGCGACGGCTCGAACAACGATCGCCGGGCTCCGGTGCGCGTCGGACCGCCCACCTTCTCCTCGCTGAATTCAGGGCGCTTTCATACCTGTGGTCTCACCAACGAGGGCGCTGCATACTGCTGGGGATCGAACTTCGAGTTTGCGCTCGGCAACGGTTCCTCGGTCGACCGCAACACTCCGGGGCAGGTTGCCGGGGGCCTCGTCTTCGTGAGCCTTGCAGCGGGTGATTCATTCACGTGCGGGCTCACGAGCCTCGGTGCAGCGTACTGCTGGGGCAGTAATAGAGATGGACAGCTGGGAGACCAGTCGACGCGGAATCGGGGCGCTCCCGGCCTCGTCCTCGGAGATGTGAAGTACGTCAGCATTATCGCGGGCGCCTATCACGCCTGCGGCCTGACCACTGCCGGTGCAGCGTACTGCTGGGGGATGAACGGCTATGGTCAGTTGGGTGACGGATCGACGACCAATCGCGGCATTCCGGTGGCGACGGGCGGGTCACACACGTTCATCCAGCTGACGGCCGGCGCGTACCACACCTGCGGGCTCCAATCGGCGGGCACGGTGTTGTGTTGGGGGGGCTGGATCGGCCGATACGTCACCCCGGTGCCGGTGTCTGGCGGCCCCCTGTTCGCCAGCATTCATGGAGGCGGCTTTCACACCTGCGGCCTCGGCGTCGACAACAGCGCCTGGTGTTGGGGGGAAAACAACCGACACCAACTGGGAGATGGATCGAGGGTAGCTCACTACCAAGCGGTGGCCGTCCAGAAGCCCTGATTCCTGACGTTAACCGCCACGATGCGCGGTTGAGGAGCTAGCGCTGGGACTTGACAGGACCGAGAGACTGTCATACTGTATCATAACAACGATACAGTAGCCGGGAGCTGCCTTGTTCGATCGGATTGACCCCCGAAGTCCCACCCCTCTGTACGAGCAGATCGCCAGCCGCCTTCGGCTGGCGATCGCCTCGGGAGAGTTGCGCTCGGGCGCAGGACTCCCATCGGTCCGACACCTCGCTGGCCAACTTCGCGTGAACCCTGCGACCGTCGTGCAGGCTTACCGCGAGCTCGAATCGGAGGGATTCGTGAAGACACGTCACGGTGCCGGAACCTTCGTGAGCGAGATCGACCAGGACCAGCGCTCGCGTGAGCGCACGGACGAAGCACGCCGCCTCGTTCGCGAAATGATCGAGCACGCTGCCCGGCTCGGCCTCAGCTCCCAGGATCTCCTGACCGCGCTCACGGCCGAGCTGGACGGGGCGGCCGCATGAGCAACGCGATCGAGACACGCGAGCTGAACTATCGCGCGAGCAAGGATTTCGAAATCCGCGACCTCGCGCTCAATGTGCCCAGCGGCGCGCTTTACGGATTCCTGGGACCGAACGGTTCCGGCAAGACGACCACCATCCGGCTCATGCTCGGGCTGCTGCGGCCGCACGGTGGAAAAATCACTGTCGTGGGCGGGTCCATGCCGAGCGACGCGCCTCGGGTGCTCGCGCGGACCGGGTACGTCCCCGAACGGCCCCACCTCTACCCGACGCTCACCATCGCGGAAGCCATGCGGTATCACGCAGCCTTCTATCGCACCTGGGACTGGAAGTGGGCTGAGGAGCTTGCCGACACCTTCCTGCTGCGACGCGAGCAGAAAATCCAGGGGTTGTCGAAGGGCGAAACCGGCAAGCTGATGATGCTCCTGGCGCTCGCGCAGAAGCCTGAGCTGCTCGTGCTCGACGAGCCGACCGATGGGCTGGACCCGGTCGTGCGCCGGGACGTCCTGATGGCGGTGCTCGATTATGTCTCGCAGGCGAACGCCACCGTCTTCATTTCCAGCCATCTCATTCACGAGCTGGAGCGAATCTGCGACTGGGTTGGCGTGATGGATCGCGGCCGGCTGATCGCGGAGCTGCCGATGCAGAGCTTCAAGAACGGCATCAAGCGGCTTCGGGTCGCCAATGCCCCGGCCATGATCGCCGACGCGCCGTTCGTCCTGCTATCGCGCGAAGCGACGGATGGCGTCGGCGAACAATGGCTCGTGCGCGGCTGGCAGGCCCCGATGAAGCAGTACTTCGACGGCATCGGCGCATCGCTGCGCGAAGTGGTCGACCTCGATCTCGAGGAAGGATTCGTCGAGCTGCTCCGGTCGTTCCGTCATCCGCAACCGAGAGGCTGATCAATGTTCCGCGCGATCCTGTTCACGCAATGGAAGTGGACGCGGGCCATGATGCTTCCGCTGGTCATCGTTGCCTTTGCCGTCCCCTTGTACTCGGTGAACGAGTTCAGCGATGCGGCACAGAGCCGCGCGGAGGTCGCTCCGCTCCTCTCGAAGATGCAGGCCTGGGGATTTGGCTACATGATGGCCGCCATGTTCGTCGGGCTGTTCGTGGCCGCGATGGTCTGGTCGTACGACACGAAGGGGAAGCACGTCTACGCACTGAGCCTTCCACTTCCGCGGTGGCATTACCTGCTGCTCCGCTTCGCGGCCGGTGCCTTGATGCTCCTCCTGCCGGCGCTCTTCCTTTGGGTGGGCGCACTCGTCGCGACATCGAGCGCCCACATCCCGGTGGGGCTGCACGCGTACCCCACGGCGCTGGCTCTGCGGTTCCTCCTCGCCACATTCCTGGTGTATTCGCTGGTCTTCGCCATGTCGGCCGTTCCGAAGAAGATCGGCATTGTCCTGGTCATCGCCATGGCCGGTGTCGTGCTCCTCGACGCCGCGCTGAGCCAGGCGATGGGACGATCCGTCATCGTGACGAACGTGTTCGAGTGGGCGGTTCGCTGGCCGGGGTACTTCGAGGTCTTCGCCGGCCGCTGGATGCTCATCGATGTCTAGGATGCCGGCGGTCGCGCTCCTGATGGCCTGCATGACAGTCCTCCCGGCGGGCGCGCAACAACCTGTGCGAGAGGGTGTGCGG
>JBPCJT010000204.1:0-9309 GCA_051005015.1 Gemmatimonadaceae bacterium | reverse complement strand
GTGGGGGACGTACGTTCGATCGCAAACGCACTTCAGAGCAAGTCGGCCCTTTTGGTGGGCGGCTCTGGCACGACGGCGCACGCTCGCAGGCTGAGACACGCCGGTGCTCGGGTACTAACCGGCATTGAAGCTTTTAGACAGGTACTCGATGATCTGCGCCTTACGCCGGCAAGCTGATTCGCTAGCGCGTGGAAGGAACCGGATAAGTATCTTGCTCAGCGTAACCGAGCGCGGACTCTACTGCGAGCCAGGAGACTTCTACGTCGACCCATGGCTCCCTGTGGAGCATGCCGTCATCACGCACGCTCACGGTGACCACGCCCGCTGGGGCTGTCGCTCATATCTGGGATCGCGAGAGGGTCAGCGCGTTCTGCGCACCCGCCTCGGCGCCGATGCGAGTATTCGCACGGCAGAATACGAAGAAACAGTTCACATCAACGGTGTCCGCGTCTCGCTGCATCCCGCCGGCCACATTCTGGGCTCCGCTCAGGTCCGCATCGAGCACGGTGGAGAGGTCTGGGTTGTTTCCGGCGATTACAAGACGGAACCGGACGCCACATGCACGCCGTTCGAGCCAGTTCGTTGTCACACCTTCGTGACCGAATCCACGTTCGGACTTCCCATTTATCGTTGGGCGCCGCAGGCCGACGTCTTTCAGGAAATGCGGCGCTGGTGGAGCGGCAACCGGGAGGCGGCGCGCGCATCGGTGTTGTTCGCGTATGCTTTGGGAAAAGCGCAGCGTGTGCTCTCCGGGCTAACGGATGCGGACGTGGGACCGATTTTCACCCACGGAGCGGTGGAGCGCCTCAGTCGCGACTATCGCGACAGCGGCGTCGCGCTGCCGCCAACTACATATGCGTCTTCCGCAGCCCGCGATCAGACCTGGGCCGGCGCTCTGATCATCGCCCCGCTCTCCGCGGCGGGCTCACCCTGGCTGAGACGCTTTGGCACGATCTCCACTGCTTTCGCATCGGGATGGATGCGCATCCGTGGCGCACGCCGGCGACGGTCGCTGGACCGCGGCTTTGCGCTGTCCGATCACGTGGACTGGCCCGAGCTCCTGAAAGCGATCGCCGCGACTGGAGCCGAGTCCGTCTGGGTCACACACGGCTACCGCGAGCCCGTTGTTCGGTGGCTCATCGACCACGGCATTGATGCCCGCGTTGTCGCTAGTCGGTGGGAGGGGGAGATGGAAACGGAAGCCACAGCGCCTGACGAGCCGGCCTTCGAGTGAAGTTATTCGCGCGACTGTTCGCCGATCTGGACGAGACGACCAGGACCGGAGCCAAGGTAGCTGCCATGGTGCGCTACTTCGCCGCCGCCGATGCGGCCGACGCCGCGTGGGCTGTGTTTTTCCTGAGAGGTGACCGTCCCAAGCGTCTCATTCCGGTGCGCCGGTTGGCCGCCTGGGCGATGGAAGAATCGGGTACACCGCCCTGGTTATTCGAGGAGTGTTACCACGCGGTTGGTGACCTGGCGGAGACCATTTCTCTGCTCCTGCCGGAGTCTCCCGGGAGCGACAAGCGCCCTTTGCACCACTGGATCGAGAACGTTTTGCTGCCGCTCGCCGGCGAACACGAGTCCATTCAGCATAGCACGATTGTGGGAGTGTGGCGCGAGCTTGGGGGGGTGGAGCGCTTCGTATGGAACAAGCTCATAACTGGTGGCTTCCGCGTCGGTGTCTCACACAGCCTCGTGGTACGGGCATTGTCGCAAGCGAGCGGCATCGACGAGGCCGCCATGGCGCATCGGCTCTCCGGCGCGTGGGAGCCTCGACCCGACGCCTTTGCGCAACTCATGTCCCACGAGACACCCGGCGCGGTAGCGTCGCGTCCGTATCCGTTCTTTCTCGCGTACGCACTCGAGGGTGGACCCGAGGCGCTCGGAAATCCCGCAAGCTGGCAGGCGGAGTGGAAGTGGGACGGAATCCGCGCACAGCTCATTCGGCGAGGCGCTCAGACTTTCATCTGGTCGCGCGGTGAGGAATCCGTGGCCGAAAGGTTTCCGGAACTGCTGGAGGCTTCGGCGCTGCTCCCGGACGGAACCGTGATCGATGGGGAAGTCCTCCCGTGGCGCGACGAGAAGCCGCTGAGCTTCGCGCAGCTACAACGACGCATTGGACGGAAGACTCTTGGCAACAAGATTCTCGCGGACGTTCCCGTTGTGCTCGTTGCGTATGATCTCCTGGAGGTCGGAGGAGTGGATATCCGCGGGCAGTCCCTTGTGTCACGCCGCGCACAGTTGGAGCGTCTCCTCGCGCCCGTGCGCACCTCTGGGCGGATAATCCTGTCACCGTTGGTCGAGCTGAGCGACTGGGAGAGGCTGCGCGGCGCGCATGCGCGCTCGAGAGAAGTTGGAGCAGAAGGACTGATGCTGAAACTGCTCGAGTCGCCATATGGCGTGGGCCGTCGCCGCGGGCCGTGGTGGAAATGGAAGGTGGAGCCATTCACCGTCGACGCGGTGATGGTGTATGCGCAAGCCGGACACGGGAGACGCGCTTCGCTGCATACCGATTACACGTTCGCAGTATGGAAGGACACAGAGCTCGTGCCTTTCGCCAAGGCGTACTCCGGCCTCACGGATGCGGAGATTCGAAGCCTCGACAACTGGATTCGGCGCAACACCCTGGAGAAGTTCGGGCCAGTGCGTGCCGTGCGTCCCGAACAGGTTTTCGAGCTTGGCTTCGAAGGGATTCAGCCTTCGTCCCGTCACAAGTCCGGAGTCGCCGTGCGATTTCCGCGTATTCTTCGGTGGCGCACCGACAAGATGGCAGAGGAAGCAGACCGGCTCGAGACACTTCATGCAATCATGCAATCGTCGTGACCGTCACCGTCTCTGCATTGACGATGGCGGGCGGCACAACCCGGATTGCCGCGGCTCGAACGCCACTGGAAAAGTGGTTCCTGACCCGTGGAAAGACGCCCTTCCAGTTCCAGCGCGACGTTTGGGACGCTTACCTCGCTGGCGAGAGCGGGCTCATTCACGCAGCAACGGGAACTGGGAAGACTCTCGCCGCGTGGGGTGGGCCGTTGCTGGAGTGGATGCTGGAGCGATCGCGTAACGCGACCGCCAGCCAGCCCACAGCGAGGAACGGACCGAGGCCACGCCGCGATCCCGCTCCCGCTCCAGCTCTCAGGGTACTATGGATCACTCCGCTGCGTGCACTCGCGGCCGACACGGTGGAAGCTCTCCGCGAGCCGTTGCAGGCGTTGAATCTTCCCTGGACTCTGGAGACACGCACGAGCGACACTGGGGTGCCGTTCGCGCGCGGCAACGCCGGCGGCTTCCGACGGTTCTCGTTACGACACCTGAGAGCCTCTCCGTGCTTCTCTCCCGGGAGGATGCTAGCGAGAGGTTCACCGGCCTCCGTCTAGTCGTGGTGGATGAATGGCATGAGCTACTCGGTTCGAAGCGCGGGGTTCAGGTGGAGCTCGCCCTTGCCCGGCTGCGCACGCTTCGCCCGGAAATACGCCAGTGGGGTCTTTCCGCAACCATTGGCAATCTCGACGAAGCAGCAGCGGCGTTGCTGGGGCCACGCCTTGCAAACGCCGCGCGCATCATTCGCGGGGAAGAGCCAAAGGGCGTCGCAGTGGACACGCTTATTCCGCCCGTTATCGAGCGCTTTCCGTGGGCAGGCCACCTTGGAACGCAGATGCTTCCACGCGTCGTGGAAGCGATCGAGGAAAGTGAGAGCGCCATCGTCTTTACTAACACGCGATCGCAGACAGAGATCTGGTTTCAAGCTCTGCTCGCGGCTCGCCCCGATTGGGCGGGAACGATCGCGCTGCACCATGGATCGCTCGATCGGCGCACTCGCGAGTGGGTGGAGGATAACCTTCGCTCGGGTCGTCTACGTTGTGTGGTGGCGACGTCGAGCCTCGATCTGGGCGTCGATTTCTCTCCGGTGGACCGCGTTCTGCAGATCGGCAGTCCAAAGGGGGTCGCCCGGCTGCTGCAGCGCGCCGGACGGAGCGGCCATCGGCCGGGCGCGACGAGCCGGGTGACGTGCGTGCCGACGCAGGTCCTGGAGCTCATGGAGGTGGCGGCGGCCCGGGACGGGGTCGAAGCTGGGGCAATCGAGTCGCGGCTCCCCGTAGAGCGCCCTCTGGATGTGCTGGTACAACACGTGGTCACGGTCGCGTGTGGCGGCGGCTTCCGCACCGACGAACTTCTCGCGGAAGTGCGAAGCACGCAGGCCTACGCCGCCCTGCGAGAGGATGAGTGGAGCTGGGTGCTCGACTTCGTGACGCGCGGCGGTGCGGCGCTCGGCGCCTACCCGGAGTACTCACGCGTCATTCGGCGCAACGGCACATACGTCGTTGATGATCCGGCCGTGGCGCGACGTCATCGAATGTCGATCGGCACAATCGTCAGTGACGCCGACATCGCGGTGCAGTACCTCAGAGGTCCGCGACTCGGCTCCGTTGAGGAATCATTCATCGCAAGGCTCAAACCGGGAGATCGCTTCATATTCGCCGGCAAACCCCTGGAGTTCGTCCGCGTACGCGACATGAAGGCGTGGGTGCGCAGGGCTCCTTCAGCGAAGGGGGCGATTCCGCGCTGGATGGGGAGCCGGCTTCCGCTTTCCGGTGAGCTAGCAGCACGAATAAGGGCCCGCTTGGAGGAAGCAGGCCGCGAGGAATTTCGCGGTCCGGAGATGGAGGCGTTGCGTCCGATTCTCGCAGTTCAGAAACGCTGGTCCCGAATACCCGCAGCCAACGAGTTGCTCATCGAGCGGGTTAAAACGCGTGAAGGTCACCACCTCTTCTTCTTCCCCTTCGAGGGGCGACTCGTTCATGAGGGTCTCGCCGCTCTCTTCGCGTATCGCATTGCTCGCCTCCGCCCAATCACCTTCACAACGGCGGCCAACGACTACGGATTGGAGCTCCTGTCTCCCGACAGGGCGCCGCTGGAGGAGGCGCTTGCCGGCGGGCTGCTCGGAGCGTCCAGACTATTGGAGGATGTGCCTGCATCGCTGAACGCGGCCGAGATGGCCAGGCGCCAGTTTCGCGAAATCGCTCGAGTGTCGGGACTCATCTTTCCGGGTTTTCCGCGATCCGGTAAAACAGCCGGACAACTCCAGGCATCAAGCGGGCTTTTCTTCGACGTTTTCACGCGCTACGATCCGGCAAATCTTCTCCTGAGGCAAGCGCATAGAGAGGTGCTGGAGCGGCAGCTCGAGAGCAGCCGCCTGGGCCGCACGCTGGAGAGACTGTCACGCTCCAGCATTGTAATCACCGCGCCTGCACGCACGCCGCCCCTCGCTTTTCCGCTGTTGGTGGACCGAACTCGCCAGCGCGTATCTTCCGAATCACTGACAGACCGGATCCGGCGCATGCAGCTGGTGCTCGAGCGCGCGGCCGGCAAAACCTGATGCCGCAGGACGCACGCATCGAGATTCGCGGCGAGACATTGATGCTGCTCTCCGAGCGCGCCGTTCTCTGGGAGGACGCCAGTTCCCTCCTGATAGCGGACACCCATTTCGGTAAGGCCGCCGCTTTTCGCGCGGGCGGTATTCCCGTTCCGCACGGCACGACGTTGCACGGAATCCGCAAATTGGATGCACTGCTTGCTCGAACGCGTCCCCGGCGCGTGGTTTTCCTTGGCGACTTTCTGCACGCGCGAAGCGGACGCTCGCCAGCGACACTCCAGCATCTCGCGGATTGGAGGGCGCAGCAGCATGACGTGGAGATGATGCTCGTGCGCGGAAACCACGACCGCAATGCGGGCGATCCGCCACGGGAGCTTCAACTGGAGTGCGTCGAAGCACCGCTAATAATGCCGCCATTCATTCTAGCGCACCGTCCGGTATCAGCTCCCGAAGGCTATGTGATTGCCGGACACCTTCACCCTGGCGCCGAGCTCGTCGGCCCGGCCAGGCAGCGCCTGAAATTGCCCTGCTTCTGGTTTCGTGAGGAGGAAGCAGTGCTTCCCGCTTTTGGAGATTTTACGGGTCTGGCGTCCATCTCCCCTGATCCGGCCGACCGCGTGTTTGTGGTTACCGGGGACGCAGTGCTTGAGGTGTCGTCGGCAGCTGCTTCCCGCAACGAGTGACATATCAGGTTCACGGTACTAGATGGATGCTCTTGCTGTTGCTGCTGTAGTGCGCGGCTCGCCTTGTCCCGTGCCGCTTAGTCTATTCCATGGGACTAACCGATGCCCGAATCTCGCGCGACTCAATGATTCGCGTCCCGGGCTGGTCGGCTAACGCTGCCTGGAGCAACGCTCCTGCGACATCTCGCGCGTGCACTGGCCGGTATTTCGCGGGAGCCAGAAAAGCGAGCGGCTTTGTCAGAACCTCGCCAAGTCGAAACTCCCGCCGTTCGCCGAGCAGGAGCGACGGCCGCACGATTGTAAGGCTCGGATAGGAGAGCTGCGCAACGGCGGCCTCCACCTCTCCCTTCACGCGACTGTAAAAAACGCGAGACGCGGGGTCGGCACCGAGCGAGCTTACGAGAAGAAAGTGCTGAGCGCCTTGTTGCGCCCCAAGTCGCGCAGCCGCGAGAACGTAATCGTGATCCACCCGGCGGAAGCGCGACTCCGATCCGGCAGCCCGGATTGTGGTCCCCAGGGCGGAGAGAACGTGCGTAACGGAAAAGAGAGAGGTGTAGTCCTTCAGGCTGTCGAATTCGACGACGTGCTCCTGCACCTTTGCGCACCAGATCTCGCGCGGCAGTGGCTTCCGGGCGAGAACGACGACGCGCTCGAACGCGGGTTGCGCCCCGAACTGGCGCACGCACTCGCTGCCGACCAGGCCGGTTGCGCCTACTATTAGAACGCTCTTGTCTTTCCGGTCATCCATCTGGGTGTGATCTCCCGGCCCGCAGAGTGAGGTTCTCGGTGCGCGGTGCCCGGTGAGGGGTTGATAAAGCGCGGTGGGCGGTGCTCGGGAAAATGCATCCAGGGTGAGCGAAGGCGATGAGGGAATTCCTGCCGCCCTGGCTTCCTCCCGTGTGCCGGCAATCGCACAATACGCGTGGCACGGGAATGATGCCGAAGCTTGCGGCAGCTGCAAGCACCCATCCGAAGTGCCCTATTGCCTGATCACCGCCGCCGAGCTTACCCTATGGCTATGCCAGCGCCAACCGCCGCCGCCGTGGTCTGGACCCGGGACCACGTGCTCAACCTCATGGAGCACTCGCCGACACACTGGCCGCGCTACGAGCTGGTTGACGGCGAGCTGCTCGTGACGCCGGCGCCGCGCCTCGCGCACCAGCACGCGCACAGTGTTCTGCTAGGTCTCATAATTGAGTACGTGAACGCGCACCGCATCGGCTTGGCCATGTCGGCGCCGGGTGACATCTCACTCGACGGGAAGTCGCTCTTGCAGCCTGACATTTTCGTCGTCCCCTGGATATCGGGCCGGCGGCCACGCGATTGGAAGGATGTGAAGTCGCTGCTCCTGGTCGTCGAGGTTCTGTCTCCGAGCAGCCGGCAACTCGACCGGGGAGTGAGGAAGCGGTTCTATCAGCGGCATGGGGTGCCGGAGTTCTGGAGCGTTGATCTGGATAGTCAGATCGTCGAACGTTTCCGTCCTGTCGATCGGTCTCCGGAGGTCGTGCGCGACGAGATCGTGTGGCGGCCGGACAATTCGATTCCCGCGTTACGAATTGATCTCACGGCATTGTTCGAGGAAGTGCTCAGCCCGGATGCCTCGGACGCGAAACAGTGATGCGCACGAGGGCCAGCCGAGCGCAGTGACCACTTCGGATCTCAAGCATCTCCTGCAATCAGCACTGGCCAGTGAGCGACCGCACCTCGAGAAACTGACAATCGCCGCTGCAACCGTGTCGGAAGTGCTGCGGCAACGGGGGATGACTGCGACACTCGTAGGTGGAGGTGCAATCGAGTTCCACGCTTCGGATGTGTATACCACGAGTGACATCGACCTGGTGGTGGAAGGCAGGTCGCGAGACGACCTGAATGTTGCTCTCACCGAGTTTGGGTTTAGCCGGCGTGGCCGGCACTGGGTGCTCGGCGAACTTCTGGTCGAAGTCCCGGGTAACTGGATGTCCGATCCGACCGATGTCGTCGCCGTAGGTCCTTTGACCTTGCGCGTTGTCAGAAAGGAGGTGGTGCTTGCGGACCGGATAATCGGCTTCAAGCATTGGCGTGCGACGGCCTATGGGGCGCAGGCAGTCGCCATGCTCGCCCTGTTCGGTTCGCAGATCGATGAGAGGCTGCTGGTTGATCGAGTCAGTTCTGAAGGCGCGGAAGATGCGCTTATCCTACTCCGCGAGCTTGCGGCGTCTGGCAAAGGAGTTGGCGAAAATGAGCTTCGCAACGCGCTCGATGGACTGCATCCGAAGCCTGCGCGACTCGATGGAGAGAAGAGGCGATGAGTCTCTACGACGAGATTGACCTGACAGACTTGCAGCGTGACTGGGCGCGGAAGCGCGACGCAATGCGCGAGATTTTGAAGCGAATCGATCCGCGCGGTCTGACGCGCCCCGCCCGTGACGCAAGCGAACGCGAATGGCTGCTGGAGGGCGGTGAGAGCATGTTCGTTGAAAGCGAAGAGTGTGCCGTAGCGGCACGCGCCTATTACGCGCGCAAATATCAGCGTCCGTAATTCAGGGCCAGCGCATCGCGCGTAATGATGCGATGGCCCTGAAATACATTCGTGCCTACCTCTGCGTCATTGTGAACGTCTGAAAGAGATTACCCGGGCTATCAATCCGCCCAGTGAGCTGTGTCCCGCTAACCTGGCCACTGATCCGGTGCCCACAGTTCGTTCCTCCTGGGAAGCGCAGGAGAATAACAGGCCTCCACTGCCAAGAAGACCGAGGTGTCCTGCGCCGTCACCACCGTGGTAAAAAACCCACGCGGGCTGCGTGCCATGAGTCCCTGCGGAGCGCCGACCGTCACGTTGTTCGCGAACACAGTCACCTTGAAGTTCGCAGGAACCGGCGTCGGGTCGTTGACGAACTTCAGCCCCCTCCGCGCGCTATCATGGTATCCATGGTGGCCCCTGGTAGCACTTGTCGAAACCGACGTTTGCGGTGCTGGCACTGCAGACGTTGTCGGTTACTGTAATTCGGTTCGCGAATGCCAGCGCGACGCTCTCTGTGAATCCGTTGGCCAGGTCGAATCTGAATCTTTCGATAGTCGTGCTCGAGGAGATGTTACCCAGGCTCTGGAGCAATGGGTTATTGCGTAGCGCGAGCTCTCTGCCTGTGTATGGCCCAATTGTAAGCCCCGTGAGCAATGGATTGGAAGCTATTCTCACGTCAGCGTCGCCCTTACTCTGAACGGAGGTGGCTGGGAATCCTTTTACACTTGCGATGCTCACCGTACGCAGGGCGGAAT
>JBPCJT010000203.1:0-10239 GCA_051005015.1 Gemmatimonadaceae bacterium | reverse complement strand
GATCATGACTGGTGAGCTATTTGAGATTGATGTTACTCACGCGCACTATCGGACCCAATACGCGCAGCGAACCCGCTCGCGTCGCTCGCGGCACTGTTAATTGTGGCGCCGAACCGCTCGCGTCGCTGGCACGGTTGATCGTGGTGCCGACAGCAGCGCGGGGTCTGACTGGCCACGGACAGTATTTCGACGACCACTATCCTTTCCACTTTCAACGCCGAAGACGAGGCGGTCATCAGCTGCTCGCGGGGCAGTTCATCCAGACCCTCTGGAGGCCACGGGCTACAATCGCCAGGGAAGTCACCGGGGAAGTCGGTCGATTGCTGGAGGTGATGACCGGTGTCATGAAACGACAGAAGATGCAGGACGCACTCGGGCTCAAGCATGAAGACCATTTCCGAGAGGCGCACCTTATTCCCGCACTAGATGCTGGCCTCATAGAAATGACCATCCCCGGCAAACCCACCAGTCGGCTCCAGAAGTACCGCCTAACCGACAAAGGCCGCGCATGGCTTACTGCGGGAAAGAAAAGCGAGAAATGATCGACGGTCTTGAACCCTATCCCGCCTACAAAGACTCCGGCGTGACGTGGCTGGGGGAGGTGCCGGAGCATTGGGAGATGGAGCGCGCGAAGTGGCTATTTCGGAAGATGGATCGGGCCGTTCAGGACGCCGACCAAGTCGTCACGTGCTTCCGCGATGGCATCGTGACTCTTCGGAAGAACCGGCGCGTTCGCGGCTTCACTGAGTCGCTGAAGGAGATTGGCTACCAAGGGATCCGCCGCGGCGACCTTGTGATTCACGCGATGGATGCCTTCGCCGGTGCGATTGGTGTGGCCGACTCCGATGGTAAAGGCACGCCGGTCTATTCGGTGTGCGAGCCGGCGCCGGGAACCGATGCTCACTACTACGCCTACACGGTTCGCGAGATGGCTCGGAGCCAGTGGATTCAGGCCCTCGCAAAAGGCATCCGTGAGAGGTCGACCGATTTCCGATTCGATGGCTTCGGTTCACAACCCATCCCTCTTCCGCCCCTCCACGAACAAGACGCCATCGTCCGCTTCCTCGATCACGCGGACCGGCGCATCCGGCGCTACATCTGCGCCAAGCAGAAGCTGATCAAGCTGCTGGAGGAGCAGAAGCAGGCCATCATCCACCGCGCCGTCACCCGCGGCGTCGACGCCAACGTCCGTTTCAAGCCCTCCGGCGTGGAGTGGCTGGGGGAAGTGCCGGAGCATTGGGAGGCGAAGCGGTTGAAGCACGTCTCCGTGGTACAGACTGGTATTACTCTTGGCAAGAGCTACGGACATGCTGCGCTCGTTGAACGCCCGTACTTGCGCGTGGCTAACGTGCAAGCAGGTCGGCTGGATCTCACGAAGATCACAACGGTCCGTGTGCCGCTGGCGGAAGCTGCGAAGACTATCCTTCAACCCGGGGATGTGCTCATGACGGAGGGTGGTGACATCGACAAACTGGGTCGCGGATGCGTGTGGGGAGACGTGATTCCGAATTGTCTCCATCAAAATCATGTATTCGCGGTTCGTGTTCGCCAGGACGCCCTGCTGCCCGAGTTCCTGGTTGCTCTGATGGGATCTCCGCATGGCCGAAACTACTTCCAGTTGACGGCAAAACAGACGACCAACCTCGCTGCAACCAACAGCACGACGCTGGGAGATTTCCCGTTGCTGCTTCCTCCTGTCGATGAACAGGCGCGAATTCTGGCTTGGGTCTGCGAGGATTCTGGTCCGCTCGAATCAGCCATCGACCGCGCCCGTCGCGAAATCGCCCTCCTGCGCGAGTACCGCACCCGCCTGATCGCCGACGTGATCACCGGCAAGCTCGATGTGCGCGAGGCGGCGGCGCGGCTTCCGGAAGAGCCCGAGGAACTGGAGTCGCTCGAAGTGGCCGAGGCCCTCACCGACGATGACGAAGACACGGTCGACGATCTCGACGCCGTCCCCGAGGAGACCGAGGCGTGAGCAGCGACCGCCCCGCCGATTACCTCGTCAGCCTGCTGCGCGAGCTGTGCGCACTGCCGCGCGAAACCGAGTGCGTCGAGTTCAAGATGAACGATGCCGACCTGAACTTTCATTGATGGACATTTGTCGGAGGGGTGAGAGTGTGGCGATGTATGCGTGTAAGTTGTTGCATCCTTATGACTTATACTTTGCGATGGTAATTGACGGGTAATTGATGGGAATGACTTGATGAAGACCGACACAAGCGAACGCGGCCTTGAGCGGCTGATCTGCACGGCGCTGACCGGCTCGCCCTGCGATCCGGGCGCGGGACCGGCCGAGGTGCGCGAGCGGCCGGCCATCTACGGCGTCGGCTGGGTCCCCGGTGTGGCCGAGGACTACGACCGCGAATACTGCGTGGACTTGGCGCAGCTCTCGGCGTTCCTGCGGGAGACGCAGCCGCAGGCAGCCGAGGCGCTTGACCTCGTCCAGGACGGCCCGGCGCGGCGTAAGTTCCTGGCGCGCTTGCAGGGCGAGATTACCAAGCGTGGGACCATCGACGTGCTGCGCCACGGGATCAAGCATGGGCCGCACCACGTCGACCTCTTCTACGGCACGCCCTCGCCCGGCAACGCAAAAGCACAGGCTCGGTACGCCGCCAATCGTTTCAGTGTCACCCGCCAACTCCGCTATAGCCGCGACGAAACCCAACTGGCGCTCGACCTGGGCCTCTTCATCAACGGGCTGCCGGTGGCCACCTTCGAGCTGAAGAACAACCTGACCAAGCAGACGGTCGGGGATGCCGTCCGGCAATACATGCGCGACCGCGACCCGCGCGAGAAGCTCTTCGAGATCGGCCGCTGCGTTGTGCACTTCGCCGTCGACGAGCATGAGGTGCAATTCTGCACGCATCTGAAGGGCAAGGACTCGTGGTTCCTGCCCTTCAACCTGGGCTGGAACGACGGCGCGGGCAATCCGCCAAACCCGAATGGCCTGAAGACCGACTACCTGTGGAAGCGCATCCTCACACGAGACGGCCTGACCGACATTCTCGAGAATTACGCCCAGGCCGTCGAGGCCAAGGATGAGAAGACCGGCCGCAAACGAAAGGTGCAGATCTGGCCGCGCTTCCACCAGCTCGACCTGGTGCATGAGCTCCTGGCCGACGCCCGCCGTCACGGTGCGTGCCGGCGCTATCTGATTCAGCACTCGGCGGGGAGCGGCAAGTCGAACTCCATCGCCTGGCTCGCGCACCAGCTCATCGTTCTGAAAAAGGACGACACGGCGGCGTTCGACTCGATCATCGTTGTCACCGACCGCAAGATCCTCGACCAGCAGATCAAGGACACCATCAAGCAGTTCGCGCAAGTGGGCGCGACGGTGGGGCACGCTGACGACTCGGGCGATCTGCGTAAGTTCATCGCCGAGGGAAAGAAAATCATTATCTCTACGGTGCAGAAATTCCCGTTCATCCTGGCCGCCATCGGCAGCGAGCACCGCGGGCGGCGCTTCGCCATCGTCATCGACGAGGCGCACTCCAGCCAGGGCGGGCGCACCTCCCGCGCGCTGTCGGTGGCGCTCTCGGTGGCCGGGGCCGAGGAGGACGACGAGACCACCGAGGACCGGATCAACCGGCTGATGGAGGCCCAGAAGCTCCTACCCAACGCAAGCTACTTCGCTTTCACCGCCACACCCAAAAACAAAACGCTCGAAATCTTCGGTGAGCCGGAGCCGCAGCCAGATGGGACCGTGAAGCATCGCCCCTTTCACAGTTACACCATGAAGCAGGCGATCCAGGAGCGCTTCATCCTGGATGTGCTCCAGCACTACACGCCGGTTGCGAGCTACTACAAGCTGGTCAAGAAGGTCGAGAACGATCCGGAGTTTGACACCAAGCGAGCCAAGAAGAAGCTGCGCCGCTACGTCGAAAGCCACGACCACGCCATCCGGCTCAAGGCCGAGATCATGGTTGATCACTTCCACGAGCAGGTGCTGGCGCTCAAAAAAATCGGCGGGCAAGCGCGGGCGATGGTCGTGACGAGCGGGATCGAGCGGGCCATCCAGTACTACCACGCGATCGGCGAGTATCTGGCCGAGCGCAAGAGCCCGCACCGGCCCATCGTGGCCTTCTCGGGTGAGCATGAGTACGGCGGATTGAAGGTCACCGAGGCGTCGCTCAACGGCTTCCCGTCAAGCCAGATCCCCGACAAGATCCAGGAGGATCCTTACCGTTTCCTGATTTGCGCCGACAAGTTCCAGACCGGCTACGACGAGCCGCTGCTGCACACGATGTACGTGGACAAGATCCTATCGGGCATCAAGGCGGTGCAGACGCTCTCGCGCCTCAACCGCGCGCACCCGCAGAAGCACGACGTGTTCGTGCTGGACTTCATGAACGACTCCGACACCATCCAGGAAGCGTTCGCCGACTACTACCGCACTACGATCCTCGCCGAGGAGACCGACCCGAATAAGCTGCACGACCTGAAGTCGGCCCTCGACGGCTACCAGGTCTATGCCGCAGAACAGATCGACGAGTTTGTGACGCTCTACCTTGGTGGGGCGGACCGCGATCGGCTTGACCCGATCCTTGACGCCTGTGTAGCCGTCTACAGGGAGCAGCTCGACGAGGATGGCCAAGTGGATTTCAAGGGCAAGGCCAAGGCGTTTGTCCGGGCCTACGGGTTTCTTGCCTCGATCCTGCCATACACCAACGCAGAGTGGGAGAAACTCTCGATCTTCCTGAACTTCCTCGTCCTCAAGCTGCCAGCCCCTATTGAGGAGGACCCGACCAGGGGCATCCTCGAAGCGATCGACAGGGACAGCTACCGGGTCGAGAAGCAGGCGGCGGTCAAGATCCAGCTCCCGGACGCGGACGCGGAGATCGAGCCGGTACCAACCACTGGCGGCGGACACAAGCCCGAGTTGGAGCTCGACCGCCTCTCGAATATCCTGAAGACCTTCAACGACCAGTTCGGCAGCGTCCCGTGGACCGATACCGACCGTGTGCACAAGCTGATCGTCGAGGACATCCCGAATCGCGTTGCGGCCGACACGGCCTACCAGAACGCCAAGAAGAATTCGGACAGGCAGAACGCCCGCATCGAACACGACAAGGCTCTGGCGCGCGTGATGACGGCTGTGCTCAAGGACGATACCGAGCTATTCAAGCAATTCATGGACAACGAGTCATTCCGGCGATGGATGACCGACACGGTATTCGGGCTGACGTACGAGCCGGGGGCGGGAGACCAGCCAAGGTGAATCCGCAAAGGGAGAACTGCTGGTTGTGGCCCACACTGACGAAGACAACATGATTCGTATCATTAGCTCTCGACGAGCGACGAGCCAGGAAAGACGCTTCTATGAAAAAAACCAACCATCTTAAAGATGAAATGCGATCGGAGTACGACTTTGCGACAATGTCCGGCGCAGTTCGGGGCAAGTACGTGGAGAGGCTTCGAAGAGAGAGCAATATTGTTGTACTCGAACCGGAGGTCGCCGCGGCATTTCCAACCGGGGAGTCGGTAAACGCAGCACTCCGAGGAATGCTCGAAACAGCCCGGAGGGTTCGAAGGCACGGGGGGCTGCCTAATGCAGCGTTGCAGCCGACGACGCTTCCGGCACGTTCGCGCCGTGCAGCAGTACCCTCGGCTCGCAAAGAACGCTCGCCTCGGCGCGGCTGAACGCGCGATGCGTTACGCCGCGTGACCACAACCTGGGTCCTCTGATTGGCGGGCGCCACAAGAGAGTGTCCCGCGTATCCTGCAGGATTATTCAGCGGCGGATCGACGACGACGAAAGGCGGAGCCTGCAGGTGGCTCTCACGTCAAGAATGTTGGCACTGATTGCCCGCTCGCTTACGCGCGCGGCCCGGTCATTTGCGCCCGGATCAGTGCTTTACGCATACTGGAAAAACGAGCAAGGCGATCTCACGGCGCGCCGCTGCGTTAGCCGCACCTTCAGTGGTTCCGGGTTATACTTGGTCTGTAACTGAGGATTGACATGGCCGTTCCCAAACTCCTCATCACCCGTTCCGAGCAAGTCATGAGCGGTGCTGTTGTGTTTGCTGGCACACGGGTTCCAGTCCAGACACTTCTCGATTACCTCGAGGAGGGAGACACGCTCGACCACTTCTTAGAAGGTTTCCCCACCGTAAGCCGAGAGCATGCCGTGGCCGTCCTGGAGTTGGCCAAAGAATCGGTCTTTGCGCATGCGAATTCTACTTGACGAGTGCGTCCCGCGTCGACTTCGTCGTGAGCTTACCGGGCATGACGTTCGGACAGTTGGCGAAATCCAGATCGAATCAGTGCAGCGGACCCGCTCGCGTCGCTCGCGGCACTGTTAATTGTGGCGCCGGCCAACAGCGCCGGTGAATTGTTTTTTAGCCTGCCCCTAGCAGAACGCAACGGGCGTCCTTGGCGATGTTGGAGGCGATCACGATGAAACTGAACCACCTCAATCTCACGGTCACCGACGTGCCTGTGACCCGCAAGTTCCTCCAACAGTATTTTGGGATGCGGGACATGGGCGGCACCAAGAACATGGCCTTTGTGTCGGACGACAACGGCCTGGTGCTCTCGTTGACGAGCATGAAGATCGGCAGGGAGACCGAAGTCAAGTACCCAGCCACATTCCACATCGGCTTCATCCAGGAAAGCGAGCAGCGGGTCAACGAGATCAACCAACGCTTGATGCAGGACGGGTTCGATGTACCGCCGCCTTCGAGTCAACACGGATCCTGGACCTTTTACTTCCGGGCTCCCGGTGGGTTCACAATCGAGGTACTCAGCTGAAGGAACAGTTTATGAAAAGCGTCAAGTTGTCCGTCGTGATATTTGGTTTGATGTCGATCATCGCAATAGCGCATACGAAATCGAAGCCGATAGTTTTCACGCACGTGACGGTCATTGACGCGACGGGCGCCGGCGCGCAAAGCGATATGGTTGTCGCGGTCACGGGCGACACAATCACTGACATCGGAAAGTTCGGAACGATTAGACTGCCGGCGAATTCGCAGGTTATTGACGCGACCGGAAAGTTTCTGATCCCGGGACTGTGGGATATGCATGTCCATTTGTCGAAAGCGGGCGAAAACACTTTGCCGCTTTTTATCGCCAACGGCGTCACGAGCGTGCGTGATATGGGCGGAGATTACCTCCAACTGTTGCAATGGCGAAAAGAAGCCGCAGATGGAACGCGCCTTTCACCGCGGATCAAGACGGCCGGCGCATTGCTCGAAAGCGCCCAAAATGTCGCGCGGATGAAGCGCGAAGGCACGGTCGAGCCGGTGGATCGATTTCGCATCGGGATTGCTACGCCCGAAGAAGCGCGCAAAGCGGTTGATTTGATGGCGAGCCTCGGAGTTGATTTTATTAAATTGCGCACAATCGCCTCGCCCGAAATTTACAAAGCCATCGCGGAAGAATCCAAGGCCAAGGATTTGATGTTCGTCGGACATCAATTCGGTACGCCCGAAACGATGGTTGAGGCGGGGCAGAAGAGCATCGAGCATTATGTGTTTCCGCCGATCATTACGAAACCGAATCACGCCGAGATTTACAAGAAAATGAGTGACGGTGGCATGTATGTTGTGCCAACGATAGTTCTCGCGGAATACTCGCTTTTGGTTTTCTACGACGACGCGAAGCTGATTGTTGAAGATACGAAAGGCACAATTGATTTTCGGCGCAAGTATCTTTCGGGTTATCTGATCGAAGATTGGAAAGAGCAACTGGAGGAGAAGAAACAGACTTCTCCGATTGATCTAGCGAAACTCAAAGAAGTGTTGATAAAAGACTTGCAGGAAATGCACAAGGCTGGCGTGCGGTTGACGGCCGGAACGGACGTCGCCACTTTGTTGATTGTTCCCGGATTCAGCCTGCACGATGAACTGCAACTGTTGGTGAAATACGTCGGCTTAACTCCGATGGAGGCAATCATCAGCGCGACACGCTATCCGGCCGAATTGTTCAGAATGCAAAGCATGCTCGGCACACTCGAAAAAGGGAAGATTGCAGACCTTGTATTGCTCGATGCGAACCCGCTTGACGACATCAGGAACACAAAGCGTATCAAGGCGGTGATGTTGAACGGCAGATACTTCCCGACAGAGGCGCTCCGAAGGATGCTTGCCGATGTTGAGGCCGCGGCTGCTTTAAGCGGGCGTTAGGCCGAAGTTGCGGCGATTGGACGGACAAGCGGGTAGAGTGGGTGTGCGACCAGGGGCTAAGCGCGTCTACAACGAGGTCAAATTATGAGCGGAGCACAGGAGTCTGAAGGACGCAAGCGACTCGAATCCATAGCTGAAACATATTTCCAGGCGCTGCAGAGGAAGGACTTCGCGTCGATTCCATATGCCGAAGCCGTCCGGCTGCGGGCGCCTCTGGCACCCGGCGGCGTCAACCAGCCGCTGGTTGGCAAGCGTGCTCTCGAAGAAAAGTGGTGGCAACCGTTGCAACCAGCGCTCGAAGGCCTTCGAGTAAGAATCCTGGACTACTACATCAACGAACAAATGACCGGTATCATTGCGGAGGCTGAGATCACCATCACCGCAGTTAAGCCGTCCGTGACGTTGCGTGTCGCCGATCGTTTCACCGTAAACGAGAGCGGCGAAATAGTTGAGCAAGAGAACCACTTCGACCCGCGTGATGTCACGAATCCCGGCTGGCAAACTGCCTAAAATCGCCGCCGTCTCCGCTGGAGGGGCCGCTCGCTTACGCGCGCGGCACCGCTATAGCCGCCCGCAGAGACACGGACGGAATAAGAATGACGATCGAGACAGTCCACCTCCAATTGGTGCCCTACGCGCCGAAGCATCTGCTTGCATTGATCGAAGGGTATGAGCGTTTCGAGGAGTCCTTCGGGTGGCCGGCCGCTGACGGACTCCGAGCGTTCATCCTGTCCGACGACGTCTCACCGGAGTGGCTGGCGCGCCTCGGCGCGTCGTCGCTTGCCGATCCGTGGGTTCATGGCTTTGCAGTCGTCGATCGCGACAGCCGCTCGGTCATTGGGAGCGTCGGATTCAAAGGGCCGCCAGACCAGAGTGGTGTAGCCGAAATCGCCTATGGCATCGTGCCCGCATTCCAGGGCCGCGGGTACGTTACCGAAGCCGCCGCGGCAGGCGTCGGGTTCGCCTTCGAAAACGGCGTCCGGCGCGTTCGGGCGCACACGCGTCCGAACGCCAACGCCTCGACGCGCGTTCTTCAGAAGTGCGGATTCGAATACGCCGGGGAAGTCGACGATCCCGAGGATGGCCTTGTGTGGCGGTGGGAGCGAGGCCTGGCACAGGCTGGACCCGACGGCGCAGGCTCAAGCTGACGTTGCGAAAAGCGCACAGGGCTGGAGCCCTGTGCCCACTCCTGCTGGGGCGCTCCAGCCAGTTCTTGGATTTGCAATCCGGCTGTGGTGAGCGGCTGATGCCCATCGTTAGGCCGACGAACTTGAAAGACTAGTGTCGTCAATGCTTGCCTCCATGTTTGTGTACTTGGGACTCATGATCGCTGTCGCCGGATTGGTCTTCGTTGTGAAGCCGATCCGGCGGTTACGAGTCCCGACTCGTCGCCGCGGTGTGGCCATTACGGGGGTGGGCCTGGTGATGGTCGGAATCGCTTTGATCTTTCCGGCCTCGGAGTCCCGGATCAGCCGCGTCGAAACGCGGCTTGACGAGTTTGCTCCCGTGTGGCAGTTCAGGGAATTCCACACAATCCGTGTCGCCGCTCCTCCGGCGCGCGTGTTCGAGGCAATCAAGCGTGTCAGGGCCAACGAGATTTTTCTGTTCCGCACGCTGATCTGGATCCGAACCGGCGGTCAGCCACCCCCCAAAACTATCCTCGAAGCCGCGAAACGCAACGACTCTCTCATTGACGTAGCTACCAGCAGCACATTCGTCTATCTTGCCAACGATGCTCCGCGGGAGTTCGTTGTGGGCACCGTGGTCGGCTGGCCTCCCGGCCCGCGTGAGGCGATCACGCCGGAGATCTTTCAGAAACCGTTGCCGCATGGATTCACGCTGGCCACGATGAATTTCATAGTCACGCCGGACGGAGGGAGTGGATCGGTCGTCTCAACCGAGACACGGGTGTATGCCAACACTCCGTCGGCGTGCCGTCGATTTGCCAGGTACTGGCGGGTGATCTATCCCGGAAGCGCGATCATCCGGCGGATGTGGCTACGAGCCATCGAGCGACGAGCACGTTCAAGTGGCAAAGTGAGGACAAAGGACTAAGGACTAAGGACTAAGGACTAAGGACTAAGGACTAAGGACTAAGGACTAAGGACTA
>JBPCJT010000202.1:0-4322 GCA_051005015.1 Gemmatimonadaceae bacterium | reverse complement strand
CAAGCGTCCTGCTCACGTTCACTTTTTCGTGGAAGCACCGGGCTGTCGTACTTTGACCACGCAGATTAACTTCGGTGATGATCCATTCGCTGCGAGTGATTTCGCGTTCGGCACGCGCGAGGGGCTGCTGCCGATGCCAAGTCGCGAGGGCGACACCGTCCACGTCAATTTCGACTTCCGGCTTCAGCGGGCGCGGTCTCATGAAGACGAGCAATTTTCCTCCCGCCCCCGCGTGCAAGTCGCATAGGCTCGCCATGCAGAAGATATAGCGAACTCCGGCGGCCGTTCTCGGTAGCCCGTGCTGCGAAGAGCACAAGGACGGCGAATGTCCGCTTTGGGTCGAAAGCAGACTATTAGCGGAATGTCCGCAACGGGTCGAAAGCGGACATTGGGCCAGCATTGGCGGAAGCCCCCTTATTGCCCTAAGACGTTACCTTACTAGGGGCATCGGCATGATTTTCCGTCAGCTGTTTGACACCGCCGCGTGCGCTTACACTTACTTACTGGCTTGCTCGGACAGCCGCGTTGCTGTGCTTGTAGACCCGGTGCTGGAGATGGTGGATCGCGATCTTTCTGTTCTTCAAGACCTACATCTTGAGTTGGGATATACGCTTGAGACGCACATTCATGCAGATCACATCACCTCTGCTGCTTGTCTGCGCTCACTAACCGGCTGTCGTATCGCTTACCCTGCTTCGGAAATCCCCGCGGAAGCAGACGTGGGCGTCAGCGAGGCAGATCCTCTGGAACTCGGAAGCTTAGTTCTGCAGCCGTTGTTCACCCCTGGGCATACCGACACACACCACAGCTACCTTGTCGAGGCTGGCGGTACTCTGCGCGTCCTAACTGGTGATGCGTTGCTGATCGACGGATGCGGGCGGACAGACTTTCAATGCGGATCTGCCGAAAGTCTGTTCAAGTCAGTTCACCAGAAGATTTTCTCGCTCCCCGGAGATACGCTCGTGTATCCTGGCCACGACTATAACAATCGCCATGTGAGCACCGTCGAACAAGAGCGCGAGAGAAACCCTCGCTTGGGCGGCACCAGATCGATCCACGACTTTGTCTCGATCATGGCATCGCTCGACCTGCCGCCGCCAACCAAGCTTGCGGTGGCCGTTCCGGCGAATATGCACTGCGGCAATTTGAATTGATGCCGTCCTGACCGGCTCCTCTGATCGGAAATGCACGGAATGGATGGAAAGTGGGCATTCCACACGGGAAGGAAATTCATGCACCACCTGCCGGCAGACCGGGAGGTGACGCGACAGCCCCGTGCCGTTCTTCCGATTTGCGACGCAGACAGATGGAAATGTTTAAGCCCAATTTTGCCGAGGTCGTAAAGCCACGGACTGCACCTCTTCGTCAGACACGCTACCGGTGCAGCCCTCCAGTGGCTCCAGCGGGGCCAATGAACTTTCTGACAGCTTCCGTCGCCGCACACCGGAGCGTAGAGCGTCGGCCATGGACCTCCGCGAAACGGTGCTCGACGCGATCGGTAAGACGCCACTCATCAAGCTTCGCCGCGTTTCCGAGCAGACCGGCTGTACCATCCTCGGAAAAGCCGAGTTCATGAATCCTGGCCATTCGGTCAAGGACCGCGCCGCGCTTGGCATCGTCACGGATGCGATCGAGCGCAGGCAGCTTCGCCCCGGCGGGCTCATCGTCGAGGGCACAGCCGGCAACACGGGCATCGGCCTCACCGTGGTCGCCAACGCTCTTGGCATGCGCACTGTCATCGTCATCCCAGATACGCAGTCGAAGGAGAAGAAGGACACGTTGAGGGCGCTGGGCGCCATGCTGGTGGAGGTGCCGGCGGTGCCGTACCGGAACCCGAACAATTACGTGAAGGTCGCCACGCGCATGGCCGAGCGGCTAGCGCGCGAGCATCCGCAGGGCGCGATCTTCGCCAACCAGTTCGACAACGTCGCCAACCGCGACATCCACGAGCGCACCACCGGCCCCGAGATTTGGGAGCAGACCGGCGGGCAAGTGGACGCGTTCGTCAGCGCGATCGGTACCGGCGGGACCATCGCGGGCGTCGCGATCGCGCTCAGGGAACGCAAGCCGGGTGTGGTGATTGCCCTCGCCGATGTGCCCGGCGCGGCGCTCTACAGTTACTACACGACCGGCGAGCTTAAGGTTGAAGGGAGTTCAATCACCGAAGGCATCGGGCAGGGCCGCGTCACCACCAACCTCGAGGGACTTGAGGTCAACGAGGCTTTTTTAATTCCCGATCAGGAGAGCCTCGATGCGACGATGTCGGCGCTGCACGAGGAGGGCCTGAACGTCGGCCTATCGACCGGCGTCAACATCGCTGGCGCAGTGCGGCTCGCCCGGAAGCTCGGCCCCGGCAAGACGATCGTAACAATGCTGTGCGACCCCGGCACGCGCTACCAGTCGCGCCTGTTCAACTCGGACTTCCTGCGCTCCAAGGGCCTTGCCCCGCCTGCCTGGCTGGATCGGCGCGAGGCAATCAAGCCGGACTTCGTTGCAGTGGACTAGAGCCGATCGATGGGCACATGGCAGGACGCTACCGCGACATAGCCGATCTCATTCTTCTGCAGGTGCCCCCTTACCAGTGCCACACCTGGTCGTAGCGGCTGAGCAAATTCGGCAGGTCCTTGCGCGCGATCAGCTCGACCTCCTGCAGAAGCCTGCGGCGGTCGATCCCGCGCTCATCAAGGTCCTCCTCCACGACAAACACGGACGAGCCAGTGCCGACGAACTCGCGTACCTGCCCGTGGACGTCGGGCGCATGGCTCTGCGCGCGCCCGCCGAGGGAGATGCGTTCCACCGCCTGGCCGGTAACGGGATAGTTCACGGCGGCGTCTTGCAGCAGGAGGTCGACGTCCGCGCCTGCATTGCGCAGGCAATGCGTGAGCCAGACGACCGTGTCGTCTTGTTCCTCGATCGTTGCGCGGTAGCCGCTCGACACGACGTTCAACAGCTTCATACCGCCCTCCTCAGCTAGTCGCGACGACGAGCGTGTTGTCCGAGCTCGACGCCATCTTCCACAAGTCAGCCGGCGTGCCGCGCCGCACCCCGTCGATGGCATCGCTGGCGCCGCGTTCGTCGACGCAAAGGCCGCAGTTGACCCATTCGAACGCGGCCCCCCGCTCCTTCGCCGTATTCATCATCCCCGCTATCCACTGGCGCGGTAGCGGGTGATCCTCCTGCTCCATGTCGCGGCCGTGCACCGCATTTGCGTGGGGCTGCTGGTGCCGGAACGGCAGCAACACGGCGCCCTCGTAAGCGAAGATGTTGATGTTCATGCCGCGCTCCAGCGCCGCATCGACGACCCGCAGCGCGGTCGCGGTGCGGCTCGACTCGAAGGGTGCGTCCATCAGGACGAACGTGAGCGTGCTTGCCTTGTCCATTTGGGTCACCTCCACATCACGCAGGAGCCAGCGGCCATCCGATCGACGATCAGACCGACGTCGCTTACGTCGATGCCATCGCGCAACTCCTCAGGTCCAATCCCGCGTTCGTTCAAAGCGAAGCTGTCCGCCACCACCGCCACCCCGGCCGCCATCGCGCTGTCGAGCACCTTGTGCCCAGGTCGCGCTGCGAAGACGCCATTCTCGGTCAGGAAAATGGTCGTAGGCACCGCTGCCCTGCACATGCCAGCTGCCAACTCTGCGACCCGGTCCGGACCGCGATGTTCGGCCGCGTCCCTGGTCTCCACGATCAGCAGTTCCTTCATGGAATCCTCCTGTTGAAAGCGGAGGACCAGATCAACACGATCATTGGTTCCCTGCAGACCTTTTGCATGGCCACTGGCCTCCCTTTGCGAGAGTCACTCCCTCTCGCGTCACAAGAGAACGGCGTCGCTGCACAGTGAGACGCCAACAAACGGCGTCGTTCCATCCGCCACTTAATCTTATCGAGCGAGTCGCGCCTAAAGTTTTTTCAAGCGGCTGGCTCTGCTTCCCCACCCGTGGGACTTGATGGTCCTTCAGCCAGTCACGACCTAAGCCCAAGATGGCGCGATGGACGCGGCGGCGAGGCGGCTGGGACTACCCACGGGCTCGCGCGCTGAGGCTGGGCGTCTGCTCCTAATATTCGCGATCGCGAACTGATAGCCCAATGTCCGCTTTGGGTCGAAAGCGGACGTAAGCAGGTGCGACGCAACGGAAGCGCGGCTGGCGATCCTGCCGCCGGTTTAAATGGGCATACTACGTTGAATTGCGTTGCGAAGTCTATCTGACCGATCTCAACTCGGAAAATTGGGCAACCGCGTCCTGGTCACAGGGACGCTGCCGGTTTCAGTTTCGCTTCACCCAGGGCGCCGAGCCGCAACCGCGCCTGGGCGACGCAAC
>JBPCJT010000201.1:0-8512 GCA_051005015.1 Gemmatimonadaceae bacterium | reverse complement strand
TGTCGGTAGCGCCGAAATCTACTGTGCCTTCAGAAAGCTGGCGGATGCCGCCACCCGATCCAATCGACTGATAATTGATCTTTATGCCGGTGCTGCCGGCGTAATCGGAGAACCACTTGCTATACAGGGGATACGGAAACGTCGCCCCGGCGCCTGTGAGGGAAACTCCCGATAAGGGTGCCGCGCCGGCCGTGTCCGCAGACCTGCCCTGGTCGCCTGGTGCGCAAGCCGCCGCCAGTAATGCCGCAGCGGTCACGACAATGAATCGCATCACTCTAAAGTGCTCCATGTTTGGGGGAACCTGTGGAAGCTAAAGGTCCGGAGAGTCGGGGCGAAAGCCACTACGTAACGGCTGTGTCACAGTAAGATAAGGTGCAGGGCATGAAGCACAGCGCTACCGTGGCGGCACTTAAAGTGCGGGGCTCCCGCGGAAATCATGAATCGGCGACCTCGGGGCGATGCCGGAAGAACGCCATGACGGTGGTTCCCCGGCCGAGCGTACTTTCGGCGGCTACGTGCCCTCCGTGCCCTTCGACCAGATGCCGCACGATCGCGAGACCCAGGCCAGTGCCGCCGCTCTCGCGTGCCCGGCCGGAGTCTACGCGGTAAAAACGCTCGAAAATGCGCGATAGATGCTCCGGGGCAATGCCCGTACCATTGTCCCTTACCCCAATCCACATTCCGTCCGCCGCCGTTCCTGTATGCAGAGTGACTGTTCCCTCGGGCGGCGTATGTCGGAGTGCATTCTCAACGAGATTCGAAAGGACTTGCCTGAGTGCGGTTGGATCAGCAAAAATCTTTGACGCCTGGGGATCGACATTGAGTGCCAACGCAACTCTCTTTTCCACAGCTTCCGTGTGATATAGGGTTATCACTTCTTCAAACACGGTGACGGCATCGAGCTCGACTGGATTCGGCTTCCACCCTCCGGATTCGATGCGCGAGAGGTCGAGGAGATCCTCCACGAGACGCTGCATCCTGCGGGCGCTGGCGAGAATGGCCCTCGCAAAATATGTTTGCTGAGCCGCGGGAAGCTGGTCAGTGGCGAGGGTCTCCGCGAATCCGCTAATTACGGTTAGCGGCGTTTTGAGCTCGTGAGATACGTTAGCGACGAAATCGCGACGGATCATTTCGAGACGGCGTTGCGCGGAAAGATCGAGTACCGCGAGCACGGCTCTCCCTTCCGACAGCGCGCGCGCCCGAACTTCCAGCGTCCTGTCACCGAGGGCCAGCTCGAAGGAAGGCAGTGTGTCGCGGCCGGCTAGTGCGTCGGCGAGGGCTTCGGACAGCGCACGCTCCCGCGGCAGGAGATCGGCGGAAAAAGGGATTTGACTGCGAACTCCAAGCAATCGCCGCGCACTATCGTTGGCCCGTATGACTCTTCGACTCGAGTCTATTACGAGGATGCCCTCATCGAGCGACTCGATTGTGCCGGCTAGAAGCGCGTCCTCGGCGGCGAGTGCGTGCAGGCGGCCGCCGAGCTGTTCCGCCATGCGGTGAATGGCATCAGCGAGATCACCTATCTCGCCGGGCCCCGTCAACATGGGACGGTGAGTGAGGTCCCCTGCCGCAAGCGCCCGGGCAACATCCCGCAGCTCGGTTACCGGCCGGGAAATGGAACGCGAAAACAACCAGGAGAGCACGGCCGCAACCGCCAGCGCCAGAAGTCCCGATACCAGGATTCCAAGCTGCGCGTGCCGCACGAAATTATCGAGTTGAAGCGCTGGTACCGACACACGCGCGACGCCGCGCTGGCCTCTCACGGCGGCATAAAGTTCTTCCTCACCGGAGGATACGCTCAAACGGCGCGACCATCCCACTCCGCTCCGCCGCGCGTCGGCCACTTCGGGGCGGTTCGCGTGATTCTCGAGTTGCGCGAGATCTTCTCCATCGAATCTCGAGTCGCCGGCGACGCGTCCCGACGAATCAATGAGAGTAACCCTGGAGCCGAGCGCGCTCGACGCCGCGTTGGCGAGCGAATCGGAATCCACCCTTGGTGTCCACAGAGCCGCAAGGAGTCGCGCATCCCGGGATTGATACTCGACTGAAAGTCCGGTGAGCTGCGACTGCAGCCGGATGCCCGTGACAACAACGACCAGCACAACCAGCACCGCGATCACCAGAAGTGAACCCAGCAGCAGACGCTGGCCTATCCTCACTGTCTTCGAGACTCCGCTGCCCTGAGCCTGTATCCAAAGCCGCGCACGGTCTCTATCGAGTCTCCCGCGGCGCCGAGCTTCGTCCTCAGCCTCTGTACGTGCATGTCCACCGTGCGGGTCTGAATGTCGGGCGCCGCTTCCCACACCGTCTCCAGGAGATGTGCGCGTGCTTGCACGCGCCCGCGCCGCTCGGCCAGGAGCAGGAGAAGCTTGTACTCAATCGGCGTCAGATCAACTGGCTGTCCGCTCACGGTGACGCGATGCGCTGCGCGGTCAATCTCGATTGCCCCAATCACCATAGTATCCGAGGGCATGGTGGCGGGCGCCGCCACACGTCTCAGGATGGCGGCAACGCGAAGCACCATTTCCTGAGGACTGAAAGGCTTGGTAAGGTAGTCGTCCGCCCCGAGGGTAAGTCCGCGAATTCTGTCTGCCTCATCTCCTCGCGCTGTAAGCAGGAGAACAGCCACGTTTCGGGTGGCCGCTTGCGCGCGCAGCCTTTCAAGTACTTCGAATCCGGACATTCCGGGAAGCATGAGATCGAGCACGACAAGCGTGGGCCGGTCCACCAGCGCCGCCGCCATCGCTTCCGGTCCTGACGCCGCGGTCGAAACGCGATATCCCTCCTTGGCGAGATGATATGCGACGAGGGCCACTATCTCCGGCTCATCGTCGACGACGAGCACGCGCTCGCTTGTTTCCGCGCGCGTCATACGGCTGCCGATTCCAGGCGTCGCTGAATCTTGGCCACGATCATCTCGATGGCGATCTTGTTGTGGCCGCCTCGCGGCACGATGACGTCGGCGTACCTCTTGCTTGGCTCCACAAACTCCAGATGCATGGGGCGCACGGTTTTCAGGTATTGATCCAGAATTTCCTGGAAGTGGCGTCCCCGAAGCGACATGTCTCGCTGAATTCGCCGTATCAACCGGATGTCGGCGTCAGCGTCAACATATACCTTCACGTCACAGAGCTCCCGGACGCGCGGGTCAACGAAGAGAAGGATGCCATCGATGACGATCACATCCGCGGGCGCTATGCGCACGGTGCCGGCGGCCCGTGCGTGAGCTACGAAGTCGTACACAGGCTTGTCGATTGCCTTGCCAGCGCCGAGCTTTTCCAGGTGCGTTACGAGAAGGCCGACGTCGAACGCGTCAGGGTGATCCCAGTTAACGCGCCGCCGTTCGTCGTGCGACAAATGCGCTAGATCACGGTAATACGCATCCATGTCGATAAAGGCGACGGAGGCGGTATCGAGCGCCTGGGCCACTCTGCGCGCGACCGTGGATTTTCCGGATCCAGTGCCTCCGGCTACACCGATGATGAGCGACTTCACGCCACTTCCCAGTTGCTCGAGAAGTACCCGCCGGTGACGGCCGAACATTCGCGCAGGGGCCTGTCTCGGAGAAGTAGGGCGTCCGTCACGATGCGGTAACGAACCCTTAACCGCAGAGAAAGCATGACGCGAAGTTGAGGCATCTGCATGGTGCGGTCAACCAGACTCCCACCGTGTCAAACCACCCGCTACCTTTTTTTCATGCATCGCCTCGGCTATCTCACATTGCTTGCCACCTGCGCATTCCCGTTGCAGGCAGAGACATCCCATTCCCAGCCAACCCCAAGACCCGAAGCGGTTGAGTTGCTGGTGGCGGCCACTACTGACCAGCATGGCCGTCTTCGCGGCTGGGACTACTATCTTGACGCGCCCGACCCGCGGCACAGCCTGGCGCGCGCCGCCACGATCGTGGATTCGCTGCGGGCCGTGGCGCCCGGCCGCGTGCTGCTCGTGGACGCCGGAGACTTCCTCCAAGGTAATTTTGTCACCTATCTCGCCGCTCGCCTGGCGCGGGGTGCGCCACACCCCGTAATCGCCGCAATGAACGTCATGAGGTACGATGCGGCGGCGATAGGAAATCACGACTTCAACTATGGGATCCCCGTCCTGGCCGCTGCTATTGGCCAAGCCAGCTTTCCGGTCCTCGCGGCGAACGTGTACCGCCCGGATGGAACTCGCGCGTACCCGGCGTCGCATGTCGTTGTGCGTTCGGGGGTAACGGTGGGAATTATCGGCGCAACAACTCCCGGATCGGCGGTGTGGGACCGCGATAAACTGCAGGGAAAACTCGCATTTCGTGACATCGTTCCCGAGGTGCGCGCCGCAGTGAAGGATGTGCGGGCTCGCGGCGCAGACGTTGTAATAGTGACTATCCACTCGGGGCTCAACGAGCCAGCGACCTACGACACGATTGCTACGGGTCTTCCGAGCGACAATGTAAGCGCCCGGCTGGCGCGTGAAATCGAGGGAATCGATCTGATCAACTACGGTCATTCGCACAGGCAGATGGCCGACACGACTATCGGGACGACACTGCTCGTGCAGGCAAAGAACTGGGCGGAGAACCTGGCCGTGGCTCATCTCCGCCTTGAGCACAACGGGTCGCGCTGGCGTGTCACGTCCAGGCGGGGTGAGCTGATTTCGACACATGGGCGAGCGGAATCACCCGCCGTTCTGACGGCTACCCAACGCGCGCACGAGGCCACCGTCGCCTACATGAGGGCGGAAATCGGCAGTACACCGGTGGCGTGGCGCGCAGACTCAGCCCGTGTGGCGGACGTTGCAATTACGGACTTCATCCTCGAGGTGCTGAGGAGAACGGCCAACGCCCAGCTGGCGTCCACAGCCGCTTTCTCCCTCGAGGCCGGTTTCGATGCTGGACCCATCACCGTCGCCGAAGTGGCGCGGTTATATCCGTATGAGAATACTCTCAAAGCGATCCGTATAAGCGGAAAGCAACTGAAGGAGTATCTCGAGTTCAGTGCGAAGTACTTCGGAACCTTCGGAACCGCTGACGAAGCCGTGAACTCCAGAGTGCCGGGCTACAACTTCGACATCGTGGCCGGCGCGACCTACACAGTGGATGTCTCCAGGCCCGTGGGTTCGCGCGTTACGCGCCTCCGGGTCGCGAACCGTGTAGTCGCCGCCTCAGACACGTTTACCCTGGCGCTCAGTAATTATCGCCAGTCGGGCAGTGGGCGCTATTCGATGCTGAGCGGAGCTCCGGTGGTATACGACGGAACCGTCGAAATCCGGCAACTTTTGATGGATGAGGTGCGCAAGCGCGGATCGATCAGGCCCGAGGATTACTTTTCGAGAAATTGGAATCTGGTGCCGAACGAAGCTATCGGGCCGGCGCTCGCAAGCATGCGGGTAAATTCGTTCGAGCGCTCTGCGCGGCCCGCTCCGCGTCCGTCTCGAGGCCGGCGGATTCGCATTTTAGCGACGAACGACTTTCACGGCGCTCTGGAGCCCAGAGTGGATGCGCGCGGAGTCCTCCGGGGTGGCGCAGTAGCCCTCGCGGCGGCTATCGATCGGGCGTCACGCGACTGCCTGGCAGAATGCGCGCTGCTGCTTCTCGACGGCGGGGACATGTACCAGGGAACGCCTCCGTCCAACCTCGCGTTCGGGCGCCCCGTTATCGAGCTCTACAACATGCTCGGCTATGCGGCAGCAGCACTCGGCAACCACGAGTTCGACTGGGGAGTAGACACTCTCAAAGCGCGCATGCGCGACGCGCGCTATCCTATCCTCGGCGCCAATGTTCGATTCGCGGATGGCAGTGATGTCCCATGGATCCCGAATGACACGCTGATCGAGCGCAATGGCATTCGCATCGGGATCATCGGGCTGGCCTCCGTGCTCACGCCAAGCACGACGCGCGCGGTGAACGTGAAGGGACTGCGGTTCGATGATCCGGCGCCGATCGTCGGCCAACTTGCTCGCGCACTACGTGCACGAGGAGCGGAAGCGGTGATTGTGGTGGCCCACGACGGCGCCTTCTGCGACCGCGCAGGCAAGGCGTCGTGTGAAGGAGAGATAGTCGGTTTCATGAGCGAGCTCGAGGAGAAAGTTGATGCCGTTGTGAGCGGGCACACACATACCCTTATCTCATCCCGCGTGCGAGGCATGCCGTTGGTGCAGGCTCGTTCGAGCGGGACGGCCCTTGGTGTGATCGATCTGCAACTGGGTGGTGAAGCAGCGATTTCCGTGCAGGATGTTATTCAGGATTCGCTTTCAAGGCAGCCGCGCGTTGACTCGCTGGTGCGCAGCGCGGTAGCCGCGGTGGCAGCTCGCGTCGGACAGAAGGTGGCGATGATCGCCGAGCCAATGCCGAGGGATGGCGAGCAATACGCCCTCGGCAATCTCATCGCGGACGCGCAGAGGCGCGTGGGTCGGGCTGACGCTGCCGTCGTCAACAACGGCGGCATTCGTACTGGTTTGAAGGCGGGCAGCGCGACATACGGCGAACTGTATGAAATCCAGCCGTTCGCGAACACTTTGCACCGGCTCACGGTCCGGGGAAGGGACCTGAGGGCTTACATCGAGCGCCTGCTGGAGCGCGGCGACCCGAGGTACCATTTCGCCGGCATCGGCATCGCGTACAATCCTGCAAAGCCAAAGGGACAGCGTGTTCGGTCGCTTATTCAGGGAAACGGCGCACCGATCGAGCCGGGCAGAAGCTACACGGTCGTGCTGAGTGATTTTCTTGCAACTGGTGGGGAAGGCCTCGAGCTTGCTCGCAAGGCTAGTCGCGACGAAGTGCTCGACGTAAACGACCTCGATGCGCTCATCGCATATTTGCGCGCGTTGCCCCAGCCCGTCCGGCCGCCGGCGGTCAACCGGCTCGTGGTGCGCCCGTGACGCTCCATGAGACGATCGTTTTCGTCAATTTCGCGCGCGTAGTCGTGGCCAATGGGGCGACCGTCCTCGAGGCCGTGCGCGCGTGGAACGAGCAGGAAGCCGTCGCATTCGCACTCGGAGATCGAGTCGTCACCGATAGCCGCGGTCTTCCAGCGCCGCTCGACACGCGCGTTCACGGAGGCGCCATCTTCCGCATCGTGCCGGCCCGCTCGCGCGCAGACAGCAGCGGGAGCTAGGTCCCTCTCGAATGCCGCGGGCACTTACCCGGTCGCTAATCGCAAAGCTTCCAAAGGCGGAACTGCACTGTCACCTCGACGGCTCCGTGCGTCCTGAAACACTCCTCGAACTGGGACGGGAATATGGGAAGCCGATGCCCCACGACGACGCCGGAGCCCTGCGGGAGTTCATGATCGTACGGGATGCGCGTAATCTCGAGGACTATCTGAGCCGCTTCAGTATCACGCTTTCCGTCATGCAGCGAGCTGAAGCACTCGAGCGCATTGCCTATGAGCTCCTGGAGGACGCGGCTCAGGATGGCATCACCTATATCGAGGTGCGGTACTCACCCGTTCTCAACACCGTCGATGGTCTTTCGTTGGGAGAAGCGGTGGAATCCGCGCTGCGGGGAATAGCGAGGGGGACGCGGGACTTTGGCGTCATGGGGCGAGTGATCATCTGTGCTCTTCGGAACTTGCCGGCGGAGAAATCGCTCGAGCTGGCGCGCCTTGCTGTCGCGTACAAGGCGTCGGGCGTAGTGGCACTGGACCTCGCTGGCGCCGAAATGGGGAATCCAGCCGGCGCGCACGCGGCTGCATTCGCCCACGCACGCGAGCACGATCTGGCGTGCACGGTGCACGCTGGAGAGGGGGATGGTCCGGAATCGATCCGGCAAGCCGTGCATCTTTGTGGCGCCGACCGTCTCGGACATGCGACGCGGCTCATTGAGGATGCCTCGCTGGCGCAGTACGTGAATGACCGCCGTATCGCGCTGGAAATCTGCCTCACAAGCAATATCCAAACGCGAGCAGCGTCAACCTACGAAGCGCATCCTCTGCGTGAATACTTCGATCATGGGCATAACGTTGTCCTCAATACGGACAACCGTCTTATGAGTGGCACTACACTCACGGATGAGTACTGGTACGCCGTGCAGCACCTTGGGTTCACCATGCGCGAGCTCCGCACGATCGCGCGAAATGGCTTCGCCAGCGCGTTTCTTCCCTGGGAGGACAGGCTCAAACTGATCGCGGAGGCGGAGCAGGGTTTCGGCGATGTGGAGGCGCGGTCGTGATCGCAGCGTCATCCGTTCGTGAAACGGTGGAGGCACTGCGCCATCGGTTGAATGGATGCGAACCCACTATCGCGCTCATCCTGGGCTCCGGCCTCGGCGACATTGCCGAGGCAATAGAGGGTGCGTCGATCGTGCCATTCGAGGACATACCAGGATTTCCGAGAGCAACCGTGCGAGGACACGTGGGCCGTCTCGTATGTGGTACGCTCAACGCGTCCAACGTGATCGCCCTTCAGGGAAGGATCCACGTGTATGAAGGGCACGGTGCGGAGCTGGCTGGCATGCCGGTGCGCCTGATGCACGGGCTCGGTGCGCGCACGTTGTTCGTGTCCAATGCGGCCGGCGGCATCCGGCGCACGCTTG
>JBPCJT010000200.1:0-11785 GCA_051005015.1 Gemmatimonadaceae bacterium | reverse complement strand
CGTTTCGATTCTTCTGGTGCCCGCGCGCGCGATTGCGCAGGAAGTGCGCCACAAGAAAGCCTGCAGCTGGACCGGCAGGATACCCACCTGGGGCTGGGTGCGAGTTCACAACCTGAACGGCGGAGTCGATGTTCAGCGGGGCACTGGAGCAGATACCGAAGTCACTGCCGAAAAGAAGTGGCGTCGTGGCGATCCCGGGGATGTGCGCTTTGAGGTCATCAAGGATGGCGACAATGTCACTATCTGTGCGCTCTGGTTCGGGCAGTCATCCTGCGACGCGGATGGTTACCACACTCGCGGCGAAAAGGGGGATCGGGAACGACGCAACAACGATGTAAACGTCCACTTCACCGTTAAGCTCCCCAGGGGAGTGAAAGTTCTGACCAGGACGGTGAACGGCGGAATCGGCATCCGTGGCGCCAGCGCCGAAGCCATCGCCCACACGGTGAATGGCAAGGTCGATATCGCCACGGCCACCGGACCCGTGGAAGCAAGCACGGTGAATGGCAGCGTACGCGTGCGCATGGATGAGATCGCAGGCACGGGCGACATGGATTTCTCTACGGTCAACGGCTCGGTCACCGTCGAAGCACCGGCATCGCTGAATGCGGAGGTGAGGATGTCCACTGTTAACGGTGGCGTAAGTACCGACTACCCGTTGACGATCACCGGACGGATACAGCGTAAGAGCTTGCGCGGTACTATCGGCACCGGTGGGCGCCTGATCAGGCTGAGCACTGTGAACGGGAGCGTCGAGCTGCGAAAGCTTTAAATTGAAATTTACCGAACTTGCGGGGGCACGGAACCGTACTGCGAGCTGCGAACTGCGAATTGACGGGGTCTTTCACAGCTCTGTTCGCAGTTCGCAGTTCCGTTGTCCGTGGCCACTATTTTTCAGGATCCCCCATGTCCCTCAAAACCCGCATGATTGTCGCGGCAGGACTCACAGCCGCCGTGATCCTCGCGAAAACCCGGTTCGATACCGGAAGCCACGGCTTCGATTTCCACTCCGACGACGCCAGACAACACACCACTGAGTGGACCTGGCAGGGAACGGTGCCACCTGGCCACTGGGCGCGAATCCGAAACTTGAATGGTGCAATCAGAGTCGAGAGCGCCTCAGACGATGAGCTCCGTGTAGTGGCGATCACCCAAGCGCTGGAGCCGGGGCGATCCAAACCATGTTCGCGTTGTCACCAACAAGGATGACGGCGCCGGTGATATGACCATATGCGCGCTTTGGGGTAAGGGCAGCGGTGCGCCGAAGACATATACACGTCGCGGCACAAGCGCTCCAAGTGGGGCAGAATGTCGGAGGAAGGAGCGATGTGTCCGTGAAACGGTGGTCAGACGGGAAACGGTGATCAGACAAGTTCAAAAGGCGGTCAGCCCGTAGGAGCACGCCCACTCACTTTCGCTCGCCGCACCGCTATCATTTCCGCCACTACGCTGATAGCGATTTCTTCGGGGGTGTCCGCGCCGATAGCCATCCCGACGGGCGCGTGCGCCAGCGCCAATCGCTCGGGCGGTACGCCCCAGCTCTCGAGCAGTCTCCACGTGAGAGCGACTTTCCGACGGCTGCCGAGCATGCCGAGGTAGCGCGTATCGCGGCGGGAGATCTGCTCGGCAATGAGGGCGTCATGCTGATGCCCTCGCGTGCAGATGACGACGTATGTTGCCGCATCGATGCCGAGTTCCTCCGGCAGGTTTCCATAGTCACATACCAGTGTGCGTTCCGCGAATGGCAGGCGTACGGGGTCCGCGAACTCCGGGCGATCGTCTGCGACCGTCACGCGCCAACCGGCGAACTCGGCAGCCTGCGCAACTCTCGCACCGACATGCCCAGCGCCAAAAACGACCAGACGTGGCGCACCTGCGAGCGGCTCAACGAGCAGGTTGTCTCGGAGCTCGGGCTCCTCGCGCAGTGAGTCAACGCGTGCCGCCTCCGCGGCGAGTTTCTCACCGCCGGTCCCCGTTACACTGCCGGCTCTGACGAGAATTTTCTGAATGCCGGTTGACCAGTCGGAGCCTGTGACGAGCACGCCACGCTCGCCACGCGTGAGAAGCGCGGCGCACTCGCCATAAACAGAGGCAAGCACTTCATTGCCATAGACTGGCTCGATGAACATCGCCGCCGTGCCACCGCAGGTGAGTCCATAATCGCCAGCGAGGTCCGAGTTGAGCGTATGCTCGCTTACCGCAGGGATGCGCGATTGCGCAACCTCGAGCGCTCGCTCCGTGATCTCTGCCTCGAGGCATCCACCGCCCACAGTGCCAAAGCGCGCACCGCCGGCTGTTACCACCATCTTGGCAGTCGCACTCATTGGCAAAGACCCGCGCCGCCGTCCCACGCTTGCCACCGCGCCGGTTCCGCTTCCCGACGCCAGTCGCGCACACTCTTCAAAGAGGCGTTCCCGATTCATGTGGACACACTACGGGGCGGGAGTGATACACACAACTCACACTCGCCCCTCAAGCTGACTATCTCTCAATCCCCGGGTACTTTGGTTCCCCTGGCTCCTGGCCCCTACCTCGGCGGTGTTCGCGTAGTGTCGGACTTGATGGCGTCCGCTATCGTGCCCGCTCCGAGGACCACAACCTCAACCCGGCGGTTCTGCTGCCGCCCCGCAGGAGTGTCGTTCGTAGCTACGGGCTGCGATTCGCCAAATCCTTTCGAAGTAATGTTGCTCGCATCGACTCCGCCAGTTACCAGGCTCGCTCGTACGGAGGCAGCGCGATCCTCTGACAGCTTCTGGTTGTATGCGTCGCTACCCTGGGAGTCCGTGTGGCCTTCCACCACGATGGCGTTGTCGGGGTACTGATCGAGCACCGCGGCAATGCGACGAATATTCGCTTCCGCACCGGCCTTGAGTGTCGCCTTGTCGACGTCGAAGAGAATGTCGCTCAGGCTGATCACGAGTCCGCGCGACGTCTGCTGCAGGTTTGTGATCTCGACAACGAGCGTACGGAGCTGCATGAGCGCCGCATTCAGCTTTGCATTCGCCTCCTCTGCCGCCTTGCGCAACGAATCGGCGCGCTGTGACTCGACGCTGACCGCCACGCGAAGTGAATCGGCGGTCTGCGACACCTGAATGTTCCGGTCTCTGAGCGCGGAGATCTCGGCCGCGGACAGCTGGTTCTGCGCGGCGAGCGCATTCCGCTGCGCTTCCGTCAGTGAGATTATGCGGCTGAGGCGCGCTGTCCGAAGGCTGTCCGTAGCCTTCTCCGACATAACCCGCATGTTGGCGGCCTGCGCGGTTTTTGCCGTCTGGAGCGCGATGGCCGATAGACCGTTGACGAAATCCTGATTGTCCTTCTTGTTGACTGCTACCTCCGCATCGTTGATCGCCTCACGTGCGCGGAGCATTTCGCCATTTGCCCGCTGCTGAGCGCCCTGTGCCGCCAGTGTTTGATAAAGGCTACGCGCTTCGGTAAGAGAGGAGGGTGTCTTGGTACTGGCGCACCCGGCGCTGAGCGCAGCGGTGATAGCAATTAGGAGAATTCGCGTGTTCATCGGGCACCTCCGTTGGGTGGCAGCGCGTCGAGCGATGCCTTGGCCTGCGCTTGCGTCCTTTCGGCCAGCACGAGCTTCGCGCGCTCCTGAGCAAGAATAGCGTCCGCGGCTGCTTGCCGCCCCGCCAACGCAGCCCGGTCACGTCCGGAGCCGGTGCTCAGGGACCGCGCGGTAGCCAGATTATGGCGCGCCGACGCCATCGCGTCCAACGCCAACGAATCCGCGCCGAGCGCAACGGCCTGACTGATCTGTTGCTCAGCATTAGAGATCGCCGCGTCCGCATCGCCTGCTTCGGGAAAGATGCTTCCGCCGCCACTGGCGCATCCGGACGCCAGAATCGCGGCAAGGCCCAGCAAGTACAGGTTACGCATACTGTTTCTCCGAGTGGAAAATTTTGTCGTACAACCAGTTTAAAAGGAGCAAGTGCCGTTCCATAAGGATTAAGCTCACTCGTACAATGCCCTGCGCGAACCATGCTTCTACTGAAGGAAAGTAAACGTGGACGCACAATCACATTCCCCCTTATCGTTCCGACGACCTGCCCGGGCGAAGAAGTAAAGGTTACCTGCGCGCCGCTTCGCACATAGCAGCTCTCCTCCTGAAAGGCCGCGTCTGCTCGTTTAACAGTGCGGAGTAGCGCCCGTTGGAGTACAAGATGATCCTGCCGCTCACGACACCCAGGACCGGGTTACCAGGAATCGGAGCGGGCAATTTTGCTCGCCAACCTGCGCGACGATGAATGGTTGACCGTTGATGGTAACGCTCGTGGTCTTACACTCCGTGATGGGTCAGAGTGGGAATAGGTGCGCGACCATCCCTAGCCAGATGTAGTGGGAGTTTTTATCTTGGCCACCGCATTCTGTGTCCGGAGTCACAATGGACAGCGCGAGTTCCCAGACGTTATCTGTTAGTTTGGAACTGTTTGAGCGTTTCCGTTCCGCACTGGCCGATCGCTATCAGATAGAGCGTGAAGCCGGCCGGGGCGGAATGGCCACGGTCTACCTGGCGCGGGACCTCAAGCATGGGCGGCAGGTTGCAGTCAAGGTACTGCACCCGGAGTATGTCCACGCCATAGGCGCGGAGCGCTTCCTGCGCGAGATCGCAACCGCGGCGCGGCTCCAGCACCCGCATATAGTGGGGGTCCACGACTCGGGCGAAGCCGCTGGTCTCCTCTATTATGTGATGCCGTACGTGGAGGGAGAAACGCTCCGCGACCGGTTGAACCGCGAAAAGCAGTTGCGCATCGAAGAAGCGGTGGAGATTGCCCGCCAGGTTGCCGGCGCGCTGTCTTACGCGCACAACCATGGCGTCGTTCACCGCGACATCAAGCCCGAAAACATCCTGCTCCACGGCGGCAACGCCAGTGTCGCCGATTTCGGGATCGCCAAGGCCATCGACTCTGCAAGCGAAGCGAAGCTGACGTCGTCCGGCCTGGTGGCCGGAACGCCGCTGTACATGAGTCCGGAGCAAGCGGCAGGCGAACGCGACATCGACGGACGCTCGGACATTTACAACCTGGCTTGCGTGCTGTTCGAGTTGCTGGCCGGCGTGCCGCCCTTCCACGGTGCTACACCACGGCAGATAATGACGCAGCACATGACGGAGACACCGCCCAGGATACGAAAGTTACGTGAGACGGTGTCACCGGCCCTTGAGCGAGTGCTGGTGCGGGCGATGGCAAAGGTGCCGGCGGACAGGTACGCGACAGCGGGAGAATTCGAAGGCGCGCTGGCCGCGGCTCTCGCGGCACCGGAGGAACAGGGATTAAAGCCCAGGAATCGCGCGAAATGGGCCGCTGCCACTGTCGCACTTCTTGCGGCCGGAACCGCAGTCTGGTTGTTCTTTTTCCGCCAAGGTGAAACCGATCCGACTCTCTCCGACACCGTCGCTGTACTTCCTTTCGAGCATACGGGGGGCGCCCACGTAGAGTTGGACGGAGATAATTGCCAGGTGATGCTTCACGACGCGCTTGCGCGCTGGCAGGGGGTGAAGCTAGTGAACACGTACCAGATCAATGACGCACGATCCCAGCGAGGAAATCGGCGCCTGACACTGGAGGACCGGTTCGCCCTTGCGGAAAAACTGCGTGCCCGGCACGCGATTTGGGGGCACGTGCGTGCAGCAACGGGTGGTGTGATCGAGGTACGCGCGGCGATTTACGATGTTCGTGCGCGCGAACCAGCCCAGGAATATACAGTGCGCGTGAAACGCAGTCTCATTGACGCGTCCGCGATGTTCAGTATCCTGGCGGACTCTCTCATGGCAAGAATTATTGGTGGGAGCGGGGAGCTTGCCCGCGGGGCCATGGAAACGACGAACTCCGAGGCGTTGCGGGCGTATCTCGCGGGGCACAAGGCGCTAAGCGCGTGGGATATAAACGGAGCGGTGACCCAGTTTCGCAGCGCGTCCGATCTGGATCCCGGATATGCGAGCGCTCACCTGTGGTATGCGCAGACGATGGCCTGGACGAGCGACCGCCCCGAGAGCTGGCGCGCAGCCGCACGGCGGGCCGTTGCGCTCAGGGCAAAGCTGGCCGAGCAAGACGGTATCTTGTCGCAGGGATTGCTTGCGCTCGGAACGGGAAACTATCCCGCTGCGTGCGAGCTCTTTTCCAGTTTGGTCGCCAGGGATTCGAGTAATTTCGCCGCGTGGTATGGCCTGGGGGAGTGCCGCAGCCGCGACAAGCTGGTTATCCCGAAAGGGAATCCGCAGCGCTGGTATTTTCGCGGAAGCTACCACGCAGCCGTTCTTGCGTACCAGGAAGCGCTCGAGCGCGTTCCGGCGGCTTACCTCGCTTTCAGGCAGATGGCGCCAGGACGGCTGTCGCAACTTCTGTTTGCGGAGCCGAACAGGGTGCGCGACGGATTCGCGCTTGCAAGTGATACAGTATGGTTCCGGGCATCGCCAACCATGCAGGCGGAGACTCTGGCATTTTTCCCTGTGCGGGCCAGCGATTTTGGCAGTCGCGCTGCGTTGCAGGGACCCGTTGGACCGGCAGTCACCTACACGCGCCGCATCCTGGGAACGATCGCGGAAGAATGGCGGCGTGCCTTTCCCCGGAGCGCCGAGGCGCATGCAGCCGTGGCGCAGGTGTTGGAGGCGAGCACGCAAACCGAAGATGCGCTGACAGCGATTCGAAAGGCGCGCGCTCTCGCGCCTGATACACGCCTCTCACTTCAGCTTGGGCTGAGCGAGGTGCGTCTTCTTCTGAAACTGCAGCGCTTCGAGCCGGCAAGAGCGCTCGCCGACTCAATGTTCGCCTGGCCTGTTCCGAACGAGCATGAGAAGGATTGGACGGCCGGGCTCGCGGCGTTGACGGGACGGACGGCCCGCGCCGCGGAGCTCCTGCAAAGCGCGGCACATGGATACGCCTTCAGCACGCATACGGGAACTACACTGTATCCGCCTACACCTCTGTCCGCGCTTACACTGACTCTCGCCGCCTACTCCGCGGCGGGCGCACCGGCATCGCGCATTCAGATGCTTGCGAACCAGGTCGATCGAAGCATCCCGAGCTATTACCCGACACGCTCGCAGCAGAGCGCGGCGCGCGATGCGCTACTGTCTCAGTCGATGAGCGCGGCAGTGCCGGTGCTGCAGAAATCCGCACTGCGCTACGTCAGCGTCCAGTCGGGTATTCTGGAAGAGACGCAGACGAAATATCTACGCGGCGACTTCGCCGGTGCTCGAGCTCAGCTCAACGTGTTGTTCGCGCGCCGGGAAAGCCTGGGACTCGTACCGGGCAACGTGTCCATAGACCACACCTTTCAGGAAGCGTGGCTCCTGCTCGCAATGGGAGACACGGCGGCTGCGGCTGAGCATCTTGACCGATCGCTTAACGCGCTCCCAACGCTGGGGACATTTGTCGTAAGGCGAGTGCAAGAAGGGGCCGGTCTGGTTCGAGCGATGGCGTTGCGGGCGGAGATAGCTGAAAAGCGGGGGGAGCGGGAGGCGGCTAGGCGGTGGGCAGCGGCGGTTGCGCATCTCTGGAGCAGTGCCGACGTGGAATTGCAACCTGCAGTTCGGCGGATGCGCGAGATGATTTCGCATTAGCGGTGCAGTTAAGGAGCTCAACGAAATCTTCAAACAGGGGGATCAATGGTTTACTCCACTCAACAGTTGTTATTCGGCAAGTGCCTTTGCACTCTCCTGTGGGCGGGAACGGTTAGTACTGTGCTTGCGTGCAATGGAAAAGAAGAGACGGCGCAGGATAGCGTAGCGAGCCCTTCACCGTCGCAAGATACGACAGTGGTGGTCAGGGATTCTCTGGTACTGCTAGGCTCAATGGCGCAGTTGCCAGCTAACCTTGACACGATGCTTCGCAGCGGCAGGTTCGCCAATTGGGTTACAGAAAAAGACAGTGCGGACTTTGACAAGCAGAACGGGAACCATGGTCCTGACACGGCATTCCTGGAACCCGAAAACATCGCGAACTGCACCGACACGACTCCGAATGGTCATATCAGGGTTGAGGTAGCATCCGAGAAGCGGGCCAAGAAGCTGAAAAAGGGGGAAATCGGCCAGCACGGAGCAGTGCTTGCCCGGATTACCAACCTGACTAGCTGCAAGACGAAGGGATTTGTGCTTGAATCAAAGCAAGTACTTTACTGGATTGCGGTACCTAATGCTCAACATGCCATGGGCATGACCTTCGATTTCGTGGAAAAACGCAGGCGCGTAAGCAGCCACGTGGCGCACGAATGTTCCGGAAACAAACACCCCCAGCGCGACACATCACATGCCTACATGATCGCAGGTCTCGAGGGTGCCGACGTGTGCGATTACAAGAAGACCCAGGATAAAAAGGATTTGGCGCCAATCACCAGTCACAATTCAAGGCCATGGGTAACCTGCCAGGGGGGATGTTGCGTGGCACTCAGGTAAACGAGCGGTTCCAGTTTCCGACGGAGGTTGGCACCCGGACTAAGGGAGGTTAGCACTCGGACTCGGATCGTTCGTGGTTCATGGTTTGGGTGCCCTCGTCCCCCAATCCCACAGCTTGCGCGCTCGCGATATTCGGTATATGTTCGGGTTCGTCTGTCAGAAACCTGAAAGGAAATCTTCTTGTGCACCAGTCTGAACTTTTCGCCGTCACTAAGGCCTATGCACCCCTCCCCATCCTCGGCCGCCAAGCCGACATTTCCTACCACGCCTCCCGCGCCAAGTCCGTCCTCAACGACCCAAAGGCGACCGGCATGGGCTACTGGTCCATCAACCCATACGTCGGATGCGCCTTCGGTTGCGCCTACTGCTACGCCCGCTACACTCACCGCTACGTGATGGAGCGTGCCGCAACCAAGCCTGATGCGGACGTCTCGCTTCACGAAGACCTCCGCAAAATGCCCCCGTGGCTCGCCTTCGAGCGCCACGTCGTCGTCAAGGAAAACGCGCCCTCCGTCCTCCGGAAAACGCTCCGCCAGGGAAGCGCCAGGCACCTCGGCCTAATCCGCGGCGAAGCGGTCGTGATCGGGACCGCCACCGACCCGTACCAACCCGCCGAGCGCACCTACCGGGTCACACGCGGCATCCTGGAGGTGCTCGCCGAACACGCGGAGATGAATGTCGTCATAATCACCAAGAGCCCCCTCATCACGCGCGACATAGATCTGCTCGCGCGGATTGCGCGTAACTCCAGAGTCTCCGTGCATATCTCGCTCATTACGCTCGACCGTGAACTGGCGCGCCGCCTCGAGCCACGCGCACCCACGCCGGAGTCCCGCTTGCGAGCGCTCGTTCGCCTGCGCCAGGCGGGAATCGACGCCGGCGTCAACTGCATGCCGGTTCTTCCCGGAATTACGGACCATCCCGCTGCACTCGAGGCCCTGGTCAGGCGCGTTGCCGAGTCGGACGCGACCTATATCGGCGCCTGCGCGCTCAGGCTGCAGAGCGCCGCTCGGCAAAGGTATCTCCCTTTTATCGAGCAGGAGTTTCCGCACCTGGCGTCGCGCTACCGAAAGGCATACGCGAACGGGTATCAGGTTAGCGAGAGGTACCGCGAGGGGCTTTCCCGGTTTTTCCGGGGATTGTGTGCGAAGTACGGAGTGGGAATGCGGGAGTACGAGGATGATGATGCCGAATCGGCGATCGCGGAGGAGCAGCTGAGGCTGAGTATTTGAGATTGGGTTAGCAAAGGCTTGCGGATGCTTCGAGGAGGCCCGCATATTGCCGATAATCTTCGGTGTTTGTTCGGGTACTATCACTCATACCATCCCATGACCGCGGCACTAGCCACTCTCAAAAAGCACCTTGCGGAATTGGTTCCGCCCTCCCCGTCCGGGAGCGAGATCACCGGCCTGGCTTCCGGGATTGAAGCGCTCGACACAGCCCTGCCGGCTCGGGGCATTCCCATGGGGCGCCTCACCGAACTGCTCGGCACTCGCGGAGGTGGCAAGACGACCTTTCTCCGCCATCTCGTCCAGGTAACCCTGGGGCAGAAGCTGTGGGTGGCGTACGTCGACGCCAGCCGGACGCTGGCCCCACAGGACTGGGCTCACCTGTACGAAGGAGCGTCCGCGGCTCGCAGCTCGCCATCGGAAACTCGCCGAGCGCGACCCGCAGTCCGCAATCCGCAATCCGAAACCGGCCTCTGGATGATCCGCCCCACATCTCCCTCCAGGGGAACGTGGTGCGCCGACGTACTTCTCCGGAGCGGCGCCTTCGCGCTCGTCGTGCTCGACGGTGCCCCCCCACTCTCGCGTTCGGCGGCGGTCCGGCTCACGCGCCTCGCCCGGAGTGCGGGGGCAGCGCTGGTCGTGACCGGAGAGAAGAGCGCCGCTGCCATCCCAGGGGCGCTTCGGCTCCGTGTGGAGCGAAGGAAGAGACGCCTAACTACCAACTGCGAACTGCGAACTGCGAACTGCGAACCGCGAGCTACTAACCACAAATCCCGAATCAGGGATCAGCCGGAGATCAAACGGCACAGCTCGCAGTTGAATTCACAGTTCGCAGTTCGCAGTTCGCGGTTGGATTCGCAGTTCGAAATCCTGGTGGAAAAAGGTGGAATTCGTCGCAGGATCGAGGTGAGTTATGGAGTCGGTTTGGCGAGTCGCCTGTGTGCGCATCCCGAGGTTCCCGATCGGCGCGGTGTGGCTGGAAAAAGAGACCAGAAATCAGGTGCCAGCAGCCAAGGACGCGGAGGTCGGACGGCTTTCACCCGGACCGATGCAATCGCGGATCGGGAATTGGCCAGCGGCCGGGCGGATGGAGTCGGGAACGATCTCGATGACCGGGGCGCAGATTCCTCTCCCCCTCTCCCTGTCGGCCACAGACAACACCCACGCGCTCGAGCTCGGCGGTGCGCGGAACCCGATTTCGGACGAAAGGAGCGGAACGCGACCCGGATCACTTACCACGCACCAGGGTCAACCACCACAGCCAGCAACCCCCAACCCGCAATCCCCCCTTCACGGTCCGCAATCCGCGATCCGCAGTCCGCAGTCCCCACTGCCGGCGTGGGATGACCTGCCCATCGGCATCGTACACTCGCAACGGCTGCGCACGGTATCGAAAGGAGCATCCCGCCGGAAAGTTCGGGCCGGAATGACGGTTGCTGAGGCGCGGGCGTTGTGCGCGGAGCTTGAGATTTTGAACTGGGACAACGATGTCATCGCCCGGGCCGTGGACGTGGTCACGGCGGATCTCCTCCAGGCCTCACCACAGGTAACTCCCGCTACCGGAAAACCGGGAACATGGTGGGTGGGAGCATCAGGGTTCGACTCCATTGGCGGCGAGCCGGAGCTGCTCCAGTGTCTACTCGGCATCGCTGGCCGCTGGCACCCGGATTCCCGCGCTGCAGCCGCGAATTCATGCGTGGCCGCTTATGCGGGAACCTGGGGTCAAGTGGCTGCGGGCTGCCCGCCTGGGCAAAAAATGAAAAATGGGGAGAGGAATAGTGGAAAGTATCCTGTCATAGTTCCTTTAGACGGTGACGCAGCCTATCTGGCTGCGGCACCATTGGGGCTCATCCCCATGGAGGAGGAGATCCGCGAGGCGCTTCAGTCGCTCGGGATCACGACGGCTGGCTCGTTCGCGGCGCTCGAGCCGGCTGATGTCGAGCGCCGTTGGGGAGATACGGGTCTCCTGGCTTGGCGCCTGGCTCGCGGCGAGGACAGGCTGCGCCCGGTGCTGGCACGCGCGGAACGGCAGCGGCGCGTGGAAGTGGAGCTTGCGACGCCCGCATCTACACTCGAGCCGGCGCTCTTTCTCGTGCAGGGTGCGCTCGGCCGGTTGGTGCGCGAATTGGCGGCTGACGCACGGAGCGCCGCCACCATC
>JBPCJT010000199.1:0-13503 GCA_051005015.1 Gemmatimonadaceae bacterium | reverse complement strand
CCGCAAGACTCCTTCAACCATTCCGAGCCCCGCGCGCAGAATGGGAACGAGAGTAAGCTTCTTGCCGCTGACACGGACGCCGATCGTTTGTTCGAGTGGGGTCTCGACGGGCGTGGGCTCCAGTGATAGTTCGCTCGTTGCTTCGTATGCCATGAGCATGGCAATTTCGTCCACCAGCTCCTTGAAGATCTTGGTCGGCGTTCTCCGGTCGCGCAGCAACGTCAGCTTATGCTGGACCAGGGGGTGCGCAATGATCGAGAGGGTTGGGAAGGCGGGGGTGGTGTCCATGTGCGAGAAGCTACTATCTTCGCGCACATGAAAGAATATCAGGCAGTGATGATTCGCCTCACCCGACACATTCGTGATGATGAGGATGCCCTGACGGATCTCCTCAACGAGCGAAGTCGAGGTGGATGGCTGCCAGCCATGATGACACAGGATGATCAGCGGCTGACCGTGGTGTTTCAGCGCATTGCTGATGCCGAAGGGTAGGCAGGCCCAACTGGTGCATGGGTTCCGGCTAGTGATCTGACGGCGGTCCGATAAGCGGCCGCCGTTGTCTTGAGGGGTCCTGGAGGCAACGTAGAGAAATGGACATCACCTTCGTCGGCGCAGCACGTGAAGTGACGGGCTCCTGCCATCTGCTTCGTGTGAACGGCTACACGATCGCTCTGGATTGTGGGATGTTTCAGGGAAAGCGGAGCGAGATGTACGAGAAGAACATCGCGCTTCCGGTTCCGGTCGAGAAGCTGGATGCAGTGATCCTGTCCCATGCCCACATAGATCACGCCGGCCGCCTTCCACTTCTCGCGAAGCACGGATATTCGAAAACCATCTGGACCACCAGCGCCACGCGCGACCTGAGTGCGATCATGTTGGCAGACTCTGCCTACATTCAGGAAAAAGACGTGGAATTCCTGGCGAGACGCCGAAAGGAAAGTGTCGAGCCCCTGTACGCGATTCGCGATGCAGTTCGCGCGGTGGATCTCATGGTTGGCGTTCCATATGACAAGGAATTCGAAGTCGTCCCCGGGGTTCGGGCGACCTTCGTCGATGCCGGACACATTCTTGGCTCGGCGTCAGTAGTCCTGGATTGCACGGAGGGTTCGATAACCAGACGCCTCGTGTTTTCCGCAGACATTGGTCGAACGGGTTTGCCGATTATTCGTGATCCCGTCTGTCCCGGGGGCGCCGACGCGGTCATCATGGAATCGACCTACGGCGACCGTGACCACGAGTCTGTGGAGCAGGCAAAGGAACATCTCGCCAGAGTGATTCGGGAGACGGCGGCTCGCGGGGGTCGCACGCTGATTCCAGCGTTTGCGGTAGGGCGCACACAGGAGATCCTGTACGACCTGCATGCCTTGTATCGGAGCGGATCAATCCCCGCGATTCCCATCTACATAGACAGTCCGCTTGCTATTGATACCACGACGGTGTTTGCGCAGCATCCCGAACTGTTCGACGACAGCGAGGATCTGATTCGGCAGGTGACGGAGCTGTTTCAATTCGACCTGGTTCACTTCACCCGCAAGGCGGAAGAATCCAAGGCGCTTAATCAGGCGCGCGGCCCCATGGTGATTATTGCGGCTTCAGGGATGGCGGAGGCTGGCCGGATTCTCCATCACCTGGCGCACGGCGCCTCGGATCCCAGAAACACCATCCTGATCGTTGGCTTTCAAGCCGAGCATACGCTTGGGAGACGCATCGTCGAAAGGCGGGAGACGATCAAGGTTTTCGGCGAAGAAGTGCCACTTCGCGCTTCGGTTGAGATCATCAACGGCTATAGCGCACACGCGGACCGCGGTGAGCTGACTCGCTGGTTGAACACGGTGCGTGAGCAATCTCCTCGCCTGGGTCCCGTTTGGCTCGTGCATGGTGAGCCGGGACCGCAGGATGTGCTGGCCGCACAGCTTGGTGGGGCTGGTTACCATGTGGAATGTCCCACCCCAGGCACCACCCGGCAGTTCGGATGATGGTTGCTTCTGGTGAGTCACAACCCAGAATTCTTGCCGCCACCGCAGCACGGCTTCTTGCGGGAGGTGCCGCGAAGCTGAACATGCAGGATGTTGCCGATGAAGCCGGCGTCAGCAAAGGGTTGATCCACTACCATTTTCACACGAAGGAGCTGTTGCTCGCGCGCACGATCGACTGGCTTACTACCCAGATCGAGGAGCGAGAGAGTCGGGCGCTCGATGCCGCTACGGCCCCAACGGCGATCGACATGTTGTGGCGCTGGCTGACGAGGGAGTTGGCGACAGGACACGTTCGCATCCTGTCCGATCTCGCGCACGACCCCAGTACTGTAGTCGAGGCTGCCGTGCGAGCTTCAGGCATTCGACGCCGCGATGCAGCCGCTCGAACGGTGGAGGCTCTCTTCGCGGCTCTCGAGCTTCGTCCGCGCGTTCCAGCCACCCTTCTGGCGGATGTGGTTCTAGCCTTCAACACCGGGCTTGCCGTCGACTGGACGCTCGTGGCAGACGCGGAGCGACGAGTGGCTTTCGATGTCTTCTGGCTGGCGATGCTGAGTCTGGCTGAATAACAACTCAGCGCTTCCTGCCCGCGGTGCAGTCCATCTACCTTTCGAGCATGGACTCGCGCTGGAGACGAGGGAGACGGGCGATTGCCCGGGGAGCCCTGCTCGTCACGGCGCTGTGGTTATGCATGATGCTGGCGGTGTTCGTGTGGGGGCGGAGGGATGAAGCGCGCCCCGCTGCTGCGATCGTCGTTCTTGGCGCCGCGCAGTACGAAGGTCGTCCCTCGCCCGTGTTACGTGCGAGGCTGGACCACGCACTGGCCCTCTGGCACCGCGGGATCGCGCCGCGTCTGATCCTGACGGGGGGGCGCGGACCTCGCGATACCACGAGTGAAGCCGAGACCGGCCGACGGTACGCCATGCGCCACGGGGTGCCGTCCAGTGCGATCGCGCTTGAAACAGAAGGTCGCACGACGAGTGAATCCCTTCGTGCCGTGTCGCGTATGATGCAATCGGAGCAGGACCGATCAGTTGTTCTCGTCAGCGACCGGTTTCACATGTTGCGACTGGTCATTCTTGCACGGCGACTGGAGATGAAGGCGTACACCTCCCCGACAACAACCAGCCCCATTTCCGCCAACGCCAGCGAATCCCTGCGCTTCGTGTTCGGAGAATCCCTGAAAGTGCCGCTTGCCTTCGTCCTGGAGAGGAAACTGCCGTGACTCGAGCATTAGTTCTATGGTGCTACTTATTGGCAGCGCCCGTCGCTGCGCAGTCGATCAGCCTGCCGAGCGAGAAGTACCAGTTAGCGAACGGGCTCGAGGTCATCCTGCACGAAGACCGATCGGTGCCCATGGTCGCGGTGAACATGTACTACAAGGTGGGCTCAGCCGATGAGAAGCCCGGGCGAACGGGATTCGCACATCTCTTCGAGCACATCATGTTCATGGGATCGGCGCACGTTCCGGTGGGACAGTTCGATCAGCTGCTCGAAGCTGCCGGAGCGGCCAATAATGGCTCCACGAACGAAGACCGGACGGACTACAACATCGAGATGCCGTCGAACGCCCTTCCGCTAGCGCTCTGGCTGGACGCTGATCGTCTGGGCTGGCTCTTACCGACGATGGATCAGTCGAAGCTGGACGTTCAGCGCGATGTCGTGAAGAACGAACGTCGGCAGGGCGTCGACAATGTGCCGTATGGGCGTGCCTTCGAAACCATCGCGGCAGCGCTTTATCCGCGAGAACACCCGTACTCGTGGCCGGTCATTGGTTCGATGGCCGACCTGAGCGCCGCATCACTGGAGGATGTCACGCAGTTCTTCCGAAACTACTATGTCCCGAACAATGCAGCGCTGGTGGTTGCCGGTGACTTTGATCGTGATTCGGTACGGGGCTGGGTGGAGCGAAACTTTGGAGACATTCCACGGGGAGCCGAGTTGCCGACTCGGCCAACACCATCTCCCGTGATTCTGGCGCGAGATACCTTCCTGGTGCTTGAAGACCGCGTACAGTTGCCACGAGTCTACTGGACATGGCCGTCGGCGGCGCTGTTCCAACCGGATGACGCCTCGCTCGATCTGTTGGCGTATATCCTGGCAGGCGACAAGAACTCGCGGCTGTACAAGCGGCTCGTATACGATCTCCAGCTCGCCCAGGACGTCAGTGCCTTTCAGGCGAGCAGCCGATTGTCATCGCAGTTCTACGTGATCGCAACACCAAAGCCAGGCCAGACCCCTGCCGCAATTGGAACACTCGTTCAGGAAGAACTCACGAAGCTCATGCGAGACGGGATCACGCCTCGTGAGCTTGAACGGGCCAGGAATACATTCCGTGCCCGGAAAATCGACCAGCTGTCGAGCGTGCGAGGGAAGGCATCACTGTTGAACTACTATAATTATTTCGCCGGAACTCCGAACTACGCTCGCGAGGATGCGGAGCGATATGATCGCGTTACCCGCGACGACATTCATCGCGTAGCACATGCATATCTCGCAAAACCAAAGGTGGTACTGACGGTTGTTCCGGCCGGCCAGACGTCGCTGAAGGTAACTGGAGGCTCCAGGTGAAAATCGTATCTCTCTGTCTGTCGCTCGTACTCGTTTCCTGTACGACAGCGCCAGGGACCATGAGCTCTGGGTCGGGCACTGCAATTACCCCAGCCGCAGTGGATCGTACCCGGCCGCCGAAACTGGGCCCACCGCCTTCACTGCATCTCCCACCGATCCATCGCCGCGAACTCACGAACGGTCTCAAGCTGCTGATTGTGGAGCATCGTGAGCTTCCGGTCGCGGATTTTATCCTGCTCGTCCGTACCGGGGGCGAAGGGGATCCGACCGGGAAGGCGGGTGTCGCAACGCTGACGGCAGCGCTGCTGGCGGAAGCCACGACCACGCGTAACGCACTGCAGATTGCGGATCAGGCAGCGTTCCTCGGTGCCCAGATCGGCACATCGAGCGCCTGGGATGCGAGTCGGGTCGCGCTGCACACTCCGACAACGCAACTGGACAGTGCGCTCGCACTGTTCGCTGATATCGCGCTGCGGCCGAGCTTTCCCGTGCCGGAAATCGAGCGGCTGCGCAAGGAGCGACTAACCAGCCTGCTTCAGGTGAAAGATCAACCCCGCACGATCGCTGATCGCGCCTTTGCCTCGATCCTGTACGGCACGGGCCACCCTTATGGCCAACCGTTGTCGGGCACGGAGGTCTCGACGCAGGCGATCACTCGTGCCGACATCGAGCAGTTCTATCGCACCAACTACCGACCGAATAACGCGACGCTGATCATCGTGGGAGATGTGCGTCCCGATGAGATCGAGCGGAAAATCGCAACACTCTTTGGAAGTTGGCAACGCGGGCCCGTCAGTCGCTCGGACTGGAGACAGCCACTCGCGTCACTGGCCACCACGATCTACCTGATCGACAAGCCCGGCGCGCCGCAATCATCCTTTCGGATTGGAACGGTGGGGGTTCCCCGTTCAACAGATGATTACTTCGCGCTACTCGTGATGAACACGGTTCTCGGCGGATCGTTCACGAGCCGATTGAACAACAACCTTCGCGAGACGAAGGGATATACGTACGGGGCTCGCTCGCGCTTCGACATGCGACGGGCAGCCGGACCCTTCACCGCATCGGCGGAAATTACGGCCGCCAAGTCCGACTCGGCGCTCATTGAATTTATGAAGGAGCTGCGCGCTATTCAGGACACTGTACCGGCCGCAGAGTTGGCAAAGGCCAAACGACTCAGACAGCTGGAACTGCCAGCCCTCTTCGAGAGCACGGGAGACATCGCGAGCCAACTGATTCCTGTTGTGCTATATGATCTTCCGGGCGATTACTACAACGGCTACGTCCAACAGGTTGAGCGTGTCACCCAGGCGGACGTACAGCGGGTTGCGAGGCGGTATGTCGATACGGGCAAGCTCGCGGTCGTCATTGTCGGCGACCGCACCATGCTCGAGTCTTCACTGAAAGGACTGCAGATGGGAGCGATCGAAATCCGGGATATTACGGGACAGCCGATACGCCCATGAGTGCGGCGAGAAAAAAATCCCAGTAACGTTCCCCACCCCGGTCCTCAACATCATTGTGGCCAGCTCCGTTGATAATCAGGAGCTGGCCTTTTTCTTTCGCCGCTGCGTGAACGCGGCGACCCATGCGCACGGGAACGATCAGATCGCGGTCTCCATGCGCCACGTGGACCGGCACACCCAGAGCCGCGACCCTGGTCTCGGTGTCGTAGTGAATGCGGCTGATCAGGCGCCACGCCACCGTGATCGGGGGGGCCACGATAATGCGCGCCATGTCACGCGCCGATGTGAAGGGCGACTGCAGCACAAGCGCAGCAGGATTGACTTCTGTTGCAAGCTCCGTCGCCACCGCCGATCCCAACGAATGTCCGAAAAGGACCAGGCGTGAAGCGGGGATGCGCAGCGACTCGATCGCATAGCGTAACGCGGCTCGTGAGTCCTCCTGGGCGTTCGCGTAGGTTGGGGATCCTTCCGCACCTCCGTAGCCCCTGTATTCCGCCAGCATGACCTGCCATCCGCTACGCGCGGCGAGTTCACGAGCCCATGGAATCTGCCAGACGGCGAGATCGGCATTGCCGTGAAAAGCGAGGATCAGCCCGCGATCGGCTGACGGTGTTCCAACGAGAAACGCAAAGAGCCGGGTCCCATCGGCGGCGGCATACTGAACCCGGGGAGTGTCACCCGGATCCTCAAACGGCGGGGGCGGCGGCTGAAACGTGATGCGTTCCTGTCGCCACCATGCGAGAAAGAGTACGCCTGCTACTGCCAGGACAATCGCAATTATCAGCATGAGGGCGATAGCGGGCAGGCGCCGGTGGTCGGGTGGGTTCGCGTGCGACGGCGATCGCATAGGTGAAGACGGGGGACGTACTTTCGCAACGGGGTTCCCTTCAACCCTTGGCCCCGTGCAATTTACGCTGATGCACATACCGGTTGAAACCTTCCGACTCGCGAACGGACTGCTGGTGACACTGTCGGAAGACCACACCGCACCGATCGTCGCGGTGAACCTGTGGTACCATGTTGGCTCGGCACACGAACGCAAGGGCAGGACCGGCTTTGCGCACTTGTTCGAGCACATGCTGTTTCAGGGCTCAGCCAACGTAGGCACGAACGAGCATTTCGAACTCATTCAGCGTGCCGGGGGTACGCTCAACGGGTCGACCTGGCTCGACCGCACGAATTACTTCGAGACGGTTCCTTCAAACCATCTCGAGCAGATTCTATGGCTGGAAGCCGACCGCATGGGGCAACTCCTGCCAGCCATGACGCAGCAGAAGCTCGATCTCCAGCGCGACGTGGTGAAGAATGAACGCCGGTGGTCAGTTGATAATCAGCCGTACGGCACATGGTGGGAGCGACTTCCAGCGCTTGCATTTCCGGAGAGTCACCCATTCCACCACTCACTGATCGGCTCGATGGAGGATCTTTCCGGAGCCAGCCTGGACGACATTGCGGAGTTCTTTCGGACTTTCTACACACCGGATAACGCAGTACTGACAATCGCGGGCGATTTCGATCCGGCTAATGCACGCCTTCTCGTCGAACGCTACTTCGGCGCTATTTCAAAAGGGCAAGACAGGCAGGCGCTTGGCGGGCTGGCCGTCGCCCCCCGCATTGGCGAATGGCGACGGGAGGTCGTAGCCGATGAAGTCATGCTGTCACGCCTCTTCCTCGCGTTCCGCACTCCCGTATTCGGCAGCGAGAGCTACTACGCAGCCAGTGTGTGCGGCGCAATCCTCGGAATGAAAAAGGGAAGCCGTCTGCATCGGACGCTTGTGAGGGAACGCCAGGTCGCGTCAGAGGCAACCGTATTCACCTATGATCTCTCCAAGGGGAGTGACCTGCTGGTAATCGATGTAACGGCGCGCCCTGAAATCGGCCCCGAGCTTCTCGAAGCGGAGGTTGTGGCGCAGGTTGACCGCCTTGTGAGCGACGGCGTCACGGCAGACGAAGTCGACCGAGCCGTTGCAATGATCGAAACCGATTTTACCGCCTCCATGCAATCGGCCGGCGAGCGAGCCGACAAACTCTCGCTGTTCGCCACCTACTTTGGTAATCCGGCTCTGATTAACGAACAGGTAAATCGTTACGAACGCGTCCGGAGCGAACAGGTGAACGCGTTTGCGCGAGAATACCTCGGCGCCGACAACCGTGCCTCGCTGGTGTTCGTTCCACGAGAGGGGACGGAGTCCTCCATGGAACTGGCAGGAACGGCCGCCGCGGGCGAATGATCGTCACTCAGAAACCCGCGCCGGGACCCTCGCGCGAGTATCACTTTCCGCAATTCGAGCGTCGTCGCCTACCAAACGGCATTCGGCTGCTCATTGCGCCGGTTCGAAAACTGCCGATCGTCACCGTCATGATGGTGACTGAAGCTGGCGCGGTCAGTGAACCGAGGGGTGAAGAAGGTGTTGCCGAGCTGACCACGCGTGCCCTGCTCGAGGGCAGCGCCGATCGGTCCGGAATCGAGTTGACGGAGCAACTCGAGCGCGTGGGGGCATCGCTCGAGGTATCGGCGGACTGGGATGCAGCCGTTGTATCGATGACCGTGTTGAAGACCAGGCTTACGCAGGCGTTCAGACTATTCGCCCAGGTGATTGGCGAGCCCGCGTTTCCAGAACGAGAAGTGGAACGACTCAAGAGCGAGCGTCTCGCGGAGCTGCTTCAGATACGGACGGAGCCCAGGACCCTCGCATCCGACATGTTCTCACGATTCCTGTATGCCCCGGAATCCCGGTACGCTCTGCCCGAGGGCGGTAGCACGGAAACAGTAGGCGGCATAACTCGCATCGGGACCGTGGGCTTCTACCACGCTCGGTTCATGGCTGGCGGGACGACCATCATCTTCGCAGGCGACATTTCCGCCACTGAGGCCGAAGACCTCGCGATGAGCGTGTTGGGAGACTGGCCTGTGCTCACGCCGACGCAGGTCTCACCCATTGTTGCCGCCGCGAGAATGAGTAGCGCAGTCCACATCGTTGCGAAGGAGGATGCGTCTCAATCGGAGCTGAGAATCGGCCACGTGGGCATTCCGAGAGGCCATCCCGATTTCTATGATGCGCTGGTCATGAACGCCGTACTCGGCGGGCTCTTCTCATCCCGGATCAACCTCAACCTTCGCGAGACGCACGGGTACACCTACGGCGCATCGTCATACTTCGACTGGCGCCGGCATGCCGGGCCTTTCGTCGTGTCGACGGCGGTGCGAAGCGATGTTACGGACCGCGCTGTGAGTGAAATCCTGCTGGAGATCAATCGAATTCAGGCCGATCCCGTGTCGGAAGAGGAGCTGACGCTGGCGACCAGTTTTCTGGAGGGGGTTTTCCCGATCAAGTACGAAACAACGAGTGCGATTGCCCATGCGCTCGCGACATTGGCAGTCCATGACCTACCCGACAACTATTTCGAGACATACCGGGCACACATCCGGGCCATTACTCCAGACCGGGTTCTCACGGTTGCGCAACGCCATCTGCATCCGGATCAACTTCAGGTAGTCGTCGTCGGCGACGCATCCGCCACACAGGGTCCTCTCGAGCGGCTGCGAGGCGATCCTGTGACGGTGTACGACTCGGAGGGAAGCGCGCTCAGTTGATCGAGCGCGCTTGTCGCATCAGACCAGAGGCCAGGAGAAACCAATGAGCGAAGCAGCCCGGATAGCGAGCAAGCGCATTTACACCGGACGCGTGCTGAATCTCGATATCGATACAGTGCGGTTCCCGAACGGCAGTATTGGCGAGCTCGAGATGATTCGGCATTCGGGCGCGAGTGCGGTGGTCCCATTTCTGAGTGATCCCGCAGGCGCGGATCCGCAGGTGATGTTGATCCGCCAATATCGCTACGCCGCGGATGGGTACGTATATGAGATCCCTGCCGGCCGGCTGGACCGTGGTGAGGAGCCTATGACCTGCGCGCACCGCGAGCTCCGCGAGGAAACCGGATGTACCGCCAAGGGGATGGAGCACCTCTTCACGATGTTCACCACGCCCGGCTTTACCGACGAGCGGATCCACGTCTTTCTCGCAACCGATCTGATACTCGGAGAATCGGAGCGCGAAGCCGACGAATTCCTTGAAGTCGAGACCATGCCATTGGCCAAAGCGCTCAGCATGGTCGAGAGCGGGGGCATTCAGGATGGGAAGACTGCGCTGGGCCTTCTGTTTGCCGCTGGCTTCAAATCCCGCCGGTAACCTTGTCCTGAATCACGGGGTCAAAGCGTTCATGTGGTACGGGGTTGTCTCAGCATATGTCCCGTGGTTGAGACAACCAGGGTCCACCCGCCGACACGATATGAGGGCTGTTCAGTAAGTCGTTTGAGCACACAGGCTTAAAAATCCGTTTATTCAGGCCCAGACGGCACGGGCCCTGCTTTAGATCATACCGCACGCAACTGGAGAATCGCACACGTCCTGTCTTGTCAGATGCAAATTCCTTGGGAGTGGGAGGGGAAAATGACCGATGTCGCACTAGAGCAGAGGCCGCTGGTGGGGGTGGCCGTTAGAGAGAGGCTTCGCGAACTCGATGATTCGGGTGTCGTAAGCTCTTTTCTTGGGGGGGAGGAGCGGGCCTTTCAGGAACTGGTCGAGCGCTACCAGGGTCGGCTGCTCAACTTCGTGTATCGGACCATAGGTGATCGCGAAAAGGCTGAGGATCTGGTGCAGGAAGTCTTCATCCGCGTGTACCGGCATCTGCATCGCTTTGACCGGTCGAAAAAGTTCTCGACCTGGATTTACACGATCGCTTCCAATCTCGCGAAGAACGAACTGCGCAACCGTTCGCGAAACCCGTTAGTGCTTTTCCAGACGATCAAGAAGAACTGGCAGGATGAAGATCGTCCGCTGCAGTTCGAGGATCCGATGTCGCGGCCGGACGACCTGTATCGCAAGCGTCATCTGCGCGAGCTCGTGGAGCAGACGGTTGCGCAGCTGCCTGAACATCACCGACAGGTATTCGTGCTTCGGGAGCTGGAAGGGAAGTCCTATGAAGAGATTGCCGAGATCACTGATTGCAATCTCGGGACGGTGAAGTCCCGGTTGAATCGGGCTCGGAACTCCTTCGCGGAAATCATTGGACCCTCACTGGTGTGAAGTAACAATCCGCAGAGTACAAAGGCGGCGAGAACTCTCGCCGCCTTTTGCTTTTCACCCCTCTGCTTGCCCGCGCAGAGGCGCTGCTCCAGTTTCCTTTGAGGGAAGGGTGGCGGGGTGGAACGGGGGTGTGGGTGGAGGGTATCCTACCCAGACTTTCGACTTACCCGATCAGACGGACCAGATGGACTGCCGCGCCTTCCAGAAAGATCACGTTGCCTTCATTGACGACACCCTGTCCGCAGTTGACATGGTGGGCATGCAGGCCCATGTAGCGGAGTGTGAATCGTGTTCACGACACGATGCCTCGGAACGTCGGGCACTTCTCCTTTTCCGTAACCTTCCGAGGTTGGAACCTTCCGCCGACTTTCGCATCCGGCTGGAAAGCCGGCTGCGCGAGGCACGCCTGAGCACAGCACCTGCTCCGTCACGGTTGCCCTACCGGAACCTGATGGTTGCCGCGAGTCTGGCGTTGCTTGCGGGCGTATGGGCGGCAAACATGGCAGACCGGTTCCTTCCCTCGCACGTGCTATCACTCGCGCCCGTCGTCGCGACTATTCCCGAGCCGGCCTCGCCGCTGGCGAATCCGGCACTCGTTGCCTCCGTTTCCACGGGGATGCCAGTGTGGCCCGTGGCGCTACTGGCCGAACAGGCGCCAGTACATTTCGCGAATGCCGAGTTTCAACTGACGAGCTTTAACCGCTAGCTTGCAGGACCAAGGTACGGGCGCATTCGGCAGCACCGGATGCGCCCGTTCTTTTTTCGACGCTATATTGGCTGACATGGCCCCCTCGCCGCATCGCGCGCTGAAGCGGGCGATCGAAGATAGATCCTTCGACCCCGTTTACTACTTCCATGGTGAGAACGACTTCTCGAAAGAGGAGGCGGGCCGTCAGCTCATCGACGCTGTGGTAGATCCGTCGACCCGGGATTTCAACCTCGAGGTACGTCGCGGAGGTGACCTCGATGCTTCGACGATCGCCAGCCTGCTTTCCACTCCGCCAATGATGGCGGAGCGTCGCATGGTTGTCGTGCGGGACGTGGCCTCCCTGAAAAAGGATGCGCGCGCTGTCGTCGAGAAATATGTGGCCAAGCCATCGAGGGACACCGTGCTTCTACTGCTGGCTGCCGCCGATTCCGCCAAAGTAGACAAGGTCTTCCAGCAATCGGCTACGGTCGTCGCATTCTCGGCGCTCAACGAGAATCAGCTGCACCAGTGGATCATACGTCAGGCGAGCAATGGTGGCGCCACGATTACCGAGCGAGCGAGCCAGCTCCTGCATGCGGCCGTGGGGAATGACCTGCCGCAACTCGCCACGGAAATCGACAAGCTGATTTCTTACAGTAGTGACCAGCCCATCGACGCAGACGCGGTAACGAGCGTCGTAGGGGTGCGTGAGGGCGAGACATTGCCGGACTTTCTGGATTGCATCGCACGCCGTGACAGTCTTGGCGCCAGCGCACTGCTTCCGCAAATCCTGGCGCAGCCGAAGATAAACCCGGTGTACCTCGTCATGATCATGACCATTCATATTCTGGCCATCGCGTGGGGAAGGGCGAAGAGTGACGAAGGCATGTCGGCGAGCATTCTGGAGCGCGAGTATTTCGGCCTTCTCAAGGAGACGGGGTCCGGTCTTACAGGCCGGCCCTGGGGCGATGCGATACGCGCATGGGTGGCGGCCGTACCGAAGTGGTCTACCGAATCGCTGGATCACGCGATCGAGGCACTGCTTGTAACCGACAATGCCCTGAAAGACACGAGGGTGTCGTCGGAGGAACAAGTGATGTCATCGCTGGTGCTGGCGCTCTGTACTCCACACGAGCGATTGGCAGCCTGATGCGACCCCTGGTCTCCATGGCAGTCTTCGTCTTTGCGGCAGGATCGGCAGGATCCGCCGGGGCCCAGCAGGAAGTTGCGCAACCCAACCCATCGGTGGTTTCGAAGGACAGCCTGTACCTGCACGCTCAGCGGCTGGTCAACGAAGGCAAGGGCGCAGAAGGGCGAGGCATCGTTGATTCGCTGTTCCGGGAGGCCGCGCCAGGCACGCTGGCACAGGCTGAAGCGCTCTTCTGGCGCGCCTCGCTGGCAACCACTTCTGCCGAAGCAGAGCGAGATTACCGGCAGATCACGGTGGAGCATCCATTGTCCCGCCGTGCCGAGGATGCGCTGCTACGACTTGCACAGCTCGAGCTGCAACGAGGCGAGCGGACGCTTGCACTGGCGCATCTCGAAAGGCTGCTGAGAGAGCACGGCCGTGGTCCTGCGCGCGCGCGGGGAGCGTATTGGGCTGCGCGAGTTCACTTTGAAATGAATGACGTGGCTCGCGGCTGTCTGTCGTTGTCAGATGCGCGTGCGTCGCTTCCGTCAGGGGATGTAGAGCTTCGCAACCAGATCGAGTACGCCGG
>JBPCJT010000198.1:0-5098 GCA_051005015.1 Gemmatimonadaceae bacterium | reverse complement strand
GAGGTAGGGCGTGCGGTAACGGCGCACGGTCAGCGCGCCGCAGCACCGGTAGGCTGAGTGCCGGAGCATGACGAGACGGTGGCGTCCGCCGATGTCGTGGTGGTGGGAGCGGGCCCCTGTGGCCTGGCGGCGGCCATCGCAACCAGTACAGCCGGACATCGCACGATTGTCCTGGAGCGGGCCAGCGTAGTGAGTGGGCTCGCGAGCTATCCTACCTACATGACTTTTTTTTCAACTGCCGCGAAGCTCGCGATTGGCGGCATTCCCTTCGCGGTAGCCGCGGAGAAACCGGCGCGGCGGGATGCGTTGGCATATTACCGCGCGGTGGTGGAGCATTTCGATCTGGATGTGAGGCAGTATGAGGAAGTGGTGCAAATTGGAATGCAGAGTGGGAAGTTTGGAGTGGGGAGTGGAAACGCGGGAGGTGGGAGGTGGGAGCCGGGTGGCGCGAGGAGCGCAGTTACGACCTTTCTGGTTAAATCCGCCCCGCGCGCTGGTGGTGAGCGCGTAACTCACGCCAATGCCGTCGTTGTCGCCACGGGGTATTTCGGGGCGCCGAATCTGCTCGAGGTGCCCGGAGAAAGTCTGCCTCACGTCTCACACCTGTATCGCGAGGGTCACCAGGCCTTCCGGCAGGACGTCGTCGTGGTGGGTGGGGGCAACTCGGCGGTCGATGCCGCGCTCGATCTGTACCGCTGCGGCGCTCGCGTGACGCTCGTGCACTTCGGGCCGACGTTCGACAAGAACATCAAGCCATGGGTGCTACCCGACATGAATGGCAGACTCGCGGACGGCTCAATCGCCGCCAGATGGAACTCGCGCGTGCGTGCTATCACTCCGTCGGACGTTGTGATTGACACATCAGAAGGTGAGGCGAGACTCCCGGCTGCCCACGTCTATCTCATGCTGGGTTATCTTCCCGAAGTGGGCCTTCTGCGCGATCTCGGCGTCCCGATCGCTTCGCGGACAGGAATTCCCGCGCACGATTCTTCGACCATGGAAACTCCCATACCGGGCGTCTTTATCGCAGGCGTCATCGCGTCGGGTTACGACGCAAACAAGACTTTCATAGAAAACGGGCGATTTCATGGCGAGCTTATAGCGAAAAAGCTGGGGAATCGGGAATCGGGAGATTAGGGTTAGTCGAAGCAGTGGCTCTCGCCAACGTTGACCCGCTTCCCGTGTTTCCCCGCCCTCCGCCCTCGCCCTCCTCCCCACTTCCCACTTCCCACTTCCCTATTCCCCGCTCCATGCCTGACGTTTTCGAGTCCCTCGTCTCACTCTGCAAGCGCCGCGGCTTCATCTTCCAGTCCTCCGAGATCTACGGTGGCTTGGGCTCGGTGTGGGATTACGGTCCGCTCGGCATTGAGTTGAAACGGAACCTGCAGGACCGCTGGTGGAAGAGCATGGTGCGCGCCCGGGACGATGTCGAGGGGCTGGACAGCGGCATCCTCATGCACCCGCGGGTGTGGGAGGCAAGCGGGCACGTCGGCGGCTTTGTCGACCCTCTCGTGGACTGCAAAAACTGCAAGCGCCGCTTCCGCGCTGACGACCCGACAATCAAGGGGACACCAGGTGCGCCGGATGCGCAGTGCCCCTCGTGCGGCATGAAGGGTACTCTGTCCGAGCCGCGGCAATTCAACATGATGTTCAAGACGTTCATGGGGCCGGTCGAGGACACGGCGGCGGTGGTTTACCTGCGTCCGGAGACCGCGCAGGGCACGTACGTCAACTTTCTCAACGTGCAGCAGTCGATGCGCAAGAAAATCCCGTTTGGCATAGCACAGATCGGGAAAGCGTTTCGGAACGAGATCACGCCCGGGAACTTCATCTTCCGCACGCGCGAGTTCGAGCAGATGGAGATGCAGTTCTTCGTCGAGCCCGGTACGGACATGAAATGGTTCGAGTACTGGCGCGAGGAGAGAATGAAGTGGCACCGCGGACTGGGGCTGCGTGAGGATCGTCTGCGTTTTTACGACCAGCGCAAGGATGAGCTGGCGCATTACGCGCGGGCCGCGTCCGACATCCAGTTCGACTTCGGCGGGTCGCTCGGCTTCGCGGAGATCGAAGGGGTGCACAACCGCGGAGATTTCGATCTTGGCCGCCACCAGGAATTTTCCGGGAAGAAGCTGGAGTACTTCGATCAGCCGAACAACCGCCGTTTCATCCCCTATGTGGTGGAGACGGCTGTGGGGCCGAACAGGACGTTGTTGGCGCTGCTGGTCAATGCATATCGCGAGGAGACTGTGGAGGGCGAAGCTGAGGGACGCACGGTACTCGGCTTTCACCCCGCGTTGGCGCCCGTGAAGGCTGGGGTCTTTCCTCTCGTGAAAAAGGACGGGATGCCGGAGATGGCGGATAGAATCGCGACGGAGTTGCGCAAGGAATTCCCGGTCTTCTACGATGAATCGGGCGCTATTGGTCGTCGGTATCGAAGGCAGGACGAAATTGGGACGCCTTACTGCATTACAGTCGACGGACAGTCCATTGCGGATGGAACTGTGACAATTCGGGATCGTGATACGCTCGCGCAGGAGCGCGTGGGGGCGGAGCGCGTAGCGGACGTAATCGCTGCGCGGATCGCGGCGTGAACGGCCTTTCCGTTTGGGTTCGTAGCACAACGCGTGCGGTGCCTGGTGCCCGGTGTTCGATGCCCGGTTGGAACAGCGCTGGGGGCGGGGCTCGGTGAAAGTCCGGGATGGTCTCAATGTCGAACGGTTGCGTGTTGACGGGGAGCGGCTCCTGGAAGATCTGTCGCGCGAGATCTACCAGGCACAGGCGGGGCTTTCGCCGACCGCGGAGCTGCAGCCCATCTATGCGCGGCACGCTGACATACTTGGCGGCGATGCGATCTCCATGGTGCGCGAGCGATTCGTTGCCGCGGCCGAGGGATCCGAGGAGCGCCGCTCCGCCCGGATGCTGCTGGACTGGCTCGCCGACACGCACGCTCAGCGAGCATTGGCCACGCTGGACGAGCGCGAGATTGCCTGGGAAGGGTCTGCCATGATCGCAGTGAGTGACGGACGCTCCATTCCGTACCAGCGGGCGGCGATCGAAATGGCGAACGCCGAGCGACGGGAGGACCGTCTCGCGATCGAGCGCGGGCGTTCGGCGCTCGTCGCGCGCGAGCTGGCGCCGCTCAGGCGCGACCGCTTCGCGCGGGAGAAGGAGCTGGCCGAGTCGCTCGATGTTGCGGCGGACTATCCGTCGGCATTCACCGCGCTCACCGGAATCGATGTGAATGCGTTGGCGGAGGAGTGCCGGACCTTTTTGCGAGATACGCAGGCGATGTGGGACGATACCGCAAGCGAGGTCGTGCGCACGCGGCTGGGTATTCGAATGGACGAGGCCACACGCGCCGATGCTCTCGCGCTCCTGCGCGGGCGCGACTTCGATGAGTTCTTTGCGAGCTCGAAGCTGGAGCCAGCCGTGCGCAGTCATGTGGCGGAGATGGGAATCGATGCGGAGGCGGGCGGGCGCATCATATTCGACACCGGTGAACGTGAGGGTAAACGCTCGCGCGCCTTCTGTGCGCCGGTGCGAGTTCCGGGCGAGGTGTATCTCGTGCTGCGTCCTCATGGCGGCCAGTCGGACTACCGAACGCTGCTGCACGAGCTGGGACACGCGCTGCACTTTGGGTACATTCGGCCCGACCTGCCATTCGAGTATCGCTGGCTGGGCGACAACTCGGTCACCGAAGCCTACGCCATGCTCTTCGATCACCTGCTGCATGACGGCGGATGGCTGCTGCGCTACACGGCGCTTGGCAAGAAGGATGTACCGGCTTTTCGCCGCGCGGCGGGTTTCGAGGAGCTGCACTTCCTGCGGCGGTATTGCGCGAAGATCCAGTACGAGCTTGAGCTGTACGGCAACGGAACACCGTTAAACTCGCTTCCCGATCTCTACGTGACTACGCTCACCGGCGCGACGACGTTCCGCTACGATCCCGCGGACGCGTTCGTTGATGTCGATCCGCGGTTCTACTCGGCGCGATATCTGCGCGCGTGGCAGTTGCAGGCGCTCATCTCGGAGGCGCTCGTGGAGCGGTTCGATGCGGACTGGTATCGCAATCCGCGCGCGGGGCCATGGATGGTGGTGGAGCTTTTTGGAGAAGGTCAGCGTGAGCTTGGGCAGGAGCTGGCTGCCCGCGTGGTGGGGAAGGGGATGTCGTTCAAGGAGGTGCTGAGGGGGGTGGAGGTGCTGTTGGAGGGGTGAGGCCTCCGTTGGGATTCGCGATATCGCCGATAAGTTATTCGGAGCGCAAAATTGCTGAAGCCCTCGATGGAATGCGGTACTTATACCTTTGAAACTCCGCACTCCTCGTGTCCACACCCCTGAACGCACAGCTTTCGCCCAATTTGTCAGCCGCAGCAGGTGCGTCTACAGACTAAAGAAAAGAGAGCCTATCTTGCCCCCTCCACCAACTCCCGGTAAAACCCCACCGTTAACTCCGCGATCTTCCGCCAGCTGAACTCCGCGAGCACCCGCTCCCGCCCCGCCCGCCCTATCGCGGCCGCTCGCTCCGGATCCCCAATCAACTCATTGATGCCAGCCGCGAGCGCGCGCGAAAACTCCTCGGGGTTGCGCGGCTCCGCCGAGCCAACCCCTTCCGCGTCCAGGGCGACGAGCAGCCCGGTCTCCCCCGGGATGACAATCTCCGGAATGCCTCCCACCGCCGCCGCGACCACCGCAGTTTCGCACGCCATCGCCTCCAGGTTAATGATCCCGAAGGGCTCGTACACCGACGGGCAGACGAAGACTGTCGCATGAGTGTACAGCGTGATGACGTCCTCCTTGGGCAGCATCTCCGGGATCCATACGATCTCGGCGGCTGCCTCCCGCTTCGCTTCCGCGACGAGGACTGTCATTTCCTCCGCGATTGCATCCGTGTCAGGCGCACCGGCGCAGAGCACTACCTGCACGCCCGGCTGCAGATGCCGGATTGCGCGTACCAGATGCAGGATTCCCTTCTGCCGCGTGATCCGTCCAACGAAGAGCACCATCGGCATCTCGGGATCTATCCCCAGCCGGCGCAGCGTCGCCGGGGCGGGCCGCGGCCTGTACTCGTCGGGGTCTATTCCGTTATGGATGCCTCGCA
>JBPCJT010000197.1:0-4834 GCA_051005015.1 Gemmatimonadaceae bacterium | reverse complement strand
ATCCGCCGTGCCTGCCATATCCGGGCCACCGTGTCCTTGCCGATCCCGTACCGGGCCGCCATCGACCTCGTCGACCAGCACGCAGAGCCGTCCTCGGGCACCGTGTGCAACGTGTCATGCACGATCGCTTCCACAACATCGTCACCGAGCACAACAGGGCGGCCACGCCCCGCCCGGATGCTCCCCACCGCAGCGGTTCCCTCCGCGGCGAACCGGCTACGCCACCGACGGACAGACTTCGGCGTGGACGCGCACCGACGAGCGATCTCGGCGTTCGAAGCACCGTCCGTGGCCCACAACAACGCCTTGGCCTGGCGCACCTCCCGTACCGGCGCGGTGTGCGAACGAGCAAGCCGCTCCAGTTCAGCCCGCTGTCCACCCGTCATCTCCAAAGCCTCAGCGGCAGCCACCATCCCACCCACACTACAACAGATCACTATTTAAGCGACAGACGGCCGGGTGTACCCCGTCGGCGGTACCCTTGCGAAATGCGACCCCTTCGGTACTCCATCAACGTCACATTGGACGGGTGCTGCGATCATCGTGCAATTCCCGCGGACGAAGACCTACATCGTCACGCGGTGGAAAACCTCGACCAGGCCGATGCTCTCCTCTTTGGCCGGGTGACTTACGAAATGATGGAGGCAGCATTTCGGCCGCCGGCGCGGACGGGAGCGAGGCCTGATTGGATGGAACCCTTCGCGCGGACGATCGACGCGGCAAAGAAGTACGTCGTGTCGGGCACCCTGGACCGGGTCGATTGGAACGCGGAGCTCGTGCGCGGGGATCTGGGGAAGGCCGTCCGGCAGCTGAAGCGGGAGTCGGGTAAGGGACTGCTCGTGGGAGGCGTGATGCTCCCGCTGGCGTTGGCCGAGTTGGGATTGATCGATGAGTACGAGTTCGTGGTGCAGCCCAGGCTAGCGGGTCATGGGCCGACATTGTTCGCGGGGTTGTCGAAGCATATCGACTTGAATCTCGTAAGCCGGCTCGAGTTCGGCTCAGGGGCGGTGGCGATGCGGTATGAGGCGAGAAGATAGCCATGCTGGACGATTTGAATCGGCCTGGCCTTGCGAGGGGTCACGGGGGCACGCAATGTAAGACCCGACCGCCCACTTTTCTCCCGAAGGTCCGCATGCAGAACGATCCTCCAGCCAAGTCCGAGGCTGAGGTTTTGCCCGAGGCCATTGCGGAACGCCTGCTAGCGCGTGCCAGCGAACTGGACGTCGAAAGCGGGGGCGGTTCATCGGTGATCGATCTCCGCGCTGCTGCTGCTGAGGCCGGCATCTCGCCGGCGGCCTTCGATGCCGCGCTTGCTGAACTTCAGACTAAGCAAGAAGTGCCACTGCCGAACGTCAGGGAAAGACGTCGGCGACCTTCGCGGATGTGGGCTCTCACCGTTCTGATTGCGGCCCTCATCGCGGGCGTCTACGCACGCCAACGGGCGCCAGCGAGTGAGATCGCGTCGCCCGGTGCTCCGATAGTCGAGGAGACGATTCTGCTTCGCTGCCTGTCACCCCGGGAAGCAGCAGAGTTGATCCGCCCACTTCTCGCTCTTCGTTCGAACAGCGTCGTGCATTCGTCCGAGCAACTCTCGCGTCTGCTGACCGTCCGCGCGACACAGGCGCAGCTGCAGAACGTGAAGTCTGTGCTTGAGAAGTATGAAGGCGCTGGGTCGCCTACCTGCGCGTCACGGCCGTCAGGCGGGGTGACGCCATGATGCGAGATGCCTAGCCGGGCGACGAGTTCGGTCCCTGCGCCCGCCGGTCAGAAGACCGCGAGCGGATTGAGCGGAGAACCGGTGCCCGACTGAATCCTGAGTGGGGCGGCAACGAACAGGAATGTCCAGCGGGACCGCTTCGCCGCCTCACTCGCGAGTCGCTCGAGATCGAGATTCTCGATCAATGGCATTCCCATGCCCACGATCGCCAGAACGTGGAACGGAGAGTTGATTTTGCTTACCGGACTCGGCGTCATGTCAGTTCCGCCCTCATCTCCAAAAGCCGCAACACTGCGCTCGCGCAGCCATTCCGCTACCGATGGGTGAACGCCCGCCGAACGGGCAAGAGGCTTCGCGGGTTCCCAGCGCCCGCTCCGTATCATGACTATGTCGCCCGACCGGATTCGAATTCCCGTCTGACGCTCCCACGCAACCAGGTCATCGACTGACAGTGGAGCTTCCCTCGCGGCGCGCTGCGCTGCACGCAGCCGCGGCACATCGACGAGCACGCCGCGGCTCATGAGCCCGTCACGCATGAGCTCGATTCGCCCGTAATCTGGCGGGCCCTCATGTCGCAGGACGCTTCGGCGATTGTACGCTCGACCGAGATAAGTCAGGTGCGACAGCGCGTCTATGTGCGTATGGCTCCAGCCATGGTAAATGAAGCCGAGCTTTTCGCCCGACCACATCACCGAGTTGTCACTGGGTCCCAGCACACTGTCCGGCACGTGGAAGAAATCGATAGTTGTGGGAACGGACCCGTCTTGCGAACCTGCAATTACGTCGCGTGCGAGCGAGATACTCTTCCCGTCCCGAACTTCGGACGCGGCCGCGCGCCGCACGTCAGCCGTGATGAAGTTGAGGGTTCCCAATTCATCCTGCGGGCCCCATCGGGATGAGTTGTCGACCCGAGCCAGCATTGCGTCGAACTGCACGCGCGTGAGGGGAGGTGCCTTGGGCTGTGCGCCCGCGACTCCGTGAGGAAGGAACATCGCGATCAGCATCGCACCACGCATTGTCTGTGCAGCGTTCAGCATAAGCACTCTCCTCGAACGGGATGGCCACCAGATTGAGCGCACAATATTATCGAATAAGCCTCGGTGTGGGGTCAGAGGCTTCACTTGACAAAATGACGGTGGACTCCACGCATCTCCAGGACGTATCCAACGGGCCTCGCAGTCTGACTTTAGAAGACATTACCGCGGCAACGCCGATTCGCTGCGGTCGCAGGCTAACACTCGCTGAAGCTGACAAGCGATTTACGGTTGCTCGCTTCGCTCGATGCTATAATGATTCGCTTGCAGCCCTTGGTGAAGGCGTTAGCCCGCAAGTATGGTCACTCCTCCGGAGCACACGTGTCTCGAATCGCCCTGATCGCAGTCGTCCGCGCGGTTGCCGTGCTTCTCGCCGCTCCTGACCTGCTTCAGGCCCAGCGACCGACCTCCATGGCCGGCCGATCCACCATCTACGCCCCCAACGGCGCGGTCGCGACGAGCCAACCGCTTGCCTCCGCCACTGGCCTCGAGGTCTTGCGCAATGGTGGCAACGCGATCGACGCCGCCGTCGCCGCAGCCGCCGTGCTGAGCGTGACCGAACCGCACATGACCGGCATCGGCGGCGACATGTTTGCGATCGTCTGGCTCGCCAGGGAGCAGAAGCTCGTCGCGCTGAACGCTAGCGGACGCGCAGGCTCGCTCATGACTCGCGCGACGCTCCAGTCTCGCGGATTCCGCTCTGGGTCGCAGCAAGGCGTGATGTCCGTCACGGTCCCCGGAGCTCTCGCGGGGTGGGACATGCTCGTGCGCACACACGGACGGCGCACACTCGCGCAAGTGCTGCAGCCAGCGATCGCTTACGCACGCGATGGTTTTCCTGTCTCGCCAATCATCGCGGCGCAGTGGGCAAACGAGACGGCCTTCCTCCAGCGCGACCCGGCCGCGGCCGCGACCTTCCTTCCGGGCGGCCATGCGCCGAAGGCCGGCGAGTGGTTCCGGAATCCCGACTACGCGCGCACGCTCAAGGTCGTCGCTGACAGCGGCATCGGGACCTTCTACGGTGGCTCCATCGGCCAGCGCATCGTCACGCGGCTCTCCGCGCTGAACGGCTTCCTCACGCTCGACGACCTCCGCAAGAACGCGCCGAACTGGGTCACACCCATTTCGGTGCCGTTCGAAGGCTATCGCGTCTGGGAGCTGCCGCCCAGCAATCAGGGCATCGCGGCGCTCGAGATGCTGCGGATCCTCGAAACCTTCGACCTCAAGGCGATGGGGCACAACTCGCCGGCCTACCTGCATCACCTCATCGAGGCGAAGAAGCTCGCCTATGCAGATCTCGACCGGTTCGTCGGCGATGCGGAGCATCTCGACATGCCCGCCGAGCAGATGCTCAGCGACGAGTTCATCGCCGAACGGCGCAGCCACCTCGACCCCGCCCGGGCGCAGGAACGCGTGGATCCGGGGCCGCTGCGTACGAAGGGCGAAACAATCTATCTCACGGTCGCCGACGCCGACGGGAACATGGTGTCGTTCATCAACTCGATCTACGACTACTTCGGGTCCGGGATCGTGGTGCCGGGTGCCGGCTTCGCGCTGCACAACCGCGGCGCGGGGTTCACGCTCACGCCGGGTCTGCCGAACACCGTCGCGCCCGGAAAACGGCCGTTTCACACGCTGATCCCCGGCTTCGTCACCCGCACGCTGGACGGGCGCGACCAGCCGTACATGAGCTTCGGGCTTGGGCGGCGGCGTGCAGGCGCAGGGGCACGTGCAGTTCCTGCTCAACCACTTCGCCTTCGGCATGGACGTGCAGGCGGCGATCGACGCGCCGCGCTTCCGCCACTACGATGGGCAGCGAGTGGCGCTCGAGGCGCCGGTCGGCGATGACGTGCGCACGGCACTCGCGGCGATGGGACATGTGCTCATCGAGCAGCCGACGATCGCCTTCGGCGGCGCGCAGGCGATCGTGCGACTGCCCAGAGGGTTCGCAGCGGGGAGTGACCCGCGGAAGGACGGGATGGCGGTGGGATACTGACGTGAGGCCGTGCGCAGGAAAGGGCGGCGGTCAGGTTGAAGGACCGAAGACTCCTGTCAGTCGCTTGCAGCTCAACTTTGGGCGTTG
>JBPCJT010000196.1:0-4266 GCA_051005015.1 Gemmatimonadaceae bacterium | reverse complement strand
GGGTGGCACTTCGTTGAGTTAGCTAAAAAGAGGGGACTGGGCGTGGTCAAGCTGACTCGGGACCAGGCGATTCCGACCGCAGACGGTTCGACAATCACTGTTCAGGGGAACGACGTGGTCAAACGTTCAGGGGATGGCCGGACCGCGGTATTCGACGTGGAAGAGGACCGTGAGATCATTGTCGGCGGGAACGTCATCATCCCACCTTTCGGAACGAACCAGCGGAAGTACGCCAAGGTACTCGGCACCCATCGGCTCGTGCTGGGCGATGGATATGCTCTCCACGGTACCAACAAGCCAGAATCCATCGGCCAGGCGGTAAGCCATGGCTGCATCAGGCTCAGAAATGAGGACATCGAACACCTGTACGGGATGGTCAAAATAGGAACTCCGGTCTTCATTTACTGACCGTCTGGTCAGTCAGGCGTCAGTTTCTGGTGATAATCAGTGTAGGCTAACAGCACTGGGTCATTATACTTCAGCGTTCCTTCCCTCCCGCTATTTGGAGGGCTCCTTGTACAGGGCAATCCTGTCTAACCAGCAGGAGCGCAAAGCCGTGAGACGGTAAGTTATATCACCGCCAGTCTGGTTGCCAGGAAGGCAATTAATGTCCCCATTTTTGAGCGCGCGGTGCTTTAGGCGCTCTATTTTGCTGATCGGCGCTGTCACCACCGCCCTCGCGTCAGCCACCACTTCCGAAGCGGGTTCCTTTCGGGGTGATGCGCGTGCCAATAGATACACCTTCGTGTTCGCCGACTCCTCCGCCAGAATTGCGTCTACCCTGACGGGGCTCGAGTTGCGATTTCTGGATTCTCTCCTGGGTCGCAGCAAGAAGCTACGTGCGCGTTTTGTGTCGACGAATCGGGTATCCGAGTCCGCCCCACTGACTCGTCTCTTCGGGGACTCTGCATTGCAGGCGCCCGGAATCTATTCCCTTAACCGACACCGACTGGCTGCTTCCTTTGCACTTATTTCAATGCGTCCTTTTAGTCACAAGGTTGCGGGACGCATTGGCAGCTATCGTATGGGGTTCTGGCCCTTCGAGGGTGGCAAGGCTCATTCCGAGCAATACCGGAGTCCCGAAGGTTTTATCGAGGTGACGCCGGCAAATCAGGACACTCGCGTCTCCGAGCACTTCCGGTTACGCGACTTTCTAACCAAGGATCAGGACGCCGTTTGGCCGAAGTATCTGGTGTTGAATGAACGGCTTATCGACAAGTTGGAGCTGGTAATAGACCAATTGAATGCCGAGGGTATTCGCGTTACGCATCTTTCGGTGATGTCCGGCTTCCGGACGCCGCGGTATAACGCTAAAGGGGTAGGCAGGGGTGGACGCGCCGCCACGAGCCGGCATCAGTACGGCGATGCTGCAGATGTCTTCGTTGACAATAATCGCGATGGGTTCATGGACGACATTAATAGTGACGGCCGCGTGAACACTCGGGACGCAGAGGTTCTGCTCAGGGCAGTTGAAAGAGTTGAGGCTGTGCATCCCGAGCTGATAGGCGGTGTGGGAGTATATCCGGGGACTCGGTCTCACGGGCCGTTCGCTCACATCGATGCTCGCGGCCACCGCGCCCGATGGGGCGAAGGTTGACGACAACGCTGTCTCCGCTTTATACACGTCTTCGAGCGACACTAAAGCGAGAAGGTGCGCGCTGGGGCACGTTTGTTCTCGCTCTGCTAGGCGCCGCCGGTGTGGTGCAGTACTATCGTCCCCCCGCGACAATCGGGGTGGCGCCATTCGCGGCCGCGGGACGTTCACCTCTTCCGCGAGCGGAGCCGGCGCTAAATGCGTTTGGCAAGAGCGGCGCGGTGCAGATGCGATTCGCGCTGCCAGGCGAGGTGGTCCACTACCCGCTCCAGGTGCGGGAGAATCCATCGGAGCTTTTGTACGCCTGGGTAAGGGTTGCTGATGGCGCGGCGGCAGATACGGCTCGCGCGCTCACGGGAGCTCCAATCAAGGCTCCCAGCGAACCCGGTTTTTATCAGTTAGCCCTCGAGAAGGGCGGTCTGCGCAGCGTGCTTCAAGGCGTTACGGTCGCCGTGCTCGTTCCATTCGAGGAAAAGCGCGGTTCTGATATCGAGGGCTACCGGATAGGTACTTTCCTGGCTGAACGACTCGGCAGCGGTGAAAATGAGCGTCCAGCCGGATTCGTGAAGGTCACCGAGGGTGACGCGGAGCTGCCGATCACGAAGCACCTGCGTCTCGGGGATTTTCTTACGCGCGACGGTCAAACCCAGTGGCCACGCTATGCCGCGATCAGCCCTCGGGTACTCGACAAGCTCGAGCTGGTTGTCGCGAGCATCGCAGAATTGCGCGGCGGTGACGCGCGGGTTCGCGTACAGCTCAACGTGCACTCGGCCTTTCGCACTCCTGCCTACAACCGCTATAATCGATTCTCTCGTGACAGCCGGCATCAGTACGGCGACGCCATCGATGTGGCAATAGACGCCAACGGGGACGGGAGGCTGAGCGCCAGCGACACAAAGCTGGTAGCCCAGGCCGTGGATCGCGTCGAGGAAGAGCATCCCGAGCTTATGGGCGGGATGGGGGTGTATACTAGTGAGAAATACAACCAGCCGTACGTACATATCGATGCACGCGGCAAGAAGGCTCGCTGGCGCGGCTGAGTGAGAACCAAAGGCGCATAGATGAACGACGTCCAGCGCGATCGCATTCAAAGAAAGCTTGAAACGCTTCCCGACGAACGGATCTACCAGGTTCTGGACTACATCGAGTTTCTGGAATCCAGGTACGCGGCGCGATCGCCCGTGACCGCCGGAATTTTTCAGAGGTTCGCCGAGGGGGTAGAGGATACAATGCGCGCTGGGCGCGTTTCGGCCGCTACAATCGGCGAAACGATGAACTACCTCAGCAAGGCAATGGGAGTTCTCTCCGGCGCGGTAGCCGCGGGCAAGTCAGTTGCGAATGACGTCGTGACGGCAGCGAACCGCCCGCCAACGCCGGTCAGGCCTCCGGGGCCCGTGACCACCGCTCCACCGCCGACGCCATCCGCGGCGCCGGAGCCGCCAAGTGAATCAACCCCAAGGGGAGAAAGTCCGCTGTGAGCCCTCGCGCAACGAAGGAATCAACAGGCCGCCCGCCCGTTCGGAAACCGGTGGTCGACGCCGAAACGGCGGAAGTGCGAGAGGCGCCACGCTCGGGAGCCCGTCGCACCGTGCTCGACACAATCAAGCAGATACCGGATTACCTTCGATTGCTGGTGGGGTTGTTGAGCGACCGGCGTATCGCGGGGATAGACAAGCTGCTCGTGGCGGGTGCGATCGCGTACATCGTGATGCCTATAGACGTCATCCCGGATTTCGTGCCGTTCATCGGACAGATCGACGATATCTATCTCTTGGTGTTCTCACTGCAGCGACTGATCAACAACGCGGGTACCAAGCTGCTTACCGACCACTGGCGAGGTGCCGTGAGCGAGTTGAATCCGGCTAATCTGCGGAGCGTTCTCATGGCGGCGGCGTTTTTTCTCCCGCCCCGCATCAGGCGGAGATTGCGTGTGATCGGCCGGGCGTGACCAGTGGGGTAGACTTACCGGCACACCCGGCCTAGCTTTCGCTATGGCAACCAGCATTGCAGCGACATCGCGGCCCGCGAACCCGACACCGGGGAGCGGGCCGCTGCGCATCGGGGGCCCGGGGCCGGAGACCGTGGGCTCGGGCCGCGCGCGCATCCGGGAGGAACATGCGCTCACCTTCGACGATGTGTTATTGGCGCCGCGGCACTCCGGCACGCATCCCCGCGACGTCGACACGTCGTCGCGATTCTCGCGAGGGATCGCTCTGAATGTTCCGCTCGTTGCGGCAGCCATGGATACCGTCACGGAGAGCGAGATGGCTATTGCGATGGCGCGCGCCGGTGGTATCGGGGTGTTGCATAAAAACATGTCGATCGACCGCCAGGCGGCGGAAGTTGATCGCGTGAAACGGTCCGAGAGCGGAATGATCCTGAATCCCATAACTCTCGCCCCAGGCGCCACGCTGCGTGAAGCAAACGCCCTGATGAAGCGATTCAAGATATCGGGAGTGCCCATAGTCGACCGCGACGGGCGTCTGGTCGGGATTATCACGCACCGCGACCTGCAGTTCGAACGGGATCTCGAACGGCCTATGCAGGGTACCATGACGCGCGAGAGGCTCATTACCGCCCCTCTCGGCACCACACTCGAGGAGGCTGAACGCATTCTGGGAGCCAACCGGATCGAGAAACTGCCCGTGGTGGACGAGCGCGGACTTCTCAAG
>JBPCJT010000195.1:0-3946 GCA_051005015.1 Gemmatimonadaceae bacterium | reverse complement strand
CAACTGCCGCTTCGGTGATCCCGAAACCGAAGCAGTACTGCCGCTCCTGGAGTCGAATCTCCTTGACGTGATGCTCGCCGTTGCCCGTGGCGAATCGGTGACCGGACATCGGCTGCAGTGGAGCCCCCGCGCCGCGGTAACAACAGTCATAGCGGCGGACGGATATCCGGATACACCACGCAAGGGCGACGAAATCACACTTCCAGCGAGGCGCACCGACGTTCACATTTTCCACTCGGGGACCGCGGTGTCTCAAGCTGGCGGGCTCGTTACCGCTGGCGGCCGTGTCCTCGCCGTAACCGCAGTCGCGGACACGATCATCGAAGCTCAGCTTCTGAGCAGAAACGCGGCCGGCGAAGTGCGGCTTTCCGGAAAGCAGTCGCGCACGGATATTGGCTGGCGCGAGATCGACCGTTTCTCTCACCGCCGTTAGTTGACAGCGCCTTACCCGGCTGACTGTTGGCTTCACTTGTTTCCATACCAACTCCATCCACCAGGAAACCATCTGATCCTGCCGTCCTCCCGCCTTACTCCTCCCACTCCCATATAACTGCCCAATGCCCGAGCTCCCGGAAACCGAAACAATGGCGCGCGACCTGGAGCGGTTTGTGTCGGGGGCCCGAATCGAGGCGATGACGGTCACACGCCCCGATGTTCTGCGCGAGGTGACGAAAGCGGCTTTTCGCAAGCGCGTAACGGGCGCGACGATCGTACGCTGCTGGCGACGCGCGAAGCTTGTCGTTCTGGATCTGTCCACGGGGGATCGGATCGCCGTGCAACCGCGGTTCACAGGAGCGCTGCTGATCGATTCGGGGCAGCTTGCCGAATCCCAGCGGCGGTATTCCACTGTCGCATTCACACTCTCCGACGGGCGCAAGCTGCACTACCGCGACGTGCGAAGGCTTGGCACCGTGTCGCTGATGTCGCCCGTGCGCTGGGAAGAGTATTCGGGGGCGCTGGGTATCGAACCGCTTGACCGAGCCTTTGATGTGGCCTATCTATCGGGACTTGTTCGGGGATCGCGGCAAGCGATCAAGAAGCTTATTATGGACCAGCGACAGCTCGTCGGGGTTGGAAACATCTACGCGAACGAAGCGCTCTGGGACGCCGGGATCGATCCATCCCGTGCGGCGAAGGCGCTTGTTCCCGCCGAAATCGCGTCTCTGAGGGACGCGATTGTCAACGTGCTGCGCCGCGCCGTTGAGGCGCGCGGTACCAGTATCCGCGACTACGTGGATTCTACCGGGGAGCGTGGCGACTTCGGACCTCACCTGTCCGCCTACGGACGCGAAGGCCTTCCCTGCGAGCGCTGCGGGGCCCGGCTTATCGGAACGCACGCGATAGACGGACGCGCGACCGTTCTCTGCGCTCGCTGCCAGCGGTGATGGCACGCGCCGCATCCCGCGCATCCGCGGCAGAAGATCATCTCGCGACAATGAAGCGCTGCGTTACGTCCGGCTGCACCGACCGCCCGGGCGTCTATCGCATGCTCTCACGTGATGGTGAGGTGCTCTACGTTGGAAAATCGAAGCGCGTGCGGTCAAGGCTGCTGAGTTATTTCCGCTGCGCCTTTCCCGCCGACAAGGGTGCTCGAATCCTCCGCGAAAGTCACCAGATTGAGTGGGAGTACGTTCCAAGTGAGTTCGCCGCGCTGCTGCGTGAGCTTCGCCTCATTAAAACGCTTCGCCCGCGCCATAACGTGGCTCTCAAGCGCGATGCTCGTCATTTCGCATTTATCAAGGTGACGGCCGGACCGGCGTCCAAGCTGCTGGTGGTCCGAGGCGCCAGCGACGATACGGCCGCTGTGTACTATGGCCCCTTCTTCGGCGCGCGGCAGCTGGAGGAGGCTGTCCGCGAATTGAGTGATGTCCTCGGCTTGCGCGACTGCGCGCTTGGTACCCACATGCACTTCGCGGATCAGCAGGAGCTATTTCACCTGTATCACCGCACCCCCGGTTGCATTCGTCACGAGATCGACAAGTGCCTCGGACCATGCGTCGGCGGCTGCTCTGTGGCGCAGTACGCGGAGCGAGTCGCGCTGGCACGGGCCTTCCTGGATGGAACGAACGATGGACCGATCGAAGTTCTGCGCGCGCGCATGGTGGAAAGCAGCGAGCGCCTCGAGTTCGAGCGAGCCGGCTTTCTGCGAGACAAGGTCCAGCGCCTGGAGGCGCTGCGCACACAGTTCCTTCGATTCCGATTTGCCGTGGAAGCGCTGTCGTTCATATATGCAGTGCCCGGTCACGACGGCGATGACCGCGTCTACTTCATAAGGCGGGGACGCGTGCGCGCAGAGCACCCAGCACCACGGTCAGCCAGGGAACGCGCGGAAGTCAGCACGCTCGCGCAACAGATCTTCGGTAGCAGCGAGCGGTGCGGCGCGCAGGTACCAACTCACGAGATAGATGAGCTGCTAGTGACGACTTCATGGTTTCGCCGTTTCCCTCGTGAGCTAGGACGCACCAGCGAGCCGCTTGCCAGGGAGGTGGCCAAAAGCGCTATGACACATTGACCTTGGTCCCAATGGGGTTTGCACTGAGACCGCTGATGCGCCCTGTCTCCAAAACAGCGGAAATGCCATCATCTTCCTTCCAGAGAGATCACTTCCGCATCGGCGCTACGGTTGCGAATAGTAAGCTTCGCAACGCTGGGAGACAGCTTGAAGCGCCGTTGCCCGGCCGCCCCCGGATTAACCACTACTCTGCCCCCTGCGCGCACCACGAGCTGCCGGTGCGTGTGTCCGTATACAAGCACCTCAGCCGAATATGCCGCCAGAAGCTTTTCAGGTGTTGGCACACCGAGCTCATGGCCGTGGCTCACATGCACGCGCAATCCTCCGAACTCTCGTTCGATCGCCTCCGCAAGTCGAGGATCGTCAGTCGGATCCGTGTTGCCAAAGACAGCATACGTTGGAGCGATCTCGTTTAACGCGTCCAGTATGTCGTCCCCTCCCACATCACCCGCGTGGAAAATGACGTGGACTCCCTCCAGCGCTCCAAAAACCTCCGGGCGCAGCAGCCCGTGCGTGTCGGATATGATCCCGATCCGGTGGATCCGGGAATCATTATCCGTCCGCATCCTCGCCCGCGCTCCAACGCCGCCCAAGCTGATGCTTCACGCCAAGATGGTCGAGCACCCGCGCAACGATGAAATCCACGAGCTGCCCGATTTCCGAAGGGCGGTGATAGAACCCGGGCGCTGCCGGTAGAACGGTCGCCCCAGCACGTGTGACGCGGAGCATGTTCTCGAGATGAATTGCGCTCAGCGGCGTTTCCCTTGGGACGAGTACCAGCCGTCGCCGCTCCTTCAGCGTAACATCAGCAGCGCGCTCTACCAGGGAGCGCGATGCGCCAGCGCTGATCGCGGCCAGCGTTCCCATTGAGCACGGACAGACCACCATTCCGGCGCTCAGTGCGGAGCCGGATGCCGGTGTAGCCCCGCGGTCCCCATCGTCGAAGATCGTTACAAACCTGTCCCACTTCGGGCTGCCCAGTTGCTCGCGAAGCTCCGACACATCGCGAATGTCGCTCTCCACCTCGAGTAGCCGCCATCCGTGTGACGATATCACCAGCCACACCGCACGCTCGGCCGCAAGAAGAGCTTCCAGCAGTCGGACCGCGTATGGCGCACCCGACGCTCCTGTCACCGCCACTATCACCGGTATTCCAGCACTCACCGCGCCAATCTCTCCAGCAATACGAACGCAAAGAAAGTGATACTTATGACGCCGTTCATGGTAAAGAACGCCGCATTGAGCTTCGCGAGATTGTCGGGTTTCACCAGCGTATGCTCGTAAAACAGAAGTGCGGCAACCGTGACTACGCCGGCGACATACAGCCTCCCTGCCGGCGCGCCGGCTCCCCCACTGGCAAGCGCAACGAACACAAATACGTGCAGCCACCTTGCAAGAACTCTCGCCCCCTGTTCGCCCCTTGCCGCGGGGATG
>JBPCJT010000194.1:0-10197 GCA_051005015.1 Gemmatimonadaceae bacterium | reverse complement strand
GTCCAGGAGCAAACCCTCACCCAGCGCTTCACCGATCCCCAGTGTGGCGAGCTGCTCGGCGCGGCCTTCGGGTCCTTTCTCGATGGCGACGCTGCCGGACGTGAGAATCCCAAACAGCTTGCGGGGTTCTCCCTCGCGAAAGAGGATGCCGCCGGTCTCGAACGTCGCGGAGCGCATGCGCTTGGCGAGGTGCCAGAGATTCTCCTCCGGGAAATTCGCGAAGAACGGAAAGGCGCGCAGCTCGGCGGAGGTAGTGGCTGGGGTTGTCATGGCCCGTAGAAGGTAGTGAAGCGCGGCGACTGGCGGCAACCTGTGAGCTTGCCGCAGACCGTCGGCTACTGGTTATTCACTTTCCGTGCTTACCCCCTCCCCGCGCGCAACGTTGCTCGCTTCGAGCCTCGCCGCGGCCCTTCCCGAGGGTGGAATGGGGCGGTTCCTATTGTGCTTGCGGCCAAGTGGCTATTATTTACTGGCTTCTGCAGAGGCAGAATCCCGATCAACCCCTCAGGTAAAATTCGCATGTCACACTTACTCACACCTACTCGCTCAACGCTTGGGGGAACAGCCGTCCTCATGGCATGCGCTTGCGGCGCGGCGGCCAACTCCGCGAAGCTCATCGGACTTACGGGTGCCAGCGTGGCAACCACCGTGATCCATCCGGTCTTCACCGGGGTGGCCGCGGTGCTGATCGTGTATGGGCTCTGGCAAATCGCGCGAAGCACCGCTTACCTGGCGGCCGGGGCCTTCGGTATCTTCGGTATCGCCGCGGCTCTCACACCCCCGCGCGTAATGAGCGCCAGTGCAATGCCATGGGAGTCTTCCCAGATGGCGGGTGCCGGATTTTACATCGTGGCGGCGGCACTGCTGGCGTACGCGATGTGGCGCGCGTTCCCGTCAGTCAAACCTGCCGCATCCGCCACCGCCATAGGTGGTGCGACGCTGGCCACAGGGTGTTCATGCTGCATGGTGACCGGCGCGCTCGCGGGAATGGCTGTAACCGGTGGCGCGAGCACGGAATACCTACAGGGAATGCCGGTGATCTTCTGGAGTGGGATCGCCGTGGTTACCGCCGGTCTTTTGTGGCTCGGCGGCCTGCGCGCGGCGATGTGGGCGCCGGCCGGAGCTCTCGTTGTCAGGTACGTTCCGGAGCTGCTCAAACTGACGGGTGAATGGACGTGGGCAGGGGTCAGCATGCGGTTCATCCCGAATTACCTCGTCAGCATCGCGGGTAGCGCGGTGATTCTCTACGGCTTCGTGGTGGCGTATGAAGTCGCCCGCTCGCGGCCAAGGGTCGACCGCATACCGTACGGCGAGCCAGTGCTCGGCGGCGCCGGCGGCGACTAGCCCGCGTTCCCCTGAATGAAGACAGCACGCCGGCCCGAATGGACCGGCGTGTTTGTGTTTTCGCAACTCGGCGTCCTACTGCAGCACCGATGCCTTGATCACGGGCTTGAAAAGCAGTCCTTGCTGCGCGATGGAGTTGCCGCGCAGCACGAAACTCTGCCCTACATCGAAGTCAACGAGCATCGTCGTTGTTCCTTCGGTCACCGTTACCGGTTCATCCATGTTAATCTTGATTCCCGAAGTCCCGGCGCTCGGAAAGGCGACGCCTGGAATGGAACTGCCGTCGAGCACGGTTCCATTCGCGAGCGTGACACTGGAGCGGTCGGTGTCGATCACGAGACGGAAGCCGCGGTACTGTCCGATTGGGAGCGTCGCCTGGCCGAGGTTTGCGGTAACGCCGTTGCGAAGCGTGAGCAAATCAAACGACTCGTTCGGGGAGGCGATGGTTGTCCAGCCATTTCCCTGCATCTCGCTGGCCTCGACATTTTCCGCGGCATTAGAATCGCTGGTCACTCCCTGTGATGCGTCGATCCGAAGAACGAACACGTCCACGCGCGCTACAGAATCGAAGGGAAAGGGTGCATCCGTGAGCTTCACGGCGAGCGTTCCCATGCGTTGAGACGTCGAGCTCTCGCAACCTGCGATGAGCGTGGCACCACACAGCAGTCCGGCAATTGCAAGCTTCTTATGACGGCGCATTTACTACTCCAAGTTGTTGGTGGTTGTAAGTACATAACCAGAACGACTGGCCAGCGACCGCGTCACAGTGATTTTCCTCACAAATGTTGCCAATACGAAGTCAGAGCATGAGATAAGGTTGTCCAGAGTCCTCGCGCCTCAACCAACTGGTCGATTGCGGCATGGTGACGATGCCCGAGCGCTCATGAAGGTGATGGAGCGCTATTGAGCTACGACAGCTCAATCCTTGCGCGTCAGACCACTGTCCAGTGCAACGGTAATCCGTGCGGTACGGGAACCGATCCGGTGCTCCGGATCGGTCACCACGTAAACATTGCCCGCGCGGACGACATACACGCGTATGGGCCGGCCGTGAAGATTTCCCGACATTGCATCGCGCAACGCGATCGCGCCCCGTTGGCAGAGCGCCTCGTCCGAGATCAGGGCGACCGACTCCGGCGGTGTTATCTGCAGCCCATAAGCTCGGCGCGCTGCCCCGGAATCGTACTCGCCAGCGGTTGCGATCTCCGTCACATATGCAAGCAGATTCACGCCATAAGTGTCTCCGGGTCGACAGGTGGCCGTGCCAGGACTTGCCGCGATGGCAGGGCGGCAGGCGAGAATGAGGGGGAGAAGCAGAGCGGTGAGCATGGCAGGCCGTGTCATAATCGAAATACGACCGGGAGGGCAAAGCGCAACGCGTTGGGAGTCTCGGACCCGCGCATGTGCGGGTGCGCCCCGCTCTCCTGACCAATGCAGGCACCCCGCTACAAGCACAGCGCACTCCAGTCCCCAGGCGTAGCTACTCTACCCGGTCAGGTGGCGGGGATTAGAATTGGAACCCCGCCGTCATATGCTCTTGTCCCGGTTGGCGGTGCGGCTGTTCCTTTCTCGACCAAGCGGAATGTTGCTACAAGCTCCGATAGACGCTGGGCCGAAACTGCTTGTGCTGCAGCCGCAGCGGCAATTTCCTCCGTACTTGCGCTCTGCTCTTCGCTCGACGCAGCGACTTGCTGCATTGCGGCCGCGAACGATTCCGTTCCCCGCGCGAGTTCATCGAGCCGATCTGTCATCTCCCGCACCAGAGCGCTGGAATCGGCAGCCGCGCGCTCGGTGGCGGAGGCCCAATTCTCGGCATCGACCACAGCTTCCTCCACCTGCTCGAATGACGCTACGGCCTCTCGCATTGCCAACCGAACTCCCGATACAGTCTCGACGGTGCGCTTGCTCGAGTCACGGGACGCCTCGACACGGCCCAACACGTCATTCACCAGTCGCTCAGTGCGTCCAGCCGCCTGATGCGACGTCGTGGCCAGCAAGCGGATTTCGCTAGCAACGACGGCGAATCCTTCGCCTTGCCTTCCTGCCCGCGCAGCCTCCATCGACGCGTTGAGCGCGAGCAATTTGCTCTGCCTGGCGATTTTGCGAACCAGAGTTACAAAGGCCCTTATCTCTTCGGACGCGAGCGCCAGAGCGGCTGTTGCAGCGGCACTTGTCTCCGCTTCAGTAGTCAGAGACTCGAGCGCCACCGCGCCGTGATCTAGCCGAGCCCTGTTTTCAGTAGCAAGGATGCGAAGGCGTGTGTTTCGCTTCACGCCGTCCAGCGCATCGGCACTGATCCGCTCAGCGATCTCCCGGAGCGCGCCGGCATCGGCCGCCGTATGCTGAATTGTCTGAGCCATGTTTGCCGACTGCTCGCTCAGCTCGCTGGATGTCCGAGCCATTTCCGATGCCGCAGCCGATATCTGTTCGGAACCGGCGGTTATCTCTGCTGACATTGCAGCGGTTTCCTGGGCGGAATCACGTATGGCACCTACGAGGCGGCGGAGCTTTTCCACCATGGTTTCCGTTGCCCTGCCTAGCCGGCCGATCTCGTCATCCGCCACGCCAGCGACGACGCCGGAGGTCAGATCCCCTCTCGCGACGCGTTCCGCCGCCAGAGCAAGCACAGACGCCGGCGCTGTCACTCTGCGGGATACTAAACGTCTTACGAAGAGAAGGGAGACGGCAATCAGGACAATCAGGGTAGCCGCACCTGCAAATAAGACACGCCTGGCGCCGCGAACAGGCTCGTGAATGACTCGTTCCGATATGCGAGCCGCGATATACCAGCGGTTATCTTCAGTCGCCGCGATGGCAACCCGCTCTGCGTTAGAGTCGGCGCCAATGCGGCGACTGGAGCGACCGATTCCTAGCGTCAGCCCAGCGAGCGGTTGCATACGCGCAGCGGCGCTCGAGCTTGCAACAACACGACCGCCTGCATCGATGAGATCTACATCTACACCCGACACCCGGGCAGCACGAGACAGCTCTGCGTCGATGTCCCTGACCCCAAACACCACCTTGATCACGCCGACAGGTGATCCCGACGCACCCTCGCGAATAACGCTGGCCTGCGACACCGTTATCGTCCGTGCCGATTCATCATAGGATATGCGTGGCCGGCCGAGTCCATCGCGGATTGCTTCCGTCCACCAATCTTCGCCGCGCTGAACAAAATGTGATGTTCGCTGAGTTGTGATCGCATTCAGACCGTGCGACTCCGTGACGATGATCTCCGCCACATCGGTCGTTCCAATGATGCCGCGCAGGTAGTCACGTACGCGCGTACCGCCATTCAGCGATCGCTGTTGTGCGAAACGTGCTTCAATCTGATCGACGGAAGCATCACCAATCCCCAGGCGCGCCGCCTCACGCTCACCGGCTACTGCGGCATCAACAACGGCGGGTGATCGTCCCAGCAGGTGAACCATCCTTACCCGATCCGCCATTAGCTGCTGCACAAGCGCTGCCGATCTTTCAGCCGCGTCAACCAGCAGCAGGTCGGTCTGCCGGCTCATGTAGTGGGAGAGCCACTCGCTGCCAGTCCAGGTCACAAGACCGACCAGAACGATCGCACCGGTGCCAAGAATCGAAAAAAGTCGGCGCCCAAATGTACGGCTTGATGCGGCATGCGAATCGGCCACCATGCACTCCTTTCTGCGAATGCGAACTGCGACGCTCGCGGGCGCCGTGTCCGAAAAAAGGTTGTCCGGCATATTGCCGGCACTAAATTGTGTACAAACCGACAATGTCTGTCCCCAACGGAAAGCTCGAGGCGGAACCGAGGATCGAGATTTCCCGGAGCCAAGTTTCATTCAATGACGGAATACGGAGTGCGCTCGGCACCATACGAGCCGCAGGCGATCGAGCAGAAGTGGCAATCCCGATGGCATGATCTGGGAAGCCACACACCCGATCTCGAGCGAGGCGAGCGCCCGTACTACCAGCTCATGATGTTCCCGTACCCGTCAGCCGAAGGATTGCATGTTGGCAACCTCTACGCGTTCACGGGGAACGACATTCAAGGACGATTCCAGCGCCTGCAAGGGCACACCCTGTTCGAGCCCATCGGATTTGACGCCTTCGGAATACACTCTGAGAACTACGCGCTCAAGATGGGTGTGCATCCCGGAGAGCTGATTCCCAGAAATATCGAGAATTTCCGTCGGCAGCTCAGGAGCGCCGGACTGATGGTCGACTGGAGCCGGGAGCTGTCCACGACAGACCCGGCGTACTACAAGTGGACGCAGTGGGTCTTTCTCCAGCTACTCGAAAAAGGCCTGGCCTACAGGAAAAAGGCGGCGGTCAACTGGTGCCCCTTCGACAAAACCGTCCTCGCGAACGAGCAAGTCATCAATGGTGAATGCGAGCGATGCGGCACGAAAGTAGAGCAGCGTACCCTGGAGCAATGGTTCTTCCAGATAACCGACTACGCGGGGCGCCTGCTCGACAATCTCGACAACATAGACTGGTCGGAGTCGACCAAGACGGCGCAGCGCAACTGGATCGGGAAGTCGGAAGGGGCGGAGATCGTTTTCAGGATTCTGGGCGTGGGGGAGGTGCGAGCAGGGAGCGGGGAACTGGGAGTGGGGAGTGGTGGCCTCAATAGAGAGCCACCGGTTGCGGGAATCTCAACTACCGATTTCCCACTCCCCCCTCCCAGCTCCATCCTCCCCGTCTTCACCACGCGCCCCGACACCATCTTCGGCGCCACCTATCTGGTGCTTGCGCCCGAGCACCCGATGGCGGACATGCTGACCACGGCAGCCCAGCGCGATGTGGTTCAGGCGTATCGTGAGCGTACCGCCAAACAGGACCTGGTATCCCGCAAGGTGCCGGATAAGGCCAAAACAGGCGTTTTTACGGGTGCCTACGCAACCAACCCCGCGACTGGACTCCCGATTCCGGTCTGGATCGCTGATTACGTGTTGATGGAGTACGGCACCGGCGCCATCATGGCTGTGCCTGGTCATGACGAGCGCGATTTCGCCTTTGCCACAGCGTTTGATTTGCCGGTCAAGCGCGTCGTGGCTGGCGAAGACGCTGGTGCAGATTCACCACTCGACACTGCTTACCTCGGTGATGGGCGGCTGGTGAACTCAGGAAGTTTTGACGGTTTGCCGGTGAAAGACGGTGCCCGCGCTATCACGGCCTGGCTCGTCGAGCAGGGAGCGGGCAAGCCCGTGATAAACTATCGGTTGCACGACTGGTGTATATCGCGGCAGCGATACTGGGGCCCGCCAATCCCCATCATCTATTGTGATTCGTGCGGTCTCCAGGCAGTACCCGTAAAAGATCTTCCGGTGTTGCTTCCACACGTCGAGGATTTTCGCCCTGACGATTCGGGGGTGTCGCCGCTAGCCCGGCACAAGGAATGGTATCTCGTCCCCTGTCCGGAGTGCGGCAAACCGGCCCGCAGGGAAACTGACGTGTCGGATACTTTTCTCGACAGCGCATGGTATTTCCTTCGCTATACGAGCACCGGCCGCGCCGATGTGCCGTTCGACCCCGCGCTCACGAAACGGTGGCTGCCAGTTGACTTCTACATCGGTGGAAATGAGCACGCGGTGCTTCACCTGCTATACACGCGCTTCATCACGATGGTCTTGCATGATATGGGACACCTTGGCTTCGAGGAACCGTTCAGGCGATTTCGCGCACACGGACACATCGTGCGCGAGGGAGCGAAAATGTCGAAGAACAAGGGCAACGTTGTTAATCCCGATGCCTACATCAGGAAGTGGGGCGCGGATGCCTTTCGGATGTATCTCATGTTCCTCGGTCCGTTCGAGGAAGGCGGTGACTTCAGGGAAGGCGGGATCTCGGGGGTAAAGCGCTTTCTCGACAGGCTCTGGAAGACGGCATCCGAGGTCGACTCAACCGGGGAGCCGGATCGCTTCGTAATGCGCAAGCTTCACCAGACCATCAAGAAAGTTGGCGAGGACACGCCAGCGCTTGGGTTCAACACCGCAATCGCCGCGATGATGGAGTATATGAATGTGCTGCGCGCTGGCGAACGGACGTCGCATCGCGAAGAGGTGGAGCCGTTACTGATTCTGGTGGCGCCTTACGCTCCCCACATCGCCGAGGAGTTGTGGGAGCGGTTTGGGCATTCGGAAAGCGTGTTCGAGACGCGGTGGCCTGCGTTCGACCGAGCGTTGGCGGCGGAGCAGACGGTAGAACTGGTTGTGCAGGTGAATGGGAAGGTTCGGGGGCGGCTAACCGTGCCACACGGAATAGAGCAGGAGGCGGCAATTCGGCTCGCACTGGCAGACCCGGGTGTGCGCAAGTTCGTTGTCAGCGAGCTAAAAAAGTCGGTGTTCGTACCCGGCAGGCTCCTGAATCTCGTTGTGTAGTCTCGTTAGCCAGTTTCCCAATGCGGTAGGGCGGTGCCGTAGCTGGTGGGCCGACTGACAGCGCTCATCCGACAAGGCAAGACGACTGGGAAAATTGAGCCAGAAGCCTAATGGACCCTGGCTGACGCCACTCTCCTCACCGATCGAAGAGACGCTCCTCTGCGCGCTTCCTCCACAAGAGGCAGAAGCTCGGGATCAGCGTTGAGCCAGGCCTGTGCAACGCGTCTGTATGCCCTGGTGGCTTCGTCAGTGTTTCCCAACCGTTGCGCGACGCGGCCGCGTTCGAGTGCAAATAGAATCTCCGACGGGGTAACCAGCACAGGGAGACGCTCCCCGAGCGCATCGAACGCCTCGCGTAGCTGTCCGCGCGACGCCTGCAGACGCGCCCTCACGAGACGGTCGTAGAAGCAGTCGGTGCAGAGTGAATCGGGGAGGGCGAGGAGCGACACGAGTGCCGCGGTGGTGTCCCCACGGGCTAGAGACTGATAAGCAGTGGCGGCGATGGCGGCGTACCTCGCGGTGCGCACCGAACCTGGCGCAGCGCGCTTGTCGCTTGCATGAGCGTTCAGTCGATCCAGCGCCAATCGGAGAGAAACTGTATCTCCACGCATTGCCCACCATGATAAGGCGTGCTTGAGAGGGGTAGGATCTCCCTTCAGCCAGTCGGCAAAAACCCGCGCGGCGGTGTCCCGCGGCACGAATCCTAATCGCGCCAGATCGGCAAACAGCCGCGAGCCGCGGCTCACCCACGTTGCCGCTTCCCGTCCCTTCCCTCTCCAGGCAAGCTGCCCTGCCAGCCTCTGGCGCGCGTTAGCCGAGTCGGTTTGGGAGGCGGTTTCAGGAAGTCGAGGTCCTGCCAGCATACGCGCGAGCTGAATACCAGTACTGCCCGGATCGGGCCAGCGCCTCAGCATGACCCAGGCGGTTTCCAACGCGTGCAGCGGAATTGTATCGAGCGTCCGCTTCAGGTCTGCGGAATTGAGCTCTTTTGTCTCCAGCAACCTGGCCACGAGCGCGATGCCGGGTGCGGTCTCATCGCGCGGATCCAACTTCAGGTAGGCTCGAGCGTAGTGTAGCGCCGAGTCCGCGCCGTTCAGGGATGCTTCGAACTCCACTGCGTGGATGTAGGCCGGTGTGAAAGAGGAATCCAGGGAAATGGCGCGCTGGAAGCCCCGGAGCATCTGAGAGTCCGCCATACGCGTGCGAGCGTCAGGGTTGACCCAGTGATAATGCGCATCCGCGAGCGCGTACCAAGTCTCGGGATCCTCGCGATATCGGCCCCTGGCAGTCTCGAGCGTCTCGAATAGCCGGCGCACATGGCCGATGTATGTTGTGTCGTCCACCCCGAAGAGCGGCCATAGCGCGGCGTTAAGAGAGTCTGCCGCCGTTAGAAGGCTGTCGCGTGGTGCCAGGCGCGTATTAAAAATTCCGGCACGAAGAAGGTAAGCTCGCGAAAGGGAGTCACTGGCGCTCTTGATCCAGCTCTGTGTCTGACCGGCCCTACGTAATGCAAGCGCGAAGGCCGTGTCGATCTCGATTGCCTGCTTGTACAGGGCGAATGCAGTGTCCCATGCGCTGCGTCTGTAGTAGTGCTCTCCCTGCAGGAATGCCTTGAGCGCCTCGAGCGTGGAGGCCCCCAGGGACGTGCCGCGCAGCTCGCCAATGCGGCCGGCTTGGCCGAGCTCTCTGAGCAGAGCGACCGTAACCGAATCCGTCAGAACAGTCATCCGCTTGGCAGAATCGCGCCGCTCGCGCAAGCTGCGCAACGTTCCGCTCACGAGATCGAAGACATGCACCTTGAGTCGCACACTGTCCGTGCCAGTCGCATCGAGGTTGCCGTAGACGACATATTGCGCTCCAGTGCTTCGTCCGAGCTCCCTGGCACCCGCCGTGTCGGCGCGGGCGTCCTTGGGCCACCGGCGGAGCACGATTGTCGGCGAAACCGTGTGCAGGGGACCCATGCCGTCAAGATTGCGTGACAGCACGTCCACCAGACCTTCGCGCCACACTTCCCTCAAGTCGGCATCCGTCGTCGCGAAAGGCGCGATGGCGAGACGGTTGGGCGTGGAGGCAGGTCCGACGATGCGGGCGCGAACGAACCACCCACTCGCTGCCGCGACGACGATGACCGCGGTTGCTGCGGCTGCCCAACGCCACAACTTCAGTTTTGGATTGGACAGTACGTTCGCCGGCACGGCCGCGGGCGCCGGAGTCGCGACGCCTGCTGATGGCGTGGAAGAGCGAGGTGTGACGCCACGCGAGGCGCGCGTTGGCGTGCTCGCCTCGATCGCGTCGTGAAACTCTGTTGCCCACCTGAAGCGGTCTTCAGGATCCTTGGCGAGCGCCTTCATGATCGACTCGCTCAGGTCCGTGGGCACATCCGGACGCAGCACCTCCAGCGGATCCGGTGCTTCGGTCAAGCGCGCCACAAGGAGGGCGGAGCCGGTCAGGTGAGCGAATGGCCGAGTGCCGCCCAGCATCTCATACGCCACCATGC
>JBPCJT010000193.1:0-7638 GCA_051005015.1 Gemmatimonadaceae bacterium | reverse complement strand
ATGTAGCCGGACTCGCACCCCGGACCGATGTACCAGTCGCCCATGGTGATTCCACCGGCGGCTCTGCTCGGTATGCAGATCGTCGAGTTGTCCTGCTGCGACCCGCACACCTGGTATGGGAATTCGTTGCTGGTTGTCACGAAATAGAACTGCGCCGTCGCGAAGTCCTGCTCGGTCCAGCTCTGGCCTGCGTTGAAGCTCACGTTCGCGCCGCCGTCATTCCCTTCTATCAGGCGCTTCGGATCGTTTGGCGCGATCCACAGGTCGTGGCTGTCGCCATGCGGAGTGGGAATCGCCTTGAACGTTTTCCCGTTATCTGTCGACCGATAGAATCCCGTATTCAGCGCGTATACGCTGTTCGCATCCTTGGGATCGGCGTAAATGCGTGTATAGTACCAGGCGCGTTGCCGAAGCTTCCGGTCTTCATTCGTCTTCGTCCATGTCTTGCCGGCGTCATCGGAGCGGAACACGCCGCCATCGAGCGCCTCCACCAGCGCCCAGACGCGCTGAGGGTTTGCTGGCGACACGGCCACACCGATGTTTCCGATGAGGCCGCTCGGCAAGCCGGGATTCCGAGTGATCTCGGTCCATGTTGCGCCGGCATCCGTCGTCTTGAAGATCCCGCTACCGGGGCCTCCGCTCTCCATTTTCCACGCAGTGCGGTAGGATTGCCAGAATGCCGCGTAAAGGGTGTTCGGATCGCTCGGATGCATCACGAGATCCGTGATGCCGGCTGAATCGTTCCGGAAGAGGATTTTCTTCCACGTCTTGCCCCCGTCGGTGCTCTTGAATACTCCACGCTCGGGATTGGCGCCCCAGAATTGTCCCTGGGCGCCGACGTACACGATGTCGGGATTTGTCGGATGCACTCGCACGCGTGAAATCTGCCGGCTGTCGCGAAGACCGACGTAGCTCCATGTCTTGCCGGCATCGACCGACTTGAAGACGCCATCGCCGTGCGAGACGTTGCCGCGAATGGGAGACTCGCCCGTCCCGACGTACACAATGTCCGGGTTCGACTCGCTTACGGCGATCGCGCCGATGGTGCCGCCGAAGTACTTGTCAGTCGTTGGAGTCCAGGTAATGCCGCCATCGATAGTCTTGAAGACGCCACCGCCGGTAGTTCCCATGTAGTACTCGTGCGGGCGGCTGCCAGAGCCCGCTACGGCGACAGAACGTCCGCCCCGGTAAGGACCAATCTCGCGCCACTTGAGCGCCGAAAGGAAAGTGCTGTCAGCGGTAACCTCGGCGGAGAGAGGAGCCGCAGCTCTGCGCTTCTGTGCGTCGGTGGTGGAAGTCGCCGCGACTGCGAGCGCCAGGGCAGTGGTGCCGCCGCGGCGCAGTTGAAGGAGTAAATTCACAAAACCAACCTCCGGGGGAATTTTGTTGGGCCTGATTCAGCAGAACCCAGTGCGGCACCTAACCTGACAGCTGGCGACCCATCAGGATGCCGCGCTTTCATAACGTGCACCCTTCCGAAGGCGTTGAAAAGAGGGGCCAGAGTCGCGTTTGCGCGCGGCTCCGGCCCCTCTACTGACTTACCGACTACCAACCTGCATGTTTCTACTTGATCTCGAACTCCTCGGTTTTCGCTTCCTGGCCGTTCAGCATCACCACCAGCTTGTATTTGCCCGCCGGCCACGGACCGGGCTTCATGATACGGAAGCCAGCTCGCGCAGTCCCGGATGGAGAAACCGTTTCGCTCTGCTCCTCTACGACCTGGCCGTCTTCGAACATCCAGCGCGCCGTGACTGTGGCGCCGGTTGCGGAGCCGTCGACCTTCACTGAGGCGGCAATAGTGTCGCGAACGCCGAAGTCACTGGCCATGCCTTCAACTTCCTTGTTGGCGTTAAGCCGCTTGCCAAGATCAATGTCTGAAACCTGGAGCGTGCTGGCAGCCGGCAAGTCGGTTGTACCGGCAGGAGCCCGCGTCTCCGGCGCATCCGCCTTCTTGCACGCCGCGACGAGAACGAGCGCCGCCAGCGACAGTGCGCGAAGGCTGTAAAATGGAATCTGCATCTCTGTCATGTCCTTGGCTCAGGTGTCAGATGGGATGGTTAGTTCCTGACCGGGATAAATGAGATCGGGATCTTTAATGATGTTCTTGTTAGCCTCGTAAATCTGCTTCCATTTGGCGCCATCACCGTACTCGTGCCTAGCGATCTTGGACAGGCTGTCGCCGGCCTTTACGGTGTAGCTCCCCTTGGGGCTACCAAACGGGGTTTTTGCGGGTGCAGTGCTGGAGCTGTCACCGTGCACATCGGAGAAGTCGGCTTTTTTGGAAAGCCCGCCAGTGCGGACGTCCGAAAAATCCGGCTTCGTTGTGTCCTTGTCCTTGTCTTCCTTCTTGCGGTAGTCGTCGTCGAAGACCTTGTCGAGAATACCCATGGGTCGCTCCGGTAAGTTGTTGCCCGCGCCACATATAACGCGTGAGCCAATACATGGCAGGAACTGTACCAGACTGGTTGCGGACCAGGCATTGCGAATTGCTGGAACTGCGAACTGCGAGCGCGTTGGTGGCAGAGACAGCGGCTCCATGCGAGGCAATGTTCGCGAGTGCGGCTCGCGGTTCGAGGTAGTTCGCGGTTTCCACAATCCGCAGTCCGTAATCCCAGTCAGTCAGCTCCCAACATCATCCTTCGCTCCGCACTCGCGAATCGTTCCGCTGATTCTTTTTCCGGGGTCACTAGTGAGACAAGTATTCCGGTTGCGAATGACAGCGGGATCGTGACGAGTGCGGGGTTCTTGAGCGGGAAGACGGCGCTCTCGTGATTCAGGATGTCAATCTGGATAGTTGGGGACAGGAAGATGAGGGTAAGCGCCGACACCGTTCCGATGAGCATGCTCGCGACCGCGCCCGCGGTCGTGCATCGACCCCAGAAGATGGTGAGCAGGAGCGCCGGGAAGTTTGCGCTTGCGGCGATTGCGAAGGCGAGCGATACCATGAACGCGACGTTCTGGCCCTTGAATGTGATTCCGAGGAGTACAGCGAATATGCCGAGCCCTACGGTCGCGATCCTGGCGACGCGCAGCTCCTCGCCCGGAGCCGGCTCTCCCTTCCGGATTACGCTCGCCCAGAGGTCATGCGAAAGCGCGGCCGCGCCGGATAGCGTCAGACCAGCGACCACCGCGAGTATCGTCGCGAACGCTACAGCCGCTATGAACCCGAGGAATGGGGTGCCGCCCAGGTAGCTCGCGAGCAGAGGCGCAGCCATGTTGCCACCCTTGTCCACACTAGTGATCGTCTCCGGCCCAACGAGCACCATTGCACCGAATCCGAGGATGAAGGTCAGGAGGTAGAAGAAACCGATGAGTCCCGTGGCGTAGAATACGGAGGTGCGCGCGGCGCGCGCGTCCGGCACCGTATAGAAGCGCATGAGAATGTGCGGCAGTCCCGCGGTGCCGAACATCAGCGCTAATCCAAGTGAGATTGTGTCGAGCGGATTGGAGACGAGCTTTCCCGGCGCGAGGACTCCTGCTCCGTACTTTTCCGCGGCGGCCGCGAAGAGAGCGAGCGGACTTCCGTCAAATTTCAGGAGCACAAGCACCGCGAGAATGAACGCTCCGCTGAGCAGGAGTACCGCCTTGACAATTTGAACCCACGTGGTAGCCAGCATGCCTCCGAAAAGGACATACCCAATCATTACCACCCCGACAATTGCAAGCGCGAGCTCGTATGGAATCCCGAACATCAGCTTGATGAGCCCACCTGCTCCTACCATCTGGGCGATCAGATAAAAAAGCACTGTTACGAGTGTACCTATTGCGGCCGCAATACGAATCGGTGTTTCCCGCATTCGCAGCGCCACGACGTCCGCAAAGGTGTACTTGCCGAGATTCCTCAGCGGCTCAGCTATCAGAAACAGCACAACAGGCCACCCCACGAGCCATCCGGCGGAGTATATGAGTCCGTCGAATCCGGTTGTGGACACGAGCCCCGCGATGCCGAGAAACGAAGCGGCACTCATGTAATCTCCGGCTAGCGCAAATCCATTTTGACCCGCTGTTATGCTCCGGCCAGCGGCGTAAAAGTGTTCCGTGGTCTTGGTGCGAAGAGCGGCCCAATAAGTGATCCCCATCGTGATCGCAATGAAGGCGAAGAAGAAGACGATGGAAATTGCGTTAGGCGATCCTATCTTTGTCATGTTATCGAAGTTCCGAGTGGCGATGCTGTGCTGGCCGGCAAGCGGCGGGTTTCAAACAAAACACTCCGTCTCGAAAAATGGCGGCTCGCGGTGCCCCTGGTTTCCCGGCACGCATACTTCAATCGCTGCGAATGATCCGGGCGAGCTCCTCGTCATACCGCGTGTTCGCCCAGCGTACGTAAACCCACGTCAGCAGCCAGGCCGAGATAATTACCAGCGCTCCAAGGAGAATGCCCACGCTTAAGCCGCGGGTGAGGAGCCGGCCCATGAGTGGCTTCTGGAAGGCGATAAGCGCGATGAATCCGAAGTAGATGGCAATCATCGCTGCGGTAAGCGCAACGGCGATCTTCCAGCGCAGGGCGGCGAGAGCACGGAGGCGCGGATCAGGATGAGGCGAGAGGCCAGCCGGGGGTAAATGGGCGCCTGGAGGTGCGCCTGAAGAACGGGTCATCGCAGCGCCTCATCTATCGCGGCGTGCGCGCCGATGGCCAGCTCCGTCCCCTCAGCCGGCATAGCTACACCGAAGTCCTCCAAAACGAGCACGCGTCGCTGCCGCCAAGGAAAGGCAATGTCCTCGCGCGCCTGCACCAGCGCGTGCGCAGCAGGCATTAGCAGGGGAGCGATAGCTTTCAGGGGACCTCTCAGCCAGGCTTCCATAGGATAGCAAAACTAGTTCCCGCACACGAATGCCGCCTAACGGACGCCAGCAGGTGTCTGGCCGAGCAACGCCTGCACTACGCGTTTCGCCTGCGACAAGTGCCTCTCTTCGTGGCGGATCAGGATCTCGAATGCTTCCCCGAGGCTAAAGCGCAGCACTCGTGTGACGGGCGATGTGATGCTGGTACCGATCAGGTCCAGGCCATCGGACTGGACGATCAACTCCTCCAGCGTCCGCTGCTGCGCCAGGAATTCGGCAGGCGCGGTTGGGGAAGGCGATTCGGAGGGACGAAATATCGCCGGCGCCTTGAACTTCGACGTTGTGGCTGGACTCACCGCCTTGATAAACCACCTTCCAACCCAACTCGGCTCGTACGGACGGGTCGCGAGACGCCCGCGCGAGCGCGCTTCCGAAATTGCCGCCTCTATTCGCGGATAGTACTCAGCATTCGACACAACCAGGTGGTGGAAGCACTGCGCAACGCTCCAACCACCTTCAATAGGAGGCCGGAGTAGTTGCTCGTCCCCCAGCGAAGACACGAGCTGCGTGGTTTCTGCAATGATCTTCGCGGATGCCTCGAGGAGTAAATCAAGATGCGGGTCCTGCGCTTTCGAGCTCACTTTTTGGCTCCGTCGCCCAACCGGTTGTACTTGCGCAAGGCGGCAAGGAGCCGGCCGTGCGGCATCGCGGAGACTCGCAGGCCGTCGACCCCCACCATCGTTCTCGCCGCAAGCATTGCGTTGAGGATTGCCTCCTCCGTCGCTTGAACCGTCGCCTCGAAGATTGGGTTGATGCGGTCGTTAGGCAGCATGCGGAGCGCCGAGATTCCAGTGTCAGCAGCCGCCGCTGAATTTGCAGTGGAGAAGGCAAGAAAAATGTCGCCCGATGAGTTTTCCCCCAACCCTCCCATTCGCCCTACACCCAGTGCTGCGCGCTGCGCGACTCGCTTGAGCTGGTGCGGCAGCAAAGGCGCGTCCGTGGCCACCACGATAATAATCGAGCCCAGTCCCTCGAGATCCTCGCCGCGCGGCATGGCAGCCGGTGCCGGTGTGGCTCCGCAGTACGGAATGCCGCGCAGCCACTCACGCGTGGGCGGCTCGTTAGTCTCGTAGCACGGGCGCATATCGGCCAGCTCCACGCCAACGGGCGCGCCTGCGACGCGAAGGAGTCTTCGAGCGCCGTAATTGCACTGGACCAGCACGCCGACGGTGAAGCCGCCGAAGCTATCGCTGAGTTTCCGCGACGCTGTGCCGATCCCGCCCTTGAAGCCATGGCAGATCATTCCGGTTCCGCCCCCAACCGCTCCTTCCTTCACCGCGCCAGCACCAGCCGAGTCCAGCGCGGCGAAAACGTGTTCCGGCTTGACGTGAAACCCCTTGTCGTCGTTGAGCGCGCCGTCGAACGTCTCAGCCACGACAGGCAGCGCGAAAAGACGAGAGCGTCCTGACTTGACCATCCAGTCGATTACGGCATCCCGGACCACTCCAACACTGTGCGTATTCGTGATCAGGACGGGTCCTTCCAGCATCCCCGATTCCTCAATCCACGTGGTGCCCGTCATTTCGCCGTTGCCATTGAGCGTGAACCATGCAGCGAAAACCGTGTCGGAGCCGGCACGACCCCGCGGAAGGACAGCGGTCACACCAGTTCGAACAGGACCACGCCCAACAACCAGACGGCCGGAGCCGAAAATGAGAGTGGTGTGTCCAACCTCGACGCCGGCGACATCAGTAATCGCATTGAGGCGGCCCGTAGTGCCGTCCAGGGGTATGCCGAGCTCACGCGCACGTGTCTGTGCCTGCGCCATCGACGCGATAGCGAGGGACGCAAGGAGAAGCTTCATGGCTTGGAAGGGGGAGGTGAGGAGGGAGAAGGGGAGTGGGAGTTGGGAGTGATACGTGGCGCGTGATACGTGGAAGCTACGTGTTACTTGGTTCACAGTTCGCAGCCAAGCAGTTCGCTGTTCATGGCACCACTGTCCTTGCCCAGTCCCAGCTTTCGAGTTCCCTCTCTCCAACAGCTTTGACGGAGATAACCGCACCAGGAGCGAGTGAGGCGAGAATCACGCGCGGCTCGGTGACCGTAATGGTCTTCCGCATGGGGTCGTTCGCGGGACCATGTGCCACTACATAGGATTTCCCGCCGCTTTCCGCGGCGGCCGTCCATGACACCTCTACTGCCGACCGCTGGCGTCGAGCGGAAAGACCAGTGATCCTGGAAGGGCTCCAAGCCATCAGCATGATGGACGCTATAGTCGTCTTGCTCACCTCGGCGACGAGCCGGTGATTGATCGTCTCGAGGACATCGTGCGTTTGATGGTAGTGCGGATTCCCCAGAATAGGGTAGGACCCGATTCCGCCCACAATGTCGCCATAGACCTCGTAGTAGGCGTGTGCATCAGTGTTCTTGTAATATTTTGCGTCGTACGTGATCAGGTTCGTGAACAGGAATGCCGCGGCGTGCTGGAGATCGCGAATTCCCACATTCGAGTAGCGGATTGTATTGTCCAGCCGCTGATCGTTAGACCAGCCCACCATGTCGTTGTTGAGAGCGCCTACGATCCGCATCTTATTCGCGACGGCCCGCCGCACGTACTCCCTGCTTCCGTAGAGACCCGCTTCCTCGCCCGTAAAAAAAGCGAACTGCACAGTCGCCGCCATGGGTCGCCTGGCCAGTACGCGAGCGGCTTCGAGGAGCGCCGAAGTGCCCGAGCTGTTGTCGTCCGAGCCCGGTCCCTCCTCGACCGAGTCGAAATGGCTGCTGATGACGTATACGAGTTCCGGATTAACCGACCCGCGAAGTGTCGCAATTACGTTCGCGGTGCGTACACCGGTT
>JBPCJT010000192.1:0-7011 GCA_051005015.1 Gemmatimonadaceae bacterium | reverse complement strand
CGTTCATCCTCAACCGGAAAGTTACTGGGGGAACGTCAACCCGGTGGGCCCTCGGGGCGTTTACGATGAAGCCAAGCGCTTCGCGGAAGCGATGACAATGGCGTATCACACCTATCACGGCCTCGATACGCGGATTGTGCGGATCTTCAACACGTACGGTCCGCGCATGCGCCCCTACGATGGCCGCGTCGTGTCGAACTTCATTGTCCAGTCACTGACGGGGCAGCCGATAACGATCTACGGTGATGGCTCCCAGACACGGAGCTTTTGCTACGTAAGTGATGAGGTAGAAGGGCTGTGCCGCCTGTTCATGGGCGGCGACGGTGCTCCGATGAACATTGGTAACCCGAATGAGTACACTGTTCGGCAGCTGGCCGAGGTGGTCGCCGAGCTTACCGGTACTCGATCTCCAATCGAGCACCGCGAATTGCCACGTGACGACCCCAAGGTACGAAAACCCGACATAACGCGTGCGCGATCAGTTCTCGGTTGGGAACCGGCAGTGTCGCTTGTGGAGGGCGTCACGAAAACGATTGAGTACTTCCGTTCCATCATGGGCACCGAGCGGCTGCCGCGGAATGGCTGACAGGGTGTTCGTCACGGGAGCCGCCGGCTTCATCGGTTCGCACACTGTCGACGCACTTCTGGCGCGAGGGAATGAGGTAACCGGCCTCGATAATTTCGACCGCTTCTATGATCCGGCGATAAAACGGGGGAACCTCGCCAAGGCCATGGCAAGCAGCCGCTTCAATCTCGTGGAAGCGGACATTCGTGATTCCACTGCTATCCGTGCAGCGCTCGAAACGGCTCGGCCGGACGTTCTGGTGCATCTTGCTGCTCGGGCTGGCGTTCGGCCATCCATCGAGAATCCGGCGCTGTACATGGACGTCAATGTTGTCGGCACCGCTGTCCTTCTTGAGGCCGCGCGTTCCGCTGGGATTAACCGCCTGGTGTGCGCATCGAGTTCCTCCGTTTACGGAAACGATGCGTCCGCGCCATTCCGCGAGAGCGAAACTGCCATCAAGCCCGTGAGCCCATATGCGGCGAGCAAGCGCTCGGCAGAGTTGCTTTGCGAGACGTTTGCGTCGCTATATACCGATCTTCGGCTTATCTCGCTTAGATTTTTCACGGTGTACGGTCCGCGCCAGCGTCCCGATCTCGCCATACGCAAGTTCACGCGACTCATCGCGGCCGGTGAGCCGATTCCGTTCTTTGGCGACGGGTCTTTCTCGCGCGACTACACTTACATTTCCGATACCGTCCAGGGCGTGCTCGGCGCCATCGACCGAACGAAAACGTCAGCACCAGGTCACGAAATTTATAATCTTGGGGAATCAGCCACGACAACGCTATCCGAGCTTGTTTCACTCATCGAGCAGGCTGTAGGCCGCGCGGCGACGCTTCAGCGATTGCCGGCGCAACCTGGGGATGTCACCCGCACGTTCGCGGATATCAGGCGGGCGAGAGAGCTGCTTGGTTACGCGCCACATGTTCCGATCGCCAGGGGGATTCCGCTCTTCGTCGAGTGGTTTCGATCCGGAGATCCCGCTCTCGTCTGACCGTGCTGTTCCGCGAACCCGACGATCGTGATTCGGGTATCATACTGCTGGACCGAGTCCAGATGATGATTGCACTCGACCGCTGCTGCATCCTCGCCCGATACATTGCCAGTCGCATCTCCGGGCCGAGACGCGCAAGCGGTCACGGCGAGAGCCACATTTCAACTCTGTCCACTAGCCATGCCTCGTAACGATACTTCGTACCTCTGCATCGGTTTCCCTTGCGACGTTTAAGCCTTGCAATTTTTTTGGTGGTCCTTGTTTCGGCCGCTTGTCGTTCAGCATTTCTGCCCCAGAAGTTCAGCTCTCACGTAGCGCTGTATCAGACGTCCATGCGTGAGTACGAAGCCAGGCGCTACGAGAACGCTGTCGCGGGGTTCGAGCGCCTCACGATCGAGCTGCCAGCTCGCGATACTCTCTTTCCGCGGTCGCTGTATTTTCTCGCGAAATCCCACGCGGCCAGGAAGGAGCACCTCCTCGCGGCGCAAAGCTTCACCAGACTGCCGGAGAGCTTTCCATCGGATTCACTCGCGGATGACGCGCTTTTCCAGGCCGGCCTTTCGTACGCACGGCTCTGGCGCAAGCCAGTGCTGGACGCTCAGTACGGAGAAACAGCTCTGAGCACTCTGCGTACCCTCCTCGCCGTGTACCCGAGCTCGGCGCTGGCCGGTGAAGCCCAGAAAGAGATCAACCAGCTTCTCGAATGGTTCGCGCGCAAGGCATACGAGAATGGAATGCATTATTTTCGCCGCAAAGCGTGGGATTCCGCCATTATATACTTCAAGGATGTCGTGGCGAAGTATCCCGAGACGGCGACGGCGCGCGATGCGCTGCTTCGCCTGGCAGTGGCATTTCGGGCGATCGGGTACCAGGAGGATGTTACGGAGACTTGCAATACGCTTCGTTCCGCATATTCCGGGGACCGCCATGTGCGGGTAGTGTGTGGCGCTGCACCGGTTGCCGCGACGACGCCCATCCCTTGACCGTGCGGCTGGGGATTTTCGGCGGCACGTTCGACCCTCCTCACATCGGGCATCTGCTCGCCGCTTCCGACGCCTTTGAAATGCTCGAGCTGGATCGGCTGATCCTCGTTCCCGCGAAGGAACAGCCATTCAAGGCCGGAGCTATGTGTGCAAGCCCTGCCCATCGTCTGCAAATGCTGTTGGATATGGTTGCCGGAGATCAGCGTTTCGTGGTCGATGCAATGGAAATCGAGCGTCCGGGGTTATCTTTTACCGTGGACACCCTTGCCGTGTTTGCGGAACGGCATACAGATGCTCATCTCTGCTTTCTGATCGGCGAAGACCTTGTCAGCCAGCTTCCCGATTGGCGGGAACCTGAGCGCATTGCCGCGTTGGCCGAGATAGTAGTGCTGGCGCGCACGTCCGAGCCACGCCACGCGCCATTTCCAATGCGTCGAATTTCGACGCGGCGCGTCGATTTATCCTCCACGGAGATTCGCGCGCGCGTGCGTGAAGGACGCTCGATTCGAGGTTTCGTGCCGGATGCCGTTGCAACATACATCGCCGCCGCCCAGCTGTACCGATAGAGGATTGCAATGATTAAGCCGTTTCTAAACAGGATCTTCGGCTCGCGTCACTCGCGCGAGCTGAAGCGTGTGTCGCCAATCGTCTCGGCGATAAACGAGCATTACGAACGACTGGGTAGCGTCCCGGAGTCCGAGCTGCAAGGCCAGACCGACCGATTCCGTGCTCTCGTCGCCGAACGAACCAGCGACATCGAGCGGAGAATCGCGGAGCTCAAGGAGCGCAAGCGGACAGTTGCGGATGTTGCGGAGCGCGACGCGATCGATAGCGAGCTGGGTGGAGCGGATGGACGCGGAGGATTGGAGAAGGAGTTGCGGGAGACGATTGCGGAAGTGCTCGACGAGATTCTTCCGGAAGCTTTTGCGACTGTTCGTGAAGCGTGCCGGCGGCTAATGGGGACGATGGTTTTTGTCACTGGACGCGACGTTGTCTGGGATATGATCCCGTATGACGTCCAGCTCATTGGCGGTCTCCAGCTCCACGAGGGGCGCATCGCCGAGATGGCGACCGGGGAGGGGAAGACACTCGTGGCCACCCTCCCGTTGTATCTCAATGCGCTGGCCGGCAAGGGTTCGCACCTGGTGACAGTCAATTCCTATCTCGCCAGGCGCGACTCCCAATGGATGGGGCATGTCTACAAGTATCTCGGTCTCACGGTGGGTTGCCTCGATGACACCGAGCCGGGCACTGCAGAACGACGAGCCGCGTATCTGGCCGACATCACCTACGGAACCAACAACGAGTTCGGCTTTGATTATCTGCGCGACAATATGGTGGTCTCGCTGGATCAGCGGGTGCAGCGCGCGCACTGGTACGCAATCGTTGACGAAGTGGACTCCGTACTCATCGATGAAGCGCGGACACCGCTCATCATTTCCGGGCCTGTCGGCAGCGAGAGCGATGCAGAGTTCCGGGAGTTCAACGCGAGCGTAGCGCGCCTGGTCCGCGCCCAGTCGGACATTGCGAATACGCTCGTAGCCGAAGGCGAGCGGGCCCTCGCGAGCGGCGACACTTCGGAGGCGGCGCTGAGACTTTACCAGGCGCGAATTGGCGCGCCGAAGAACAAACGTCTCCTCAAGGTTCTTCAGGAACAGGGCACGAAGCAGGCGGTGCAGAAGATGGAGCTCGAGCACATCGCCGATCGCAAGCAACCCGGATCAAAGCAGCAGTTCAAGGACATCGAGGAGCGGCTTCTGTTCGTGCTCGACGAGAAGGGCCACACGGTGCACCTCACCGAGAGTGGCGTTGATTACCTCTCTCCCAATGACCACGACGCCTTCGTTCTTCCGGACATTTCCGAAGCGGTCTACCGGCTGGATCACGATCACGAGATGGAGCCGCAGGCAAAGCTCGACGCGCGCGCCGTGATAGAGGGCGAGTATGCGGCGAAAAGCGAGAAGCTGCACATAGTGCATCAGCTTCTGCGGGCCCACGCCCTGTACGAGAAGGACGTCAACTACGTGGTGCAGGATGGCCAGGTGCTCATCGTCGACGAGTTTACGGGGCGAACGATGCCCGGCCGGCGTTGGTCGGAGGGTCTGCATCAGGCCGTCGAGGCAAAGGAAGGCGTCCAGGTAAAGGGCGAAACCCAGACGATGGCGACGGTCACCATACAGAACTACTTCCGGATGTACGATAAGCTCGCCGGCATGACCGGCACAGCTGAGACGGAAGAACAGGAATTCTTCCAGATCTACGGGCTCGAAGTGCGGGTTATTCCCACGAACAAGCCCATTGTCCGGGATGACCGCCACGATCTGATTTTCAAGACACGCCGCGAGAAATACAAAGCGCTTCTTGAAGAGACGGAGCGGCTGCACAAACTCGGCTACCCTGTTCTTGTCGGTACTGCGAGCGTGGACGTATCCGAAACGCTCTCACGTACCTTCCAGCGCGCTGGAATCAAACACAACGTCCTGAACGCCAAGTACCACCAGCGCGAAGCCGAAGTCATAGCCGAGGCGGGGCAGCCCGGAACGGTCACGATCGCCACCAACATGGCGGGACGCGGAACCGATATCAAGCTCGGAGCGGGTGTGACGGAAGCGAAACCATCCACCATAACGGATCCGGATGGCAAGGAGATCGAGGTGGAGGAAATGGGCGGGCTGCATATCATCGGCTCGGAACGTCACGAGTCGCGGCGCATCGACAGGCAGCTGAGAGGGCGTGCCGGCCGCCAGGGCGATTCGGGCACGTCGCAGTTTTTCCTCTCCCTCGAAGATGACCTGATGCGTCTGTTCGGTTCGGAACGGATAGCCAAGCTCATGGACCGCATGGGGGCGCAGGATGGGGAGGTGCTCACGCATCCGCTCATAACCCGATCCATAGAGCAGGCGCAGAAGCGGGTGGAGCTACAGAACTTTCAGGCTCGCAAACGTCTGCTCGAGTATGACGACGTGATGAACCAGCAGCGCGAGGTCATTTATTCACTGCGTTCCTTCGCTCTGGAGGGCGGGGAGGAGCTAAAGAGCGAAGCGGTAAAAATGATCGAAGACGCCCTTAAACGGCGCGTCAGAACGAATCTCGAGGCGTATGAGTCGGAGCAGGATTGGGACTTCGCGCTGCTTCGCCAGGAGCTCCTGATGCACTATCTGCTGACTATCCCTCAGCTGGAAGAGGGAGGCGATCGCCCAGCCTCCATTCCGGAGGCGGAAGAGGCGGGGCGATCCGGCGGCAGAAAGGCGTTTGACTCCAAGATGCAGACTCTCGGCGAGTACGCCCAGCAGTTGCTTGCGCTGGTGATGCTCAATGTCATCGATGAAAAGTGGAAGGACCATCTGTACGACCTCGATCAGCTCCGCGGCGCCATTCACTATCGCTCCTGGGGTCAGAAGGATCCTCTGCTCGAGTACAAACAGGAAGCTTTTTCCATGTTTGAGGGGCTGATACACGATATCCATAACACCTTTGCCGAGCGCTTTTTGCGTGCGCAGCTCGTATTTAATGCGCCTCCAGAGCCGGTGTCGCGGCCCCAGCGCGAGGAGCACAGGCCCACAAAGCGTTACGATGCGATGGGAATGCTTCAGGACGTGCCCCTGGAAGAGCTGAGCGGCAATGGTGCGGTTTCAGACCCAGCGATGGATGTAGGCCCGGATGAGCCGCCCAAATCGAAGCCTGTCACCAGGCGCGATCCCCTGGTCGTGGGTGCCGGACGAACGCGCTCCCTTTCAGGCAGCCCTCCGGCCAACGCAGTCACGGACTGGACGAGCGCGGGCCGCAATGACCCCTGTCCGTGCGGCTCCGGAAAGAAATTCAAGAAATGTCACGGTGCCCAAATGAGGTAGGCAGGGAAGACGGCTTGCTTGGAGCGGCGTGAAAGCGATGTGGGTTCGGTGTCGGTGCGTGGCTAACCAGTGAGAGCCACGCACCGTGGCGTTTCAGAAACGTTCCCACTATCGGAGTCGCGTCGATGACCGAGCATGCTAGCCACAGGCGAAACGATCAGTTAACTATACGGGAGATGCCACGCACCGAACGCCCCCGTGAGCGGCTAAAAGACCTCGGGGCGCAGTCGCTGAGTGCCGCGGAGTTGCTGGCTATTCTCATCGGATCGGGGAATCGCAATCGCTCCGCCTTGCACCTTGGACAGGAAGTGCTCGCCGCATCGCATGGATCGCTGCGGCGTCTGGCCGGCCAGCCCGTGGCTACGCTTACGTCGGTGAGCGGGATTGGCTCGGCAAGGGCAGTTGCGATTCACGCGGCGCTGGAGCTGGGCAGGCGCCTGGCAGCGGAGTCGCACGAAGAGGGAACGCCATTACGCTCGCCGCGAGACGTCTACGCGGTGTTTGCCGTGCGTCTGGAGGATCTTCCGGTGGAGGAGTTTCACGTCGCAGTACTTGACGCACAACACCGGCTCGAACGGGATGTATTGGTGACGCGGGGGATTCTGAACTCATCCCTGG
>JBPCJT010000191.1:0-4523 GCA_051005015.1 Gemmatimonadaceae bacterium | reverse complement strand
GGCCACTGTTGAAGGCAGATGGGATGACATGGATCCCATCCACCGACTTCAAAGGCACACGAAGCGTTCCGCGAATCGAAGAGACCACATCGTCTGCTATCGCGATCGGCAGGTGGACAGTCCGCGCGAATTCGTCCAGTGCCGAGTTGGCGAGCGTTTCCTCGAGTCTATCCGCCGCGTCGACCATGCCGCGCCGCAATCCTTCCCATGTTTCTCCAAAAGCAGCATCCCAGAACGCTTCCAGCGCCAAAGCCAGCTCCGACCGGCATGCCTGAGGCTCGCCGACAATACGCTCGAACGCACTCGCGCCCGGACTGTTCTTCCGGAATGGAAGCAATCCGAGCAGCGTGAGCAACCGGTTCTGCGTCGCCGGCTCCGCAGCCACAGTCTGAGCTAGCGTTTCATTGCCTGAGACCAGGTCCTCAACTGACCCAGGCCGCTTGAATGCACCACCGAGCACTGCCGTCTGAAACTGCGCGTCCTTCATGAGACGCAGCTCGTCGAGCATCCCGCCGAACTGAATCATGGGCGGTGACTCTCGCAACGCATCCGCCAGAAGCGGCCATAACATCGGCGACGGAGCAAGTCTCCCAAGCACGGGCTTCAGCGCGCGTGGAAGCTTGCGCGCCGTGTTCCGTCTCCAGGACTCGCTCACTGCGGGCTCTTTTGCGGTTAGCGCCTGCAGGGCGTAGAAAATCTCGAATCGGGGGGTAATCGAAAACAGAATGAGCGACGCGGGCTTCGAGCGACTCGGCATGTTGGTTAGATAACTGACTAACCATCATCGCGCAATGCCGGTCCGCCATGCCCCGTATGGCGCGGGTGTTGCCATGAGACCCCCCAAGCCCTCAACAAGATCACCGCATGAGCGACAAGATTTCCAGGACCGACGAGGAGTGGAGACAGCAGCTCACTCCCGACCAGTACCGCATAGCCCGCAAGAAGGGAACGGAGCCGGCGTTCACCGGGAAGTACAGCGCCGCCAAGGAACCCGGCGTTTACAACTGCGTCTGCTGCGGAAACCAGCTCTTCGACTCCGACACGAAGTTCGATTCCGGCACTGGCTGGCCGAGCTTCACGTCGCCCGTCTCAAAGGACAGCGTTGCCACCGAGACAGATAGCAGCCTCTTCATGAAGCGAACCGAAGTCATGTGCAGCCGATGCGACGCGCACCTTGGCCACGTCTTCGAGGATGGCCCTGCGCCAACCGGCCTGCGCTACTGCATCAACTCGGCTTCCCTCGAACTCACCGGCAAGCAGAAGTAGCAAGGCCTCACTGGACAGCCGGTCGCTCAGGAACGATCGGCGGCGCCGGCTTGAGCGACAGCCGGCGCGCTCTCGTTTCCAGTCCGGTCAACCGCCGTGATCGTCACCTGATCCGGCGCCTCCGATCCACGTCCCCCGGCGAACATGTGCGAGCGCTGCCAGCCAGGAAGCACACGGGTAGTCCATTCCGGCCCGGATCGGTACCGCAGAACCCATAGCCACACCCTTTCCTCTCCGCGCGGAACGAACCCGGCCACCCACGCCCGGGTAGCCGGATCACGAGTGAGAGTTACCCGAGGCGCGCGGGGCGCGACGCTGTCCAGCCAGGGAGATGCGGGCACAAGGGCGGGACCGGAGTACGGTCCGGCGATCAGTTTCTCGACAAGGCTGTCCTTGCTCTGCATGAATGACTTTGCGCTGAAATGCACGTTGCCAGTTGCGCCCACTTCGCGGCGCGTCAGCGAGATCTGGTCGAGGATTTCCTGCGCTGTGAACCCCTGCGGCGGAGCGCCTCCCACACGATTGGTGAAATTGCCCGGCCACATGTTGCGATTCTTTCTGTTCTCCGAAATCCACCACCTCAGCAGCACCGGATAGCTGACATCCTCGCGCGCAATCGGCCAGTACAGCTGAGGCGTGAAATAGTCGAGCCATCCCTCGTTCAGCCATCGGCGTGAATCGGCGTAGAGCTCGGAGTAGGCATCGAAACCCTTTATCTGTTCGGGAAAACCCGGGCGCCATACGCCGAACGGGCTGATGCCGAACTTCACCCTTGGCTTGATCCGCTTGGTTTCCGAGTAGAGCTCCCGCACGAACGTATCTACATTGCTGCGACGCCAGTCGTCACGCGCGAGCCTTCCCCCCGTTTTGACATAGCGTGCCCAGCTCTCATCATCCGGAAAACTGATGATCGCGTTCGCCGAGTCGCGCTCCTTGTAGGGGTAGAAATAATCGTCGATGTGAATGCCGTCGACATCATAGCGGCGGACTACATCCAGCATTACGCGCAGCGAGTGACGCCGCACTGCGGGATCACCTGGGTCGAGCCACAGGTGTCTGCCGTAGGTGCGGACAAGTGCGGGAAGAGTTTTGCTGATATGTGTCGCGGCAATCTCGGATTTCGCCGACGGATGCCGGGATCGGTACGGGTTGAACCACGCGTGCAGCTCGAGCCCGCGCTTGTGCGCCTCCGTTACCGCAAACTCGAGCGGGTCATAGAACGGTTCGGGCGGCCTTCCCATCTGTGAGGTGAGGTATTCCGACCACGGTTCGTTCTCCGACTTGTACAATGCGTCGGTTGCAGGACGTACCTGCAGAATGACGGCGTTCAGGTTCAGTGCCACGGAGCGGTTCAGGATCGCGATCAGCTCGGCCTGCTGTTCCCATGTACTCAGGCCCGGACGCGAAGGCCAGTCGATGTTCGACACGGTGGCGACCCAGACCGCGCGGAATTCTCGAGCTATAGAGGGCGGCGCGGCAGGGAGCGGAGTAGCCGCTTGACCGGCGACAGCCACCGGCGACAAAAAATACCAGAGCGCAAAGAACGACAGGTATCGTTTCATCTGCTTGATGAGAAACGTAGGACAGCCAGAACGGTGGGAGCCAAAGCTATCGCTTGACGCTAGGCTGCGGGATGGCGAGAATCCGTGCTCGCAAACACTGCAATACATGGCTTCAAGGAGATAACAATGAATCGTGGCAAAATCGCCTGGCTGATCGCAATGGGTGCTGTCATGACCTTCACCGGATGTACCTCGAAGGACGCTCCGGACCCTGCGATGGCTGGTTCTGATACTACTGGTTCTTCGACCGCGGCAGGCACGGCGGGTGCGGCAACGACACCAAACGTCGTCATGATAAATGCGACCGATTACAAATTCGACGCGCCGGCTCAAATACCGGCGGGACTCACGACCTTCACGCTCGCGGACGGCGGTAAGGAAGTTCATCACGCGTCATTGATCAGAATCACAGAAGGGAAAACGTTCGCGGATCTGACCGCGGCGATGAAAGCCATGAAGCCCGGCGCGACTCCTCCCTCGTGGATGGTGCCCGTTGGGGGTCCGAACGCCATCGTGCCTGGCGGCGAATCCAACACCACCGTGAATCTCGAGCCGGGTAACTATTCCCTTGTCTGCTTCGTCCCCGACGCGAAGATGGTTCCACACTTCATGCTTGGAATGATCAAGGAGCTCACCGTCACTGGCACGGCGCCGGCGAGCGCGGGCCAGCCCGCCGAGCCCGCTGCCGACATCAGGCTCGTTCTTTCCGATTACAAGTTCGAATGGTCGACGCCGCTTACGGCTGGCCCGCATACGATTCGAGTCGAGACCGCCGCCGGCCAGCCGCATGAGTTGACACTCTTCGAGATTCCTCCCGGAAAAACGATGAAGGATCTCGAGGCCTGGCTGCTGACCCTGAAAGGTGCGCCTCCGGCCAAACCCGTGGGCGGTGTCTCCGGCTTGGTCGCGGGCAAGCCGAGCTTCATCAAGGTCGATCTGAAACCCGGTAGCTATGCAGCGGTTTGCTTTCTGCCAGACGCCAAAGATCACAAGCCGCACTTCATGCATGGCATGACGCAGGCGATCACGATTTCGTAGAATCGCAGGGGCTTCGCGGCGGGTGCTCCCGGCGCTCGCCGCGGGAGGTTGATCGCTGCTCGCCCCCCGTCGCTGCGCTATTTCCCTACATCGCCTGGGCGATTCCCTGGAACCGGGGGTTGGCACGAATGGGGTTGAGGTCAGGGTCGTGCTCGATCCATTCCTTGTGACCGAATCCCTTATCCACCGCGCGCTCCAGACAGGTAATGGCATCGTCGTGCTGGCCCAGTACCGAATAGGTGCACGCGACATTGTACAGCAGCATCGGATCCTCGGAATCAATTGCCAGTGACCGCTCGGCAAAATCGAGCGCGCGTTCCTTCTCTCCAAGATTGGCCAGGACTCCTGCGCCCAGATTGCAGGCGCGGGCGTCATCGGGATTCAGCTCCAGCCGCTCCTCGATCAACTTCATCTCCCGGCGAAGTGCGCTTACGGCTTCTGCCTCCATGCCGAGTGAGTGGTACGACTGGCCGAGAAAGTGGAGCACCTGGAAATCCTCGGGGCGGAGCGTCGCAGCCCGCTCGAACAGCTTTACCGCCTCCATGAAGCGACCCTGCGACATGCGCGCCCTGCCGTAGAAATACGGGGCTTCATATAGTTTCGGATCGAGCCTCATCGCCTTCTCGAACGCCTGCTCCGCCTCGTCGAACCGCTTGG
>JBPCJT010000190.1:0-22760 GCA_051005015.1 Gemmatimonadaceae bacterium | reverse complement strand
ACGGAGATGGTAATGCCCGGAGACAACATCCAGATGACGATCGAGTTGATCACGCCGATCGCGATGGATGAGGGGCTGAGGTTCGCGATCCGCGAGGGCGGGCGAACTGTTGGCGCGGGTGTGGTGGCGAAGATTCTCAAATAACACACGCTTCACGTATCACGGATCACGGATCACGGATTACATATATGCCTCGCGACAAAATCATTCTGGCGTGCAGCGATTGCAAGAATCGCAATTACTTCACCGACAAAAACAAGCGCCTGCATCCCGAGCGTGTCGAGTGGAAGAAGCATTGCCCGAGATGCAACAAACACACGCTTCACAAGGAATCGAAGTAAGTCATGGCCACAGACATCCTGGTTCGTGCGACCAGCGCCGGCCGCGGCGTCCTCGGCTTTCTGACCGAAGTTCGCGCGGAGTTGCGCAAGGTTACATGGCCTGACAAGGCACAGCTTCGCCAGGCGACGGTGGCGATCATTATTTTTGTGCTGCTCATCGGTTTCGTGATTTTCGTGATGGATTGGGTCCTTCAAAAGATTCTTGTCCAGGGTATTCCGTCGCTGTTCGGAGCGTGAACGGCGTGGATCAACACCGGTGGTATGCGATCCAGACGACCGCGGGACACGAGAACAAGGTCCGGTCTCTCGTGCAACGGCGAATCGAGGGCGATGCACGCCCGGCTGAAGATCGTCCTATCCGCCAGGCACTCGTGCCAACGCAGGAGGTCGTCGAAATCAAGAGCGGTAAGAAAGTTACTGTCGAGCGGAAGATCTATCCCGGATACGTTCTAGTCGAAATGCTGATGAATCAGGAGACGATTCACTCCATAAACAGCATTCAGGGCGTCATCAAGTTCGTTGGAAAGGAGCGTGTTCCGCAGCCCCTTCGTCCCGACGAGGTAAATCGGTTGCTCGGCATCGCAGACGAGATGGAGGAGCAGGAGCCAAAGGAGGAGATTCCGTTTCTGGTCGGACAGGCAGTCTCCATTACCGAGGGTCCCTTCAGTGATTTCAACGGTACGGTCGAGGAAGTACACCCGGATAAAGGCAAGGTACGCGTTAGCGTGAGTCTCTTCGGCCGGCCTACGAGCGTGGAACTGGATTACCTGCAGCTCAAGGGCTACTGAGCAGGACTAGAGGCGCGTGCAGCTGGGTTACTTGCAGTTGAAAACGCCACTGAACATCGGGGAGCAGGAATAGGGAAAGGAGTTCAACGTCGGATACCACGACGACGATAAGCGAAACCGTGGGAGTGTAGCCGCTCGGTTTGTGGGCGGGTCACAATTATCCAGGAAGTCTGCATGGCTAAGAAGGCAATTGGATTTGTGAAGCTCCAGGTGCCGGCCGGCCGAGCCAATCCCGCTCCTCCAGTGGGAACGGCACTCGGGCCGCACGGCATCAACATCATGGCGTTTGTGAAGGAGTTCAATGCGCGGACGCAGTCTCAGGATGGTACGATCCTCCCGGTGGAGGTCACCATCTTTTCGGACAAGTCGTTCACCTTCATCACCAAGACGCCACCGGCCGCGATTCTCATCAAGAAGGAGCTGGGACTCGAAAAGGGTTCCGGCGTTCCGAATCGCACCAAGATCGGCAAGCTTACCCAGGCACAGGTGCGAAAGATCGCCGAGCTCAAGCTGCCGGACCTGAACACCGACTCCGTGGAGTCGGCTATGGCGATGATCGCGGGCGCGGCACGTTCGATGGGTGTCGAGGTTACCGACTGATGCGCACTCACGGAAAGAATTTCCGCGCGGCGGCGACCAAGGTAAACCGGCCGAACCCATACCAGCCGCGGCAGGCGATCGAGCTGGTGAAGTCGGCGAGCTTTGCGAAATTTGATGAAACCGTGGAGGTAGCCGTTCGGTTGGGGGTTGATCCGAGGCATGCGGACCAGGTGGTCCGGGGTACCGTGGTGCTGCCCGCGGGATCGGGTAAGACGGTACGCGTGCTCGTGATCGCCGTGGCCGACCGCGCGCGGGAGGCTGAAGCGGCCGGTGCGGATTTTGTCGGGATAGAATACGTGACGAAGATCAAGGAAGGCTGGCTGGATTTTGACGTCATGGTTGCTACGCCGGACCAGATGGGGCAGGTCGGACAGCTCGGACGGGTTCTCGGTCCACGGGGCCTCATGCCGAATCCAAAGGCGGGTACCGTCACGTTCGATGTTGGACGAGCGGTGCGCGAGCTCAAGGCCGGAAAGATAGAGTTCCGCGTTGACAAGAGCGGCAACGTTCACGCGCCAATCGGCAAGCTTTCGTTTTCCAGGGAACAGCTCGAAACGAATTTCTCGGCGTTCATGGATCAGATTGTTCGAGCCAAGCCGTCGGCGGCAAAGGGCGTATATATCCGCAATGTGGCTATTTCGAGCACGATGGGACCTGGCGTCCCGATCGACACCACTCCCTACAGGTAACGAGCGATGAAGCGCAGTGAGAAAGAGCGGCTCGTCACCGAGCTCAGCGACAAATTGAAGGGCGCCAAGGCGCTGTACTACACCGACTTCACGGGACTCAATGTGAAGCGGATGACCGAGCTTCGCCGCCGCTTTCGGAAGGCGGGCGTTGAGTATGTGGTGATCAAGAACACGCTGGCCTCGCGCGCCGTATCCGAGCTTGGACTGGACGTGGATCGCCTCAGAGGACCTACTGGCGTGGTAATCGGACGCGACCCTGTGGCGGCCGCGAAGGTACTGGCCGACTTTGCCAGGGAGTTCGAGCAGAAGCCGGGGGTAAAGGGCGGTTTGCTCGACGGCAAGTCGATCGATTCCGCACAGGTTAAGAAGCTCGCGACCCTGCCGTCGCGTGAGCAGATGCTCGCCGAGCTAGGTGCCGGCTTGCAGTCACCATTGGCCGCCTTCGTAGGCGCGCTCAACGGAGTGCTGAACATGTTCGCTGGGGCGCTTGACGCGCTAAAAACGCAGCGCGAAAGCGCCAACTGAAAACCCAGGTCGGCTGCCCTGTTCGCAGGGAGACGGCCCAGGCGTCATGCCTGATGACACGCCCCAGGTCAGCCTGGGTGTACCGAGGAGAGAACAATGGCTAATGCGACTATGAGCAAGGACGAGATTCTCGACGCGATCGGCAACATGTCCGTTTTCGAGCTCGCCGAGTTGATCGAGACATTCAAGACGAAGTTCAATGTTACCATCGCGGCGGCGCCGGTTGGTGGCGGTGGTGCGGCGGCAGGTGGCGGTGGTGCAGCGGCAGCGCCAGTCGTCGAGGAGCAGACGGAATTCAACGTCATCCTCAAGGAAGCAGGTGCGAAGAAGATCCAGGTGATCAAGGTTGTCCGTGAGCTGACGGGCCTTGGACTCAAGGAAGCCAAGGATCTGGTGGACAGCTCTCCCCAGGCAGTCAAGTCCGGTGTCTCGAAGGACGAGGCGGCCGCTGTCAAGGCGAAGCTGGAGGAGCAGGGCGCGACGGTGGAGGTGAAGTAAGGCGGCGTGAACCGGCCAGCGCGGGCGGGCGGAGTTCCGCTCGTTCCCCTGCTCGGTTTTTACCCGCTTACCTTCACTCCCCGGCGCGATGGTTCCAGACCTGACACGCAACACACAACTCATGTACGTGGGCGCTTCTTCCCGGAGCCGCGCCGTTTTCGGCGCAGCGAGGGTTGGGGCTTTTGTCGTCTTCGAGCGGTGATCCATGGCTGATACTTTGAAACAAATCTCGTTCGGTAAGCTCGATGAGGGGATGGAAATGCCGCACCTCCTCGACATCCAGACCCGCGCCTTTGAAGCGCTGCTACAGCTGGATGCGGCGGCGCACGACCGGGAGGATGTCGGTCTCGAGCGCGTATTCAAGGACCTTTTTCCAATCGCGGATGTCCACGAGAACTACTCGCTGGAATTCGTGCGGTATTCATTGGGCGAGCCCAAGTACAGTGTCGAGGAGTGCATCGAGCGCGACATGACCTACTCGGCGCCGCTGAAAGCGACGCTGCAGCTCATCGTGAATGAGGACGTCAACGGCACGAAGCGGCCGCGGAACATCATCGAGAAGGAAGTCTATCTCGGTGAGCTGCCCTTGCTCACGCCGCTGGGTACGTTCGTGATCAATGGCGCCGAGCGGGTTATCGTGAGCCAACTCCACCGGTCGCCGGGTGTGGTGTTCGAGGAATCCACCCACCCGAACGGGCAGCGCCTCATATCCGCGCGCATCATTCCCTTCCGCGGATCGTGGGTCGAGTTCACGGTCGACATCCACGACGTGATCTACGTTCACATCGACAAGAAGAAGAAGTTCCCGGCGACGGCTTTGCTGCGCGCTCTCGGCTACGGAAGTAATTCGGACATCCTTCGACTCTTCTTCGCGGTGCGGGAGCTCGATCTGACGAAGAAGCTCGAGAGCCGCGGCGACCAGCGTGAGGTGATCGGGGCGATCGTGGCTGAGGACATCGCGCTACCGGGCGAGGTGACCGCTGATGACGCGCCCAAGGCCAAGACGAAAAAGGCTCGCGCCCAGCGCGAACGGGACGAGAACATCCTTCTGGTAAGGGAAGGCGACGAGCTCACGATCGAGGTTTACAATCGCCTCCGCCGCCAGAGCGTCGACAGAGTGAAGGTTTTTGCGTCATACATGACTATCGACCTGCGCGACGAAGCCGACGCGATAGAACGGGGCGAGCGACCCGCGCGCCGCACGATTGCCGTCGACGTGGTGGACAATGAGAGCGGTGAGATCCTGGCTGAAGCGGGCCAGCAGCTTACCGACACCTTGCTCAGGCGGCTGCGAAAGGCGGAGATCTCGAAGATACAGGTATTCGTAATGTCGGGCCGCGCCGAATCGATGTTGGTGAAGAACACGCTCGCCAAGGATCCGACCGCCAGAATCTCCTATAAGGAAAGTGGTGTGGTCATGGATCGTGCGGTGGATTCCCAGGAGGGCGAAGAGATCGCGCTCAAGCAGATCTATGGACTCTTGCGGCCGGGTGACGCGCCCAACATGGAGACGGCGCGCGTAGCCCTGGACCGGCTTTTCTTCTCTCCCAAGCGGTACGATCTCGGTCGCGTGGGGCGTTACAAGATCAACCAGCGGCTCGGACTCAAGACCGCGGCGAACCACACGGTGCTGACGAAAGAGGACTTCGTCGCCATAGTGCGGCATCTCGTGGAGCTGCACGAAGGCCGTGGTCACACGGACGACATCGATCATCTCGGGAATCGCCGCATCCGCTCCGTCGGCGAGCTGATCGCGAATCAGTTCTCTGTCGGCTTGAGCCGAATGGCGCGCCTGGTGAAGGAGCGCATGTCGATCAACACCGATCCGGAAAAGATCACGCTGGATGACCTCGTCAACGCGCGGACAGTGAGTGCCGTGATTCAGGCGTTCTTCGGATCGAGCCAGCTGTCGCAATTCATGGATCAGACGAATCCGCTCGCCGAGCTGACGCACAAGCGGAGATTGTCCGCACTTGGGCCAGGCGGCCTCACGCGGGAGCGGGCCGGGTTCGAGGTGCGCGACGTTCACTACTCGCAGTATGGTCGGATGTGCCCGATCGAGACTCCGGAAGGCCCGAACATCGGTCTGATCACGTCGCTGGCTTGCTATGCGCAGGTCAACGATCTGGGATTTGTGGAGACACCCTATCGTGTCGTGAAAAACGGGAAGGTGACCGACGAAGTCGAATGGCTCGATGCCAATCGCGAGGAAGAGGCGGTAATCGCGCAGGCCAATGCGCAGCTTCGTGAGGACAGGACTTTTGTGGACGAGTTGGTGCTTTGCCGCCAGGAGGGCGACGTACCGCTGGGGTCACCCGAACGGATCGACTACATGGATGTAGCGCCGGAGCAGCTGGTGTCCATCGCGGCCGCGCTCATCCCGTTCCTCGAGCACGACGACGCGAACCGCGCGCTCATGGGCTCCAACATGCAGCGACAGAGCGTGCCGCTTCTCAATCCCCGCACCCCGCTTGTGGGTACGGGGCTCGAGGAAAAGGTGGCCATAGATTCCGGCGCCGTAGTCATTGCGAAGCGTGGCGGCGTGGTCACGCGCGTTACCGCGGACGAGATCATTATCGATGCCGGACCTGCCGACCGAGGCGGGGATAGCGGCGATACCCCGCTTGCCCGGCTAACGCAGCACGATCGCTACCGCATCAAGAAGTTCTGGCGCACCAACCAGGATACGGCGATCAACCAGAGGCCGATCGTTCGTCTCGGTCAGAAAATCAGGGCCGGTCAGGTGCTTGCCGATGGCGCTGGTACCGAGGCGGGGCAACTCGCGCTTGGCGCCAATGTCACGGTGGCATTCATGCCATGGTACGGCCACAATTTCGAGGATGCCATCGTGCTGTCGGAGCGGCTGGTGACAGACGACGTTTACTCGTCGATCCACATCCAGGAGCTCGAGCTGCACGTGCGCGACACCAAGCGTGGCCAGGAAGAGATCACGCGCGAAATTCCCAACGTTGCGGAAGAGGCGCTGGTGGATCTGGACGAGCGCGGAATCATTCGCATTGGTGCGCACGTCAAGCCCGGCGACATCCTCGTCGGCAAAATCACGCCAAAGGGCGAGACCGAGCTATCTCCCGAAGAAAAGCTCCTGACGGCGATCTTCGGCGAAAAAGCCAAGGACGTCAAGGATTCTTCGCTCAAGGTTCCGCCAGGAATGGAGGGTGTCGTCATCGACGTCAAGATATTCTCGCGTATCGACGACCAGGTTATCGAGACGGATCGCGGCGAGCGCATCGGTGAAGTGCGGCGCCTCGAGGGCGAGGAAAAGATTCGTGTCAACGAGGTTCGGGACAGCGAGCTTTTCGAGCTTCTCGAGAGCCAAACTGTTCAATTGGCGCTCAAGGCGGGCACGGTTGAAGAGGGTATTCCGGCCGGTACCAAGCTTACCGCGGAGATGCTCCGCGACATCAAGATCGCTTCGCTCGATCTCAAGACCCTGCGCGTGGAAGGGAAGAAATCGAACGACCGGATGCGCACGATAATCGACGCGGCCAGCGCGGAAAAGGCGAGGCTCGAGGAAAAGGCTGAGGAGCGCATCGACAAGATTCTCCAGCCGGATGAGCTGCCACCGGGTGTAATTCAGCTCGTAAAGGTGTATCTCGCGGAGAAGCGCAAGATTTCCGTGGGCGACAAGATGGCGGGCCGGCACGGTAACAAGGGGATCGTGGCTCGCATAGTTCCAGAGGAGGATATGCCCTTCCTGCCGGATGGCAGGCCGGTCGACATCGTGCTCAACCCGCTCGGCGTGCCGAGCCGAATGAACGTGGGGCAGATTCTGGAAACCCACCTCGGGTGGGTGGCCAAGCTGCTTGGGTTCTACGCGAAGGCGCCGGTGTTCCAGGGTGCAAACGAGCGGGAAATCGGGCTTCTGCTCAAGCTGGCTGGCGTAACGTGGGCGGCGAAGGCGCTCAGCCTGCGGACGGCGCCACCGGTCATAACCGACCGTGACGTTCGCACTATCCTGAGCGACATCAAGCCCGGTCCGAGCGAAGCCGACGACCACGTGCAGCTGTCGGATGCGGACATCAATTCGCTGGGAGCCCGGTCGATGTCGCAGGAGACGCGCGACATCTTCCACCGGGTCCGCGACTTCCTCGCTTCGGCGGCGAAGGAGCTGTCCGAGCGCGAGAACACGGAGATCACGTACCAGATTGATTTCCACAACGTGGCCGCTGAAGAAAACGGTGCGGGGCGGGATTACCGTACCGCGGTCAGACAACTCGAGAAGGCCGCCGCGCGGGAACCTTCCGACGTACTGGAGAGCGAGGAGCTGCCTGCGCTGGCGCGGATGCTCGGGCCGAAGTCGGAGGCTGATGTGGACGCGGCGGCGGTCGAGCTCATGCGCCTGGCCGGCCTCACCGCCGCCGGCAAGGTGTGGCTGCGGGATGGTCGCAGCGGAGAGCGGTTCGCCAGCCCTGTGACGGTTGGCGAGATCTACATGCTGAAGCTTTCGCACCTTGTGGACGACAAGATCCACGCGCGGAGCATTGGTCCTTACTCTCTCGTCACACAGCAGCCGCTGGCGGGCAAGGCGCAGTTTGGCGGCCAGCGCTTCGGGGAGATGGAAGTGTGGGCTCTCGAGGCATACGGCGCCGCGCACACGCTTCAGGAAATTCTGACCGTAAAGTCGGATGACGTGAATGGGCGCAGCCGGGTATACGAGGCGATCGTGAAGGGCCAGAACCTTCCGGAGCCCGGCATTCCCGAATCGTTCAATGTGCTAGTGAAGGAGCTTCAGGCTTTGGGCATCTGGGTGAAATTGGGCGCGACGGGGGAAGGGTCGAATGGTGGCAACGGCATGGACGAGGAGTAAGAAATGATTGATTTTCGCAGCGCGCGCGAACAGCGCAGTTCGGCGTTTGATTTCATCCAGATCCGCATTGCATCGCCCGAGGAGATTCGAGGTCCAAAGGATCCAAAGGATCGCGAGCGTCTGGAGATGGGAGGGAATCGCGCCTGGTGGTCGTGGGGCGAGGTAACCAAGCCGGAGACCATCAACTACCGGTCGTTCAAGCCGGAAAAGGACGGCCTTTTCTGCGAGCGCATCTTCGGTCCCGTCAAGGACTGGGAATGCCATTGCGGCAAGTACAAGCGCATCCGTTACCGCGGCGTGATCTGCGACCGCTGTGGTGTGGAAGTCACGCTCAGTCGCGTCCGGCGCGAGCGCATCGGCCACATCGAGCTGGCTGTGCCGGTCGCGCACATCTGGTTCTTCAAGACCTTGCCGAGCCCGATGGGCAATCTGCTCGACATCACCCTGCGTGACCTCGAGAAGATCGTCTACTACTCGAATTACGTCGTCATCGACTCCGGGCAGCAGGAAGTGCATCCGAACCAGCTCCTCGACGAGGACGAATATCTCAACCTGCGCGACAAGGCCAAGCAGGAAGGGGACGAGGCATTCAAGGCCGACATCGGTGCGCCGGCCGTGCGCGAGCTGCTTCGCCGACTGGACGTGGACCGGATCGCCGACGAGCTGCGCGCTTCCGTAGCGATCGAGACATCGCAGCACCGGAAGAAGCAGCAGCTAAAGCGCCTCAAGATCATAGACGCTTTCCGCAACTCGGGTGATGCCGGCGGTACGCGGAACAAGCCGGAGTGGATGATCCTGTACGTCGTGCCGGTGATTCCGCCGGACCTGCGGCCGCTCGTGCCGCTCGACGGCGGCCGGTTCGCCACCAGCGATCTCAACGATCTGTACCGCCGGGTAATCAATCGCAACAACCGCCTGCAGAAGCTCATCGTGCACAGGGCGCCGGAAGTCATTCTGCGCAACGAAAAGCGCATGCTGCAGGAGGCGGTGGACGCGCTCTTCGACAACGGGCGGCGCAGCAAGGCCATTCGCGGCCGGGGCAAGCGGCCGCTCAAGTCGCTGTCAGACATGCTCAAGGGCAAGCAGGGGCGTTTCCGCCAGAACCTGCTCGGCAAGCGCGTCGACTACTCCGGACGCTCCGTCATCGTGGTCGGCCCGGAGCTCCAGCTACACCAGTGCGGGCTGCCGAAGCTCATGGCGCTGGAGCTGTTCAAGCCGTTCATCATCCATAAGCTGGTGGAGAAGGGAATCGCCGAAACCGTCAAGCGCGCGAAGAAGATTGTCGAGCGTGAGAGTCCCGAGGTGTACGAGATTCTCGAGGAGATCATTCGCGATCACCAGGTGCTGCTCAATCGTGCGCCAACTCTTCACCGACTGGGCATCCAGGCGTTCGAGCCGGTGCTGGTGGAAGGAAAGGCGATTCGTATTCATCCGCTCGTATGCGCGGCGTTCAACGCCGACTTCGACGGAGACCAGATGGCGGTGCACGTGCCGCTCTCGTACGAGGCGCAGCTCGAGTGCCGTCTGTTGATGCTGTCGTCCAACAATATTCTCAAGCCCTCGGACGGACGTCCCGTGGCCGAGCCGAGCCAGGATATCGTGCTGGGCTGCTACTTTCTCACGAAGGCGCCGGCGGACTTCGCGCAGCGCATTGCCAACGCCGCTCGTTTCAGCGACGTCGCCGAAGTGGAAATGGCGATGTCACTGGGAAGAGTCGCCTTCCACACGCCCATCAAATACCTGGTCGATGACCATGACGGACGACGGTGGGAGGATACGACGGTTGGCCGCGCACTGTTCAACGGGATAGTTCCAAAGGCGCTCGGGTTCCAGAACAAGGACATGAAGAAGAAAGCCCTCTCGGAGCTTGTGTTCGAGAGCTACCGGCAGACGGGTCTCGCCGGAACCGTACCCTTCCTCGACAGGCTGAAGGAATTCGGCTTCCGCTATGCCACCATGGGGGGAGTGTCGATCGGCATCGAGGATCTCGAGATCCCGGACGACAAGTTCAAGCTCCTCGATGAGGCCGAAGAGCGCGTAGGCCGTTTCCAGAAGGCGTATCAGACGGGCAACATCACGAACGGCGAACGCTACAACAAGGTCATCGACACCTGGACTCACGCCAACAACGACGTGGCCGATGCGATGATCAAGACAATGCGTGAATCGAAGAATGGGTTCAATCCCGTCTTCATGATGTTCGACTCCGGCTCCCGCGGATCGCGCGATCAGATTCGCCAGCTGGCAGGCATGCGCGGCCTCATGGCCAAGCCGCAGAAGAAGCTCACGGGAGGCATCGGCGAGATCATCGAAAGCCCGATCAAGTCGAACTTCCGCGAAGGGTTGTCCGTGCTGGAGTACTTCATCTCGACACACGGCGCCCGGAAGGGATTGGCCGATACGGCGCTCAAGACCGCGGACGCCGGCTACCTCACGCGACGCCTCGTAGACGTCGCACAGGACGTGACGGTTACCGAGGAGGATTGCGGCACGATTCTCGGCCTCGAAGTCGGGGCGCTCAAGGAAGGGGAAGATATCATCGAGCCGCTCGGTGAGCGAATCGTCGGGACAGTGGCGGCGGAAGACGTGGACGATCCGCACGAGCGCGACGAGTCGGGCCGAAGCACGCTGCTCGTCGAGGCAGGCGAGCTGATTGACGAGGAGACTGCGCGGGAGATCGAGGATTCCGGCATCGAGACGGTGCGGATTCGCTCCGTTCTCACGTGCGAGGCGAAGCGCGGGCTGTGCCGCATGTGTTACGGGCGCAATCTGGCGACGATGGCGATGGTGGACCTGGGTGAAGCCGTGGGCATTCTCGCCGCGCAGTCGATCGGCGAACCCGGTACCCAGCTCACACTGCGGACTTTCCACATCGGTGGTACGTCGGCCCGCATCGCCGAGACCACCGCACGGAAGAGCAAGGCATCGGGCATTATTGAATACGGAGAACGGTTGCTGTCGGTGACCAACAGCGAGGGACTGAACATCGTCACTTCGTACGAGGGCGACATCATCATGCGTGCCTCGGCGGACAGGAACGCCGCCGTTGTCTCGCGCTTCCAGGTGCCACTCGGCGCGCAGCTGGTGGTGGAGGACGGCGCGGAGATAAAGAAGGATCAGGTGGTATTTGTCTGGGACCCGTACACCACGCCGATCATTGCGGACACTCCGGGCACCATTCGGTTCGTGGACCTGGTGGAGGATGAGTCCATCTCCGAGGAGCTCGATGAGCTAACGGGGCTCCGGCAGCGCGTGGTGATCGAGGACCGCGAGAACAAGCTGCATCCGCACATCGCGATCATTCCGGAGACGGGCGGTAAGGAGCGGCGCGTCTGCGACTTCGTCATTCCCGTTGGCGCGCAGATCATCGTCGATGACGGCGATGAGATCTCGGCCGGTACCATCCTTGCCAAGATCAGCCGCGAAGCGTACAAGACGCGCGACATCACGGGCGGTCTTCCGCGTGTGGCGGAGCTGTTCGAGGCGCGGCGGCCCAAGGATCCGGCGACCATTTCCGAAATCGACGGCACTGTGCGCTTCGGCGAGATCAAGCGCGGCAAGCGTGAGGTTTTCGTCTCGCCTGTCGGCGACTCGGGGTCGCCCGACGAATCGCGCGAGCCACAACTCTACGAGGTGCCTGCCGGCAAGCATATACGAGTGCACGAGGGCGATCGCGTGCGCGCGGGCGACCGTATCTCCGAAGGTCCGGTAAATCCGCACGACATTCTTCGAATCAAGGGGCCGCGCGCGGTGCAGGAATATCTTCTCAATGAGGTGCAGGAGGTCTATCGCCTGCAGGGCGTGAAGATCAACGACAAGCACATCGGCGTCATCGTGCGCCAGATGCTGCAGAAGCTGCGCGTAATGAATCCCGGGGATACGGAGTTGCTCGAGGGCGAGCACGTTGACAAGGGTTCGTTCCGTGAGATAAACGAGCAGGCCAAGCGCCGTTCGCAGACGCCTGCGATATCCGAACCGCTGTTGCTCGGAATCACGAAGGCCAGCCTTACAACGCAATCCTTCATCTCGGCTGCCAGCTTCCAGGAGACTACGCGCGTGCTTACGGATGCCGCTATCCGCGGGGCACGGGACGATCTCCTCGGGCTAAAGGAGAACATCATCATCGGGCACCTCATTCCGGCGGGTACTGGCATGTACCGATACCAGAGCGTCGATATCGAGGGAGCTGAGTCGATTACCGGTTATCCGACCGATGGACCAACCGAGAAGACGCCGCCGTCACCCTTTGCGCCAATGGTGCCAGTGGCGGTCGGCGAGGTAGTAGCGGTCGAGTAGTCGCTGGTGGCAGGGACGCAAATAAGCGGGAGGCGGGAGGTGGGGAGCGAAGCGCCAAGGGAAGCGGGAGGCATGTCACTCGAGCAATGTATTTGTGACACAGTTCCCGCTTCGCCACAGCCTCTTCCTTCCCGCTTAGCGCGCCACACTCGTGTTCCGCTCCCCGTTAGGGTTCATTACGGATCGTGCGGCCAGGCGTGCCCTTCACAGATTTCGCGACCCGTGATTAGCGCCTTCGCGCAATGATCGCGTGACCCTCGAGCGGAATCTCCGCGTGCCCCTCCGCAGTGCAGAATGCCTCGAGCTCACGAATTATCACTTCGTCCTGTTTCATGACACCCTGGTTCTCGAGCGAGGGCGACGAGCAACAACGAGCATTCTGGACGGTGCACGCCTCTGACGTACTGTGCCGTCATAGGTTCAGGATGGGCCGCCTTGACACCCTATCCAAACAGGTCTAGTTTTTCAGGTCTGTAGCGCCCGACATGGGCGTATTTTTGTGCACCGTCACCACTGTTCATGCCGACCATTAATCAGCTTGTACGGCAAAGTCGCCGCGATGTTGAAAAGAAGGAAAAGGCCCCAGCGCCTAGCAGCAATCCGCAGAGGCGCGGGGTGTGCACTCGCGTCTACACGACCACGCCAAAGAAGCCGAATTCAGCGCTGCGCAAGGTTGCGCGCGTGCGGCTGACCAATGGCTTCGAGGTGACTGCCTACATACCCGGTGAAGGACACAACTTGCAGGAACACTCTATCGTGCTGATTCGTGGTGGCCGTGTGAAGGACTTGCCGGGTGTGCGCTACCACATAGTGCGCGGCAGCCTGGATGCCTCGGGTGTGAATGGACGGAACCAGAGCCGCTCGAAGTACGGCACCAAGAAGCCCAAGGCGGGCGCGGCTGGAGGAAAGAAGTGAGCCGCCGCAAGAAGAGCGTGAAGCGCACCATTCTCCCGGATGCGCGCTACGACAGCCAGACCGTTTCCAAGTTCGTGAACGCCATGATGTACGAGGGAAACAAATCGCTTGCCGAGCGGATGTTCTATGGCGCCATGGATCTGGTGGAGACCCGGACGGGGCAGCCCGGGGTAACCGTCTTCAAGCTGGCGCTGCAGAATATCAAGCCGGTGGTGGAGGTCAAGAGCCGGCGTGTTGGCGGCGCGACGTATCAGGTTCCGGTTGAGGTGCGCCCTGAGCGCCGGACCGCGCTTGGGATGCGCTGGCTGATTTCCTATTCACGTGATCGTGGCGAAAAGTCGATGCCGGAAAAGCTCGCGGCCGAGATCATCGCGGCATCAAAGGGTGAGGGAAACGCGGTCAAGAAAGAGGAAGACACGCACAGAATGGCCGAGGCCAACAAGGCGTTCGCGCACTATCGCTGGTAGCTTGCTCGTTTCCTACGTTCATCTCAACGCCCCGCTTTGAGTTACATACCTCGAGCGGGGCCTCGTGCATCTGACGCCTTCGCCCTGGGTCGCTAAACGAGGTCTCCAATTACTCACGAGATCCCATTAGCGGACGGCTTATTCCGGCTCGCGTCGAGCTGGCGTGCCCACCGGGGACCTTCTGCTCACCGCCCTCCGCGCGGATGAGCATCGTCACCAGCTTGCCGGCATCGAGGCGATCGGTTTTCGTCCGCCGCCGGCGCCGATCACTTCGATGCTCGAGGAGTCGACGATGCGGTTGATGATTCCGCGGCTCACGAGATAGCGATGCAGCCAGAACCCGTCGCGGCCGGCCTCGTAGCAGCTGCGGACCGGCACGCTCCGCGGCAACCCGAAGTGGGCCTTCGCCCGGGCGATCTAACGAACGCTGAAACTGGCAAAAGATCCCTATTGAACTGTGCGGCCCGCGCCCAGAACGGATGGGTGCTGCGATCATCGTGGTTGAGCATTGCCGTTGTGAGCTGGCACTTTCGCCCCTTGCCTTGCGAGGGAGTCCAGCCGCACCAACACTCGCTCGCGCGCCGCCTGAATAGCTTCGACCGGGATAACCGACGCGCCATCTCTGCCGGTCAACTCGACTGCCTGAACCGCTCTTCCGTAAGCGCGATCGGCAACAGTTTTCCACATTGCCGCATATGCCGGGTGGCTCGAGTCCTGGAGCACGGATTCAATTTCTTTGTCGACTCCCGGCGTTGCGAGCAATCGCCGACAGTACTCCTTGAATTCGTCGGGCGGCCGGCCGGCGTTGGGCGCGCCTTTGCGAGGCCCGCAGCCACGACGTGAATCGGCGCCCCGAACGAAGGGCACACCGAGCCGACGACCGTTCCGGCTCGCAGACTTTTCCGCAGACTTATTTGTCATGTTCCGCCTACTTCTCTCTGAGCTTCGAGCTCAACGCGGCGATCGATGCGCTCACGCGCTCCCCCGGCGTCTAGGAAGACTCCTCTACGATCTAGCCAAAGGATGTCTCCTACATCGCGTATTCGCCAGGTTCTAGCTTCCGCTCCTTGAATTGTTCCATCTCCTCGTCGCTCAGCCGTTTCGGGCTCTTGTCGAGCGAGCCCGCACCCGCGTACATCTCCGCGGCCAGATCCTCGATGGGCGCGTCGCCCATATCCTGTTCTAGGCAAACCCCGTAACGCCTCTCGGATTGGAGCATGCCGTAAGACGACAGCTTGAACAATTTACGGTGACCAACGATGGTGTACACGCACGTGTTGAACCGTGGCGAGTTGGGAGTTCGAAGCCCTGCGGACAGACTATTCGGGAATGCAGTGTTGCCGGATTAGGCAGCGAAGCGTTAGCCTATCACGAAATGGACCGGGGAAGAGAAGGATGCAGGAGAGGTCCAATACTTGTTGGCCAGCAACGGGCGTCGAAGAAGCGCAGGACGGGGCAAGGCATAGTCTGCTCCGCTACACTATCGAGATACTCTCACGCAAATGCGACCTCTTCGGTATTCCATCAACGTCACATTGGACGGGTGCTGCGATCATCGTGTCGTCATTGCAGACGAAGAGTTGCATCGTCGCGCGGCCGAGAACCTCGAGCGGGCCGATGCCCTCGTCTTTGGCCGAGTGACGTACGAAATGATGGAGGCAGCGTGGCGGCCGGCGCCGACCGGAGCGAGGCCTGATTGATGCAACCCTGGATGGAACCATTCGCCCGCACGATCGACGCGAAGAAGAAGTACGTCGTGTCGAGCACCCTGGACCGGGTCGATTGGCACGCGGAGCTCGTGCGTGGGGATCTGGGGACGGCCGTTCAGCAACTCAAGGAGGAGTCGGGGATGGGACTGCTCGTGGGAGGCGTGACGCTCCCGCTGGCGTTGGCCGAGTTGGGATTGATCGATGAGTACGAGTTCGTAGTGCAGCCCAAGCTAGTGGGCCATGGGCCGACTTTGTTCGCGGGGCTATCGAAGCATGTCGACTTGAAGCTGGTGAGCCGGCTGGAGTACCGCTCCGGAGCGGTCGCGATGCGGTATCGGCCGCAAAGATAGCAATTGGTCGAACGCACCCGCGACGCGGTCCGCGCGTGCATCCGACTTGTCGGTCATTTAAATATCTCTAGGCTGCTGGCTAACGAACGCTGAAGCTGACAAAGAGTCTATGGAAATGGTGCGCGCTTCGCGCGCACTCTTATGTGACCTCTTTGCAGCCTAGCCCGGGCGTGTGCAGCTGACGCGGCGCTCAGCTGACTCGTGTAGCGCAGTTTCGCGTTGGCGCCGCGCAGCTGACACTTAATCGTTAGCCGCCACGTCCATCCTTCTGTAAAACCTTGGGAGGTACGCAATGCCTATCGGATCGCTCGACGATAGCGACCGCATCACGCGACTGGAGCGGCGGCTTCGCCGTACGCAAGCCCTGGCTGTCATGGGTTTCTGCGGAGTCGCCCTCCTTGGAGCGGCGGCCTGGCGCGGGCAGCCCCCGCTACACCCGGTGGTGCGGACGCGTGCGTTGATCATTGAGGACTCGAGTGGCGCCGCACGCGTGGTCCTCAGCGCGCCAGTTCCGGACTCGAAGGGTGGCGCCCGGCGGAGTGCGGCCACCGGCTTGGTGATCAACGATGCGGCCGGCCAAGAGCGCTTCGGTGTCGGCCTCAACGCGGATGGCAGCGTATCCATGGGCTTCGACGCACCACCCACCACCGGCTCGCGGGTCAATCGGGAGCGACTGACGCTGGCCGTCAGCCGGTCTGGCAATGGCGAGATCCGGTTTCTCGATCGGGAAGCGACGGTGCGTGCCCACATGACGCTCTTCAACGACAATGCGGTGGCGCTGTTCTTCACGGATTACGGCCCGAACGGCACCTTGGTCACGCGCGTGTCGGCGAAGGGCGACACCACCGTCCTGCACCGCCGGTGAGTCCCTCGGGCGGAAGTGGCGGTGGAACAATCATCGTGAGGCGAACGCCGAGCTCACGACGAACATGAGCTCGGCCGATCTCGGCCGCGCACTTCACCAATCAGCGGCGCGCGCAGGGGTGGCCACTGGATCAGGGTTGTCGGACCCCGACGCCGCGATGCAAGTGGCCACTCGCAAGGACGGCACGGGACACGCGCTCCTGTGCGTGCTCGGCGTCATCGCCGCGCCTGGCACCGAGACGCGGCACGTGTGGATGCGAATCGCGCGCGAGGATTCGGACGTCGACCGCTAAACCATCGTGGGCCAGTGCGCGACGACGTCCAGCTCCCCCGTGAATCTCACGTGCGGTGAATCAGACGGCAGCATGATCCCCGCGGCGCTGGCCATGGTATTGAGTTCGATGTCCGCCGTGGCAGGCTGCAGCGGCCATTGCACGTGCTCGATGTCGAGTCGGAGAAGCTTTCCGGCGTTGCGTGAGAACAGCGAATATCGCTCGGTGAGCCAGTAATCGAGCGATCCAGCCTCGGCGCGATACACCGGTCCGGTCGGACGATAGCGTCCGCGAAACGCGGCAGGGGGCGCTTTGGAGTGCGTGCGGAAGCTGTCGTAGTCCACCACCTCCCCGGCGCGTCGCTGGTCCATGCGCGCGTGGAAATACGGCAGCCCCACCGCGCTGCGCGCGGTGACGACCGCGACCCAGCTCGCAGCGTCAAGGCTGAAGAACCATACGCCGGCCCGTCCCCCGTACTGCACGTACGTTCGGACGTTCAGCTCGGGGAAATCGTTCGCGGTCGGAATCGGCGGCGTGAAGACGGGACGCACGCCCGTCATCCGGAAAGGAGTTACGCCGAGCCAGGCGGACCCCTCGAAAACGTCGAGCTCCAGGGGCGCGGGTATCAGCGCCCGCAACATTTCGGCGGGAATGCGCCAGTGCAGAAATGCAAGGTCGATCCATCGCATGCGCAGTGCGTGTACCATGCCCGCGGTGTCAGCTAAAAGTGGGCCGCTCCTGCGCCAGCGTTCGCCGCACCGTCAGCTCCAGCGCGCCGACCACCGCGCCGCCCATGAGCGATGCCGCGTGCACTGCGAACAGAATGCCGAATGCGCGCGCGCTGTTCGCGATCGGCACCGGCCAGCCATGGGCATCGTCACGACAAGTGCTGCGGTGGCGCACGCGAGCATCGCGCGGCGGCGGCGCCCATGCAACCAGCCTAAGGCCTGCTCCGCCCAGGATCGCCAGCGCGACCGCGATGGCATCGGTGATCGTTTCATGGGACGTATGAAAGCCAACCGCGCGCAGCGCGGCGTTCGAGAGCGTCATGCACATCAACATCGATCGTCCGGGAACGCGGCGACTGCAAGCGTCGGGCGTCCGAAACGGTTCTTGGCGAAACATGGTCCAGGCAAGCATGGCGAACCGAATAACCGATCTGGCTGCTTACAGAGAGGGTCAAGTCACGCCTGTGCGCGCCCGGTGTGCGCCCGCGCTTCCGGCATCATCTCGAGCCGGTTGGCCTCTCGGAAAGCCGCCACCTCGAGCGTGTGCTCGCCGGGCGTCTCTAACAGTGGCCGGTGCGTGCGGAAGAAGTCTTTCCAGAAGCCGCGGCGTATCGTGGCCAGTGCGCTCGAGCGCTTCTTCATACCAACCTCCCGTCACGCAAAGTCATGCGCAGCGGCACGCCAGGGGCGAAGGCAGGAAGAGACCGATGCGCCTCGAGTGCTGTAAGGCGCCCGGGTGACGACGGGTAGCGCAGATCGGTTTCGAGGTAAGACTCAACGGTGTCACGCATCGGGCCGGCGAGCAGAGCCAGCTCCCGCAAGCACTTCTCCAAGAAGCGGCGTTCCTTCGGGCCGAGCGAGAGCTTGAAGGCGTACAGCTCGTCAAGCGCAGCGAAGATCTCATCGTCCGTGTTGACCGGCCGCGCGGACGAGAGCCGAGAGGTAGATCATCAGCCGCTTCATGCAGCGCGCCCCATGAGGTCGCTAAATGGGTCGCTAAATGGGTCGCTATTTAAGGCGACATCTACCGGCATCGGACGGGCCTTCAGGCGGCGAGCCGCGGGGCCAAGTCCTATGAAAGCCGGTATTTCGCCGTAATCGGAGCGACTGTCACGACGCCAACAAGGCGTTCGCGCACTATCGCTGGTAGGCTGGTTGGTTCGTACGTTCATCTCAACGCCCCGCCCTGGGTTGCAAGCCTTGGGCGGGGCGTCGTGCCTCTGACTCCTTCGTCAGGGCCGCTAAACGAGGTCTCCAATTACTCACGAGATTACCAACCTGATAGCACATTAGCAGCGTGTTGGGATTCTTCCAACCGCCCAGCGCGGCCAGAGCCCATACGGCACTCCCTTGCTCGTTGGCGAACTTCCGACGAAGAGAATGCCAGCCGTAGCGCTGCCCCAGGGGTAAGCCAGCACGCTCATCCAACAAGGTCTAGGATGCCGGAGTCGAACAGCTGGTCCGGCGACCCGACGTAGAGGGTGTCCGAAAGACGAGGCAGTCGTCCGGAAAAGACCCATAGCTCCGGCAAGTGCACTGAGGGCGTGGCCGAGCAAATGCCGTCAGTCGGTTTCTGTCGCGAGAGATTTGCGCCTCGAGTGCCGAGGCAGCTGCGAGAGTGAGATAGAAACGGATTTCGCCCGCCAAGGTCGAATGCTGTTCCCCTGCGAGTAGCGAGGCCAGCTCCTGATTCCTAAAAGAAGCCCCACTTGACAACTCGAACCCTGAAGATTAATAAACATGCGTCTTACGAGCCGCCTACAGGTGTTGTTTGGTAGGCCACGCGGTGTGAAATAGGCAGACTGTCTCCTCGTGAGGGAGGGTCCTACGCGGCTGCTTCGTTCCTTCGCTTTTCTGCTATGTGCTTCGTGGGTGTCCGCCTCGGCTACCCACGTTGTGGGTCAGGCTGGCACGTCGAGACAGCGAGGAACTCCCGAGCAGGTCTATTTGATTATACGCAGTGACGATGCCGGGATGAGTCACAGCGTGAACATGGGTCTCGAAAGACTCATCAAGACCGGCCTTCCCGTTTCGGTATCGGTGATGTTTCCCACTCCTTGGTACCAGGAGACGGTGGAGATTCTCAAGCGCCATCCCGAGACCGCTGTCGGGATTCACTTGACGCTCAACTCGGAGTGGAAAAACTACCGTTGGGGGCCGGTTTCTGGCCGCAGTGCGGTCCCGACGCTGGTGGATGCCGATGGATACTTCTTTCCGTCCTCCGAGGCCCTTTACCGGAACCACCCTGATTTGCGGGAGGTCGAAAAGGAGCTGCGCGCGCAGATCGATCGCGCGTTCCGGTCGGGGCTCAAGATCGACTATTTGGACTACCACATGAGTACCGTGGTTCGCTATCCCGAGTTCCGTGATCTTACTGAGCGGCTCGCGGCCGAGTTCGGTCTTGGCATGTCAGAGTACTTCGGGGAAGCCAGGGACGAGCCCCAATACTGGGCGGCCCCGCAGAGCAAGGGCGACAGCCTTCTGGCGCTGATACATCGTCTACGGCCGCGCTTAAATCTCGTGGTCACCCACGTTGGGATAGACGACTCGGAGCTGAGCGCATTAGTGGACATGAATACGGACGGACCGCTCCCCGAGATGAGCAAGAATCGTCAGGGAGAGCTGGATGCGCTCACGTCACAGCGATTCAAGGACGCCCTCAAGGCCCGCAATATCCGGCTCTTGACGTATCGCCAATTGATCGCTATTCAAGGTCTGAAATCCATGCGACGTCCCGAAGGATAAGAACGCACGCGCTACCTGGAGGAGTGCTAATGGAGCTACTGCGAGGATTGCTCAGGGAGGAGAAGCTGCCGGGTAGGCATTCATTCCGGAACGGTGGCCCTCACAGCTTTCGCACCGCTGGGATGAGCCTGCTGCTCGCGCTTGCTCTGAGCGGAACGGCATTGGGCCAGGAGATAAGAATCTCCGGAACCGTAACCTCGACCGCCGGTGTTCCTCTTCAGGGAGTCGCGGTACGTGTCGAGGGCACGGAAACCCGCGCGGTTACAGCTGCGACTGGGAGATATTTTATCACCGCTCCCGCAGATGGAGTTCTGAGCTTTGCCGTCATCGGCCAGCGCCGGGTTGAGCAAGCGATTGCCGGGCGTACCACAATCGACGTCGTCATGACTCGCATTGCCTATTTGGAGGAGGTTGTGGTTACCGGTTACACGGAACAGGGGCGGTCGGAGATCACTGGCGCGGTCTCTAGTGTCGACGTTGAAAGCGCTTCCCGGCAGACGGGGGCAAGCGTTCTCCAGCGGCTGGATGCCGCCGTACCTGGCGTAACGGTTGATGCGAGCGGTTCGCCCGGTTCACGCAGCACCGTCAGGATCCGTGGCATCAGTTCCTTCCAGAACAACGATCCTCTTTATATCGTCGACGGCACAGCGGTTTCGGCTCAGGATTCCTACATGAACTGGCTGAACCCCGCTGATATCACGTCCATCCAGGTCCTCAAGGATGCATCGGCGGCTTCGATCTACGGTGCCCGAGCCAGCAACGGTGTGGTGGTCATAGAAACCACCAAAAGGGGAAGAGCGGGACCGCCCCGGATCACGCTGCAGGTAAGAACCGGTGTGGCCGCTCCGGTGCGCGGTTATGACGATTTCCTGATTTTGAATGCACTGGACTACTTCGAAATCGTCAAGCAGAGCTATCTCAATGCGGGCTATTTGATCGATTCAATTCCGAGCAACATCTATGGGAACCCCAGCAACCCCGCAGTTCCCAAGTACATATGGCCGAATGACTGCGTTCCAAACCCCTGCTCGAACGTTGACCCCGCCTCATATTCATACCCCAACAATTTGATCATGCCAGGCAGCGCCGGTACCAACTGGTGGGATTCCGTTTTCGGTTCGGGGTTCGTTGGGGACTACAACCTGAATGTCTCGGGAGGCAGCGAGGACAATACGTACGGCGTTTCCTTCAATTACTTCGATCAGCAAGGCACGGCGGCGTATAACGAGTTCAAGCGGGGGAGCGTTCGTGTCAACACCGAATTCCGGCGGGGCAAGGTTCGATTCGGCGAAAATATCGCGCTGGCTTTGGAGCGAAGTTTCGGCGGGGTCCCCGATGATAACTTCGGCGAAGGCGGCATCCTCGGCAAGAACATCCTGATGCAGCCAGTCGTCCCGGTGCATGACATAGCAGGTAATTTCGCCTCTGGGAAAGCCGTGGGCCTGGGCAACAACACCAATCCGCTCAAGTCGGCCTTTGAGGCCAGGGACAACAAAAACAAGAACGACCGAGTCTTCGGGAACGTATTTGCTGGCCTGGACGCGACCCCACGGTTGTCGTTGAACACCAGGTTCGGGTTCAACCTGGGTCAGTCCTCATTCGCGGGCTTTAGTCCGATCTTTCCCGAGAACTCCGAGCCCACCTTTACCAATTCCATCAGTTAGAACTCGAGTCAATTCATAGATTGGGGCTGGAGCAACACGCTGAGGTATGTCGCGAATTTTTCACAACACAACCTTAACCTGTTGCTGGGGCAGGAAGCCAACGCAAGCAACAACCGGTTTCTCAGTGCATCGATGGCTAACCTCCTCAACACGGACCTGGAATCCAGATATCTGCAGGATGCCCTCGGTGACGCCAGTACCAAGGACGTCTTCAGCACCGGTGGTCGGAGCGCCCTGTTGTCCGTTTTCGGAAAAGCCGACTACAACTTTGCCGACCGATACATCGCGACCGTTACGCTCCGACAGGACGGCTCGTCCCGCCTGGGGCGCAGTCACAGGTGGGGAACCTTCCCGGCGTTCGGCCTGGGATGGAGAATGTCCAAGGAGCCGTTCCTCGCGGGAAACCGGACCTTCTCGGACGTCATGCTCCGGTTTGGATGGGGCGTGACGGGAAACCATGCCATACCCCCAGGACGTATAG
>JBPCJT010000189.1:0-9366 GCA_051005015.1 Gemmatimonadaceae bacterium | reverse complement strand
GGATGGGAATGTCCGCGATGTGATCCGGGTGGAAGTGGGTTACGGCTATGTGCGTGATCCCCATCCAGTCGATACCGAGCGTTGCCATTCGGTGTGTAATTCCGGGTCCGCAATCCAGCAGAAGTCGTACGGTCCCAAACTCGATAAGCACACCCGCGCAGACACGCGTGGGTGAGGGTGAAACGGTTCCGGTGCCGATGGTAGTTAGGCGCACTCAGCGTCCGCGAAAGACCATCTTCCGGAATATCATGGAGCCGTCGACCATCAATCGAGCGAGATAGACGCCGGGTGGCGCCACACGGCTATTCGCGTCCATGCCGTCCCAGCTGAAGCGCTGGTCGCAGCCGGAGTCCTGGGCCGCGCCCACGGCGCGGCCGTACCGCCCCGCCGGGAGCGTAGACGGCACGCCCGCCGAGGGGACGAGCGTTCGCACCAAATTTCCACGAATATCGAAAATCTCCAGTCTGACCGCGCTCAGCTCGCGCAGATCAAACCAGAGACACGTGCTCATCGTGGACGAACTGGGAAACGGGTTCGGGAAGTTCTGAAATAGCAGTGTGGCCACGGGCCGGGAGAAATCGACCACTACGAAGCTGGCGAAGCTGTTGACGCGCGTTACATCCCCAGTCGTCAGCTGGGCGGTGACCGCCCATCGGTAAGAAGTGTTGGACTCCAGATCAAACGCGGGTGTGAACATCGTGTCATTCAGCCCTGCCACGCGGATTACGGGTCTCGATCCGCTCGCCGTGAAGAGCTCGAAAGTGTAGGTCCACGGACCGGCCGGCATTGTGACCTCCGCGCTTGACCAAACAAAGCGCGGGCGCCTCTCGTTTATGGTCAGGCCCCCTGGGTCGTTTGGGGTGATAAGCCTCAACCACTTTGTCACCACCCGCGGTCCAACGGTTTCGGACAGCACCGAATCACCTCTCACGGTCCTCGCCACGGCGCGCCAGAACACTGACGTGAGCTCGGGAAGGGGACGCGCTGCAGTTATGCTGGCGGTTGTGGATGAAACGCTCGTATCCACCAGGAGCGGCCCCAAAAACTGCGGGTTGCTCGCTATCTCGAGCCGGAGTGTGAGCGGTTCGTCCTGCGCGGTGAACTCCTGCGCCCGGATGACGAAGGTGGGCGTGATGTTGCGAAGCGAGTCGATGCCGGATGGTCCCGTCAACAAGACGTGGGGCGGCAGAGCTGCCGGGATACCCGGCATAGCGATCGCGCCGTGGAACGCCGCCGCGAGCACCGCCAGCAATGCCGCTGGCGCTAGTGCTGTCCGCCGAGTCATGCGGTTGTGACGGCCGCCTCGGGATACGCGCCGGATGCCGCGACATCGGGATCGTCGCCAGGTCGGTGAGTGCGCATCCGGACGCTTACAACTGAAGAGACGCCGGGCTCCTGCATGGTGACACCATATACAGCGTCTGACGCCTCGGTCGTGGTTCTCGGGTTGTGAGTGATCACGATGAACTGCGTCTTGCTCTTGAACTGCGTGAGCATTCGCACGAACCGACCGATGTTCTGATCGTCCAGCGGCGCGTCCACTTCGTCAAGCAGACAGAAAGGGCTTGGCTTCGTCAGAAAAATGCCGAATAGAAGCGAGAGCGCCACAAGCGCGCGTTCGCCACTCGACAGCAGATGGATGCGTTGGGTTCGCTTGCCGCGCGGAGAAGCATGAATCTCGATGTCTGAATCGAGTGGGTTGTCCGGTTGCTCGAGCTTGAGGTCGCACTCTCCCCCGCCAAAGAGCGTCATGAAAATATGGCGAAAATTCTCCCGTACCTGCGTGAAGCTCGCCAGGAAAAGCGCACGTGCGGTCGCGTCAATCTCTCGAATCGCTTGCTGGAGCGACGCCCTGGCGGCAGCGAGATCGTCTCGTTGGGTGCTCAAGAAGGTCAATCGCTTCGCTTCTTCATCGTGCTCCTCTACAGCAAGAGGATTCACCTGCCCAAGCTCGTCAAGTTGAACCCGGATTCCGGCAAGCTCCCCTCGCAGCAGCTCCGCATCATCCTCCAGCGGCGTAAGCCCCAGGAGCAGCTCTTCGAGTGGTCTGCGCCATTCCGCCTCCAATCGGCCGCGGATCGCTTCGCGTCTCCCCTCCAGATCCCTGAGGCGCAGCTCGCCCCTGTGAAGCGCCTCCGTGATCTCAGCCAGGTTCCGCCGAGCGCTGTCGAGCGATCGATCGGCCTCCTGCAACCCGACATCGACGTTTCGCACCGTGGCTTCCGCGTCCTTCGACTTCTCCTCATGCTCGCGCACTGCCTGCCGCATGTCGCTGGATTTGACACTCCACTCCGCCAGCTGCCGCGCCAGATCCAAGTCAACTCGTTCGATATCGGACAGCTCCGTCTGAAGAGACTGAAGACGCCTTGCCGCGCTGGTCTCTTCAACGGCAAGGCTGCGCTCCCGCTCCGTGGCTGCCTGGAGTCGCACCTCGATTTGCGCGAAATACACCTGGCTTTGGGTACGTGCTTCTCGGGCTTCCTCCAGCTCAGCTTCAAGCTTCGAGAGGCGTTCGTGGGCGTCAAAAACCTCACGTTCACGCAGTGAAACCGATGCTGCAACCTCGATTAACTGCCTGGAAACTCCGTTAGAGAGTTGCTCGAGCTCCTTCCTCTGAGACGTGATCCGTGCAGCAACTGCGTGAATGTCCGCAAGCTCACGTTCCACACGCCTCCGCCGGCGTTCCGCTTCGGTGCTGTGCTCGTGCGCATCACGCAGGGATTGCTGGGAGGACGTGGCCGCATCTGCCGCCGCCGCCGCCTGATACTCAGCTTCAGCGAGCTTCACACGAGCACGCTCGAGACCAGCGGAGGCGTACGCGCGCTCCATTTCCCGTGCATCGAGCTCGGTTCGCGATGCGGCTAGCTCCGCCCGGCGGCGGAGAGGGCCCTCGCCACCTCCCGAGCCCGGTAGCCAAACGGCCCCGCGCGAATCAACGAACGCCATGCCGCTGTCCTCGGCAACGACTCCATCCAGGAGAACCCGGGCCCAACCGCGCGCGGGATCCAAGGCGTCGGCAAGCGCCGACAAGGCGCTAATGCCAGGGGAACTGTCGGGTTGTGCGTCCAGAGGAAGCAGCAGCAGCGACCCGGGGTTGTTCTCCGTGTGCCAGAGGCGCACAGCATCGGCAACAGCACGGTCGCGAACCAACACAGCGTGCACCGTAGCTCCGAGATACCGCTCGAGAAGAATCGCGGATGAGGCGCTTGACGACAGAAAATCGCTAAGCGGCCCGAGTATCGCTCCGTCACCGAATCGCTTGCTATCCTTGAGCAGGCGCGCTGCGGCCGGAGCCAGCCCTACGCGCTCACGCTCGAGGCCCTGGAGTGCACCAACCTTGCCCTGCAGCGATGTGCACAGCTCTTCAGCGCGGGAAAGCTCAGCCCTTGCCACCGCCTCCTGCGCGCGCGCCGCCGCCGCGGCATCACGCGCCCGGGAAAGAGCTTCCGCCGCTGCCGCTGCCGCACCACCCGCATCCTCGACACCGCGCAGTGCGGAGTCCGCATCGGTGCCGGCCCGAGCTAGTGCTTCCGCGCGCACGACACCTTGGGCCTCCATCTCGACAGCCCTGTCGGACAGCTCGTCCGCCTCTCGTTTTGCGCGCTCGCGATCCAGCTCGAGGTGACGTACTCGATCTGCCAATTCCCGGGAGCTTCGATCGGCGGACTGCCATTCACTACGTGCCAGCGACACCGCGTTTCGTGCGGCATCCTCGGCAGCCGTGCGCTCATCGAGCCGCGAACGTGCCTCGGCGATGTCCGCGTCAGCCTGGATGCGGCCATCCCGTACTTGCGCATACTCTGAAGCCAGTCTTGCGGCGAGCGCGTCGCTGGCCGCTCGCTCACTGCCAGCCCGCTCCCGCCGGATGTTCGCGCTACGCTGCCGCTCCTGCGCCACCGCAATCTCGCTCTCGAGCTTGAGTAGAGCCTGTTGGCGCTGACTCGTCATGGCGGCAACTTCAGCGCGCCGCCTCTCGGCGTCCGCCCGCGAGGCGTTCGCTTGCTCACGCTTCTGCTCCGCTGTTCGCAGCGATGCTTCCAAAACCGGAGCCTCAGTGCGCAATTCCGCGACTCGCGACGCGAGTGTGCAAAGCTCCTCGCGCCACTCCGACATGTCTCTGGCAGCAAGGGTCAATTCCAGCAGTAAACGCCGAGCGGCGAGCTCAGCATGGCGTTCCGAGCGCCTTCGCTGCCGGGCGAGCGAGCGTACCTGCGTCTGCACTTCACTTATGAGATCGTCGAGCCTTCCGAGATCGACGGTCGTTTCCTCGAGACGGCGCTCGGTACCGCGGCGGCGATCCCGGTAGAAGCTCACGCCGGCTGCTTCCTCGAACAGCTCCCGCCGCTCGTCCGCTCTGTCCGACAGAAGCGCGTCGATCATTCGGGCCTCGATAACAACCCCCGAGTCCGCACCTAACCCAGTGCCGCTTACCAGATCCTCGATGTCACGCAGGCGGCAGGGTGTACGGTTGAGCAAGTAATCACTTTCCCCGGAACGCGAGAGACGCCTTGTGATGACGACTTCCTGGTATGGCACCGGAAGCATTCCGTCGCTGTTATCGAAGTGGAGCGAAACCTCCGCGATGTTTACCGGACGACGGGCGGAGGAGCCCTGAAAAATCACTTCCTCCATCTTCGCGCCTCGAAGAAGGCGCGCGCGCTGCTCGCCAAGCACCCACCGCACCGCATCAGACACGTTCGACTTTCCACAGCCGTTGGGACCGACGATCGCAGTGACGCCGGGCTCAAACACCAGCGAGGAACGATCTGCGAAAGACTTGAATCCGTGGATTTCCAGCTTCGTGAGCAGCATTACTCGAAGACCGTTCCCGTACGATACGCGACCGATACCTGCGCCCCTTCCGCGCGCAATTCCGAGAGAAGCTGCGCAGACTGCTCGGGCGTCTCGAAGGCGCCAGCGAAGACGGTAACCGAACCGTCGCCTTGAAGAAGTGCAAAGGCGGGTCGCTTCCGGTCGCGAAACTCCTTGAGCCTTGAAGCAGCGTTCGGAGGCGTCATACGGCTGGCGAGCACGACGGAGAAGGGGGCATACAGCGCCGCCGCCGTCTCCACCTGGCGCGAGTTTCTGATCATGGAATCAGCCGAGGCCCGCGTGGTGAAGGAGCCGACGGTGACACGGTACCATGGCATGCCATGGATTATTACAGGTGCGTAGGTTGCCGCCGGCAGGCCCTCGGCATCGCGATGGAGCGTAAGCGCCGCCCCGCTGCTATCGCTCAGGTGCGACAGCACCAGAACGAAGCCACTCGCGCGCGCCGAATCTGCTCGATTGACAACCGAATCGGTGAAGGGCGGAATTGTCGTACCCAATGACTGTGCGATTGTCATCGCAGCTGCCGGCGCGACCGCACCCACAACGGCAGTGTCAGTTGCCTGCGGAGAGCCCGGCAGTACACCGAGCCATCCGTTTGTCCACGCCCAGTACGCGGCCGCCGCAAGCGCCAATAGCGCGAGAAGAACCAGCCATAGTCCCCGGCGCGAAGGATAGGCGAATTCCGGCTCCGGTTTCGCTCCGCGATCGCGCGGAGCATCCCGATTCTCCGTGTCTGCTCCACGAACCGCCTCGGCTTGCGGATCGCCCTCTTTTTCGGCGAAATCGGCGGACACTGCCGCTATTACACGGCGTCCGGCCGCGATGCGCGCGCGTCCCACTGTAATCACGCCCTCTGTAGCGCCAATAAGCGTATCGAGCGCACTCGCATCGGGTCTTGCCACCAGCAAAAGCAGCGCATCCACCTCCTGAAAGCCAGCCGCCAGCTTCCGCCACCGGTCATTTCGCATTAGCGAATCCAGGTCAAGGGGACCCGATCCGCTGGGGAGAATGTAGAGGTTTTGAGCTGGATCTATCGGGAACGCAATCTTGTTCATGGACACGCCGTAAAGAAAGCTGTCAATTATGCCGTGGGGCGCATCGGGGGGGACCAGTTTCTGCAGCGCCGGCTCTTCGCCGACGAGGTCGGCGATGGCTACGCGCCGCCGCCGTGCCTGAACTCGGCCGATGCCGAGCGCCACGTGAGCGGCGGCCGCGGTATCGCTGCCCACCACAACGGCGGAACCGTAGCCATCCAGCGCGGACGCGATACGTGTTCCCTCATCTTCCCATGCCGCAGAGCTTCCAGTCAGCTGAGTCACTCAGGTCTCCCCTCGTATATCCAGTAGGCTTTCCCGGTTTCCCGCGACGCCCGTTCAGCCTCCTCGCGAGTCCTGAACGGACCGGCTATCACACGATATATTCGGCTGCCGGCAACTACCGAGGTGAGCACGCGCGTCGTGGCGACGATGATTGGCGGAGCTTGGCCAATGCGAATCTTGTGCGCCAGCTCGCCAGCCGCGGCCTCGTCGCGGAGAGCCGCGAACTGAACCGTGAATTCCGTGCTCGCGGCAGGAGCGCTGTCGCGCCGTGTGGGCGGCCGGGGCTGAGCGGGTGTCTCGCCCACCTCGGTATCGGCATATGAAGTATCCAGGCCAGCGAGCTGACCGGCAAAGGGGTTGCCCGCCCCAATAGTGTCTTCCAGCTCGCTTTCATAGCCCGCAACTGGTGAGGGATCGTCAGCCGTTGCCGGTCGCGGCCGGAAGCCATTCCAGGAAATGAAATGCCAGAGGTCCGCGCCCCCTCCCTCGACGCGGCGTGCGGGGCGAAGCGTCTCGCCATCGAGCAGATGAACGTCCTTGCCGCGGAGCAGGAGAATGGCGCCGTCCGGCGCTACCGCCGGCAGGTCGCCACGCCATTCTGTTTGCACTGCTCCCATTATGCGGTCCGTTCCAACTGCTATTACCCATGCCGAATCGCCACTTGCCGGGCGCGCAAGAACGTATCGTCCGGTTGGATCCATGCGGACATCCATAGCGGGCCCGGGAAGCTCAATACTGGATTCGACGCTCTCACTGTACCGGTCGACAACGATCAACTCCTTGCTCGTGCCTGTCGCGATATAGACGCGGTCTCCACTGGGCGTTGTCACTACGGCGCGGACCGGAACCTTGAGCCGAACGCTGGGGACCGGCTCCAGATTGCGGCTCCGCACGCCGATCAATCCTGAATCGACCGCGAAATACAGCCGGTCACCAACCGGAGTGCGCACCGTGTGCTGCACGCGTGGCAGCACCGCCGTGCCTGTGATTTTAGTCTCCGGAGGATGCAGCTGCATGATTGTTGTATTTGCTCCCTTGTCGGACAGAATGAGAAGTGTGCCGTCTGGTTGCGGAATGAGCTCCCGCGGGAGCGAAGACGGCTTGTACGTCCACGGCGCGCTCGCGGAGGGGGTCAGCCGCGTAATCGATCCGTCGGCCGCGACTCCGTAAATCGCCCAACCATCCGTTGACGCAACGCGCGTGAGCCTGGGTTTCGCTTCACGCTTGACGGTGCCGAGGCGGAGATCGATCCGAACAGGTACGTCCTTGGCGTCGACGGCCGCAACCGCGCCTGCGTTATCATCGAATGCGAGAATGCGAGCAAGTGGCGGTGCTGAATTCGAGGAACTCCAGACGAGCGAGTCAAGGAGCGGATAGGCGAACGCCCGAACCCGTCCGCCCTCACGCGAAAAACGGAGGACGAGCTGGTCCGGCCCGCGGTCGCTGGTCGCGGATGGAGCGTTGGTTACGGAGGGGGTGTCGGTCCGGTCGGAGCGACCGCAAGCCGCCAGCACGAGCACCAACGCAAGAGGCGTGGCTCGCACACCGCCAAGTTAGCGCGATGGCGGGAATGCGGCAAATAGCGAGTTGGGTAGTGGGGAACAGGGAGTCGATTCACAGCTCGATGTACGCCGCGTAGCGACTCCCCTACTCCCCACTCCCCAGTTCTCAGAAGCTCGGGCCCAATGAGAACCGCCAGTACCCATTGCCACGGCTCGGCCCGTCTTGCGGAATGGCGTAGTCCCACCGCAGAAGCGCGAAGCCGAACAGATTGACGCGCACACCGAAGCCGTAACTCCGGAGGAGCGTCCGCTGCAGAGACGGGTCGACCACCCGGCTTCCCGAGCCCCGGAAGTTGATGTCCTGGCCGTCAAACCAGGTCATGGCGGCGTCGTAGAACGCGAGCCCTTCTATGGGAGGCAGGGATATTGGAAGTATTCCAATGTCCACGCGGCGCAGAAGGGGGAACCTCAGCTCCGCATTTCCAACGAGGAGGCGGCTTCCGAATAGCGGCGAGCACTTGTAGAACTCGCTGGTACGCGCTTTCGCACAATCATCGGCGTTCACGCGGTAGCTGTCGCGATCGTAACCACGGATTATTTCAGGATAGCCGATATAGCGCCGCAAGCTATCGGCGTCCCGCCCAGTCGAAATATTTCCGAGTGCTCGAGTCGCGACCGTCAGGAAATTGAAAAAGATTGGATCATATCGCCGGTAGTCCGCGAGATACTCCATCCATTGGTATGTTCCCACCGTTGGGGTTATCTGAAAGCGATATCGCCGGCCCATGATGGGTCCCGTAAAGCCGAACAGAATATTGTCCGACACATACGCCGCGTACGGTTGCGCGTAGTTTATGCTGGGGCCATGGACCGTGCTGTCGAGCCGTAACGGACTTACGAGACCTGTGCCGAGCTGCACGGCCTGGCTGACGAAGAGATCTGAACGGTCCAGGTTGGTAAGCCGAAGCCCGAACTCTCCACGCGTAAAACGGTTCAGAGGATAGATCCCGATTCCGAACGCCTGTCGCTGGATATAGCGCGTGTAAATCTGCTCTTCCACGGCAATGGTCGGATTTTCAGGGTCCAACCGCGCCGAGTACCCCTGGGCGAAAAAGTACGGCTCCTGGTACAGCCCGGTGCTGAATTGCAGGCGGCGTGAAAGGTTGGTGTAGCCGGCGAACGCTCGCGCTTCACTGATGCGACCATTCACCTCTCCCGAGAACGCCAGCGAGTGATTTCCAAGAAGGTCGCTGAGGATGATCGTCGTCCCGCCGAAAACACCGCGGCCATAATTGTCCCTCGCGTAACCGATTTCCGGCCGCGCGACATAATCGGGGGAGAAACGCACCTTGTAATTGTATTGTTTGAACCTGGAGGTATCCGGAAGTGCGAACAGCGCGCTGTCGAGCAGCGCGGCGACAGTTATTGGTCCCTGGCCGGTTGCGCCTTCACCAGCTTTCGGCGCGTCCGCTGATGGCCGAAAACCGCCCGATGTGCGATACACCGATGAGTGGAGGGCAGAGTCCGCGTCGACAAGCGGTGGTACTACAGGGGGTGGTTGCACCGCGGCGATGGCGCTGCTATTGGCGGGCTGAGCGCGCTTCGCTATCAACTCCGGTGAGAGCACCGGCTGGAAAGGCATTTTCTTGAGGAGACGCGGATTGTCGATCGACCAGACCGTGTAGTCTCCGTCCTCGAAGTACGTATAGGCC
>JBPCJT010000188.1:0-2978 GCA_051005015.1 Gemmatimonadaceae bacterium | reverse complement strand
CCAAGGGTGGTTCCGGAGGCGGCGGGATGGGCGGAGGCGGCGAAACGGACAAGGGCGGCTCAGGTGGCGGATCCAGCAGTTCGGGTGGAAGCGGAGGTGGATCCAAGGGTGGTTCCGGAGGGGGCGGGATGGGCGGAGGATCGCGCTAGTCCCAGATATCCATGCAGAAACGGGCGCCCAGGTTGGGCGCCCGTTGTTTTTGTCCTCGCGCCTTGAGCAATGCGTCTCTAACTTTCGCCCGTGTCGCTCACCGGCCGCGTGCTCACTGGGCTTGCTGTTGGCCTACTGGCGGGAATCGCTATTTCCACCTGGCCATCCGAGCCGGCCATCGCCTTCGTGGGCCTGGTGAAGCCAATCGGAACACTCTGGATCAACGCGATTCGGATGACCGTCATTCCGTTAGTCGTTTCCAGTCTCATGGTAGGTATCGCTTCGGCGCCGGATCCGAGCTCGATCGGGCGTATTGGATGGCGAGCTCTTGTGATCTTCCTCGTCGTCGTGACAGCAGCATCGGTTTTCGCCGTAGTGGTGGGCGTTCCCATGCTCGGCCTGCTTCCCATCGACCCGGATGCGGCCGCTTCCATGCGCACTTCGGCATCGCTTTCTGCAAGCGCCGCGGAAGGCACCACGCGAATCCCCACCTGGTCGCAATGGCTGGTCGACCTCATACCGGTCAATCCCGTGCGCGCCGCGGCCGATGGCGCGATGCTGCCTCTCATCGTCTTCACCATTGCGTTCGCCATAGCGTTGATACGCGTTGCCACGGAACGGCGTCAGCCCGCGATTGCATTCTTCACGGCCGTGTTCGACACCACCCTTGTGCTCGTCAGATGGATTCTCGCGCTCGCGCCCATCGGAGTCTTCGCGCTCGCACTGCCACTCGCGGCCACGATGGGCTTGTCCGCTGCCGGCGCGCTCGCGTACTACATCATCCTGGTTTCACTTGCCGCGACGCTATTCTCGGCGCTGGTGCTGTATCCTGCCGCCGTTTTGCTGGGACGCGTATCTTTCGCGCGCTTCGCCCGGGCATGCGCTCCAGCGCAGGCTGTCGCACTCAGCTCGCGGTCATCTCTGGCTTCCCTGCCAGCGATGATGGAGAGCGCATCCAAGGGCCTCGGCCTCCCGCTCGCGGTAACGAATTTTCTTCTCCCCCTTGCGGCGTCGGTCTTTCGCGCAGGCGGGGGTGTCGGCGTAACACTTGGTGTGCTCTTTCTGGCGCGATTATACGCAGTACCGCTCTCATTCACGCAGCTGGCGGCCGTGGTGGTAACGGTCGTCCTGACCACCTTTAGCGTCCCAGGCATCCCCGGCGGCTCAATTCTTGTGATGCTCCCGGTGCTTGCTGCCGCCGGTATTCCGGAGGCGGGCATAGGAATTCTGCTGGGCATCGACACGATTCCGGATATGTTTCGGACCGCAACCAACGTGACCGGACACATGGCGGCGGCGACGATCATCGGGAGCCGAGTCGCAGAACCAGGGAATCAAATCGGCGATACCGCGTAGTGACAGCGATCTGGGTCCCGGTGGTAGTGGCGGCGCCCTGGCTGATAATACCGGCTGTTGTGCTATGGCGCGGCCGGGATTCGCGCTCGCTGAGCGAGTATCCCGCCGTGCCCCCGCCCGACGCTCCGCCTGTCACAGTCATCATCCCGGCACGTAATGAGGCGAACAACATCGCCCGCTGCGTGCGCTCCGTGCTCGCATCAAGCTATCCGGAGCTCCAGGTCATGGTCGTTGACGATCGCTCGTCGGATGGCACAGCCGCGATAGCACGCGACATCGCCCGCGAAGATCGCCGCGTGCGACTGATCGAGGCACGTCCGCTCCCCCAGGGCTGGTTCGGTAAGCAATGGGCGTGCGCTGAAGGCGCGGCCGCTTCGAACTCAGAGCTCCTGTGCTTCGCGGACGCCGACACCTGCCATGCACCCGATCTGATGCCGCGCGCCGTTCACGCTCTCCTGGACAGCAACGCCGACATGCTCAGCGTGGCCGCGCACCAGGAGATGCATACCTTCTGGGAACGCACAATCCAGCCGTTGTTCTTCTTCATGCTCTTGGCGCGATATGGTGGTACCGAAGTCGTGAACCGGACACGAAATCCGGCCAACAAGATCGCCAATGGACAATTCATCCTATTTCGGCACCATGCATATGCCGCAATCGGAGGCCATGCTTCCGTGCGCGATACCGTAGCAGAGGATCTCGCGCTAGCGCAACGTATCTCCTCGCTCGGCCGGCGCGGCATTCTCATTCTGGGCCTCGACCAACTCTCCACGCGTATGTACACTACGCTTGGCGAGGTCGTATCGGGGTGGATGAAGAACATCTACGCAGGCGGACGCATGGCGATGCCGGGCGGGCAGGCAGGCCGACTGTTTTTCCCCATCACGCTTCTCTTACCGCCACTCATGATGCTCGCCCCCTTCACGGCTCTCGCCCTCGCTTCGGTCGCGCCCATTGGCGTGATAACGTGGGCGGCGGTCGCAGTCGCGTTCACACTGCTGTGGTGGGCTCTTGTCTACCGCGTCGCTCTCAGGATCTCGCCTGCGTACGCTCTTACTTTCCCCCTGGGTGCCGCGGTGCTCCTCTATATCGTGCTGCGAGCCATTGCCCGAGGCTCCCGAGTGCGCTGGAAGGACCGCGAGTACTTATCGCGCTAGCGGACGTTGTGGTGAACTGGCGAATTGCGAAGAACAAATGGCGGTGTTCCAGCGATACGGCCTGATTATTGGCCCGAGCACCGGATGCCGCGCTGTGACAACCGTGCGCCGAGCACCGAGAACCGGGCACCAGACTCGTCGCGGTGCAAACTTCCACGATTGTCCGATCAAATGCTGCCGTACCTGTGTAATGGACTAGCCAGTCGCGCTCGAGCGGGGCGTGGTTTCACTGCTTGAAACCATTTGTGCCCCTCAATCGTCTAACATTCGGAAGCGAGAGCTTCCACCTCCGAGTGAGAGTCCCCGGCCCTGCGC
>JBPCJT010000187.1:0-4267 GCA_051005015.1 Gemmatimonadaceae bacterium | reverse complement strand
GCACGGCGTTCTTCCTTGTGGTGCTGTATAAATGGTCTTGAGGGTGTTTCTCCCGTTTGACGAAGTGGCCCCGGGGAAGTCGGGGCCCACTTCGTTTTTCGATCGTTGGTGGCAGCGCTGGGTGCTGGCGCTGCTGGTTCTGGCATGCCTCGTCCCAGTGTTCGTCTGGTCGGAGATCTTCTTTCCGTACGTAGTTCCACGTAACCTTCTTTTCCGCGCCGCCGTCGAGATCGCCGCCGCTCTTCTGCTGGTGGCGATTGTGCGGGGCCAGTACACCCCTTTGCTCAGAGGGGACTACCTCTTCATCGGACTGCTGGCTTTCATCCTGGCCAGCGCGATCTCGGCGGTGTTTTCCCCAGCGCCAAATCACAGCTTCTTCGGTGATTTCGAGCGAATGGGCGGGGTCTGGGCCTGGTTCCACCTGCTCCTGTTTTTTCTGACGCTCCGTGCGTTGAAGCGCCGGTACTTTGACTGGCTCCTCGACGCGCTTCTGCTTGTCAGTGTACTCGTCAGCGGCTACGGTTTCCGGGAGCACTACCTCGCGGCGCAATTTCCGCACACGACCGAGGTTTATGTCGCCGCGACCAGCGCGACTCTTGGCAATCCCGGATTGCTGGCCGGCTATCTGGCGATGTGCGTGGCACTGGGGTGCTATCGCGCCGCCACGGCAGCCCGACTGAATTGGGTTTACGCGGGAGTTGTCGCGTTCGACCTGACGGTGCTGTTCTACTCGCAGAATCGCGCGGCGGTCGTCGGAGTCCTCTCCGGCGGAGTCGTGGCTGCTCTGGTTTACTCCGTTGTTGCAGGACGAGGAGCACGGCGCTGGCTCATTCCTTCCGCGGCCGGTGGCGCGGTAATGCTGCTGGGGGCGCTCGCGGGTGCGGCCCGAGCGTTCCCACAGAGCGCGTTTGTGATCAGCCTGCCGGCGGCGGTGAGAAAGATCGCCGTAACCGGGGCGGCGGGCGTTGATTTCGGCCGCACAATCCAGTGGCGCGCCGCCTGGCTGGGCTTTCTGGACCGTCCGCTCCTGGGGTACGGTCCTGAGAATCACTACCTCGCCTGGACGGCGCACTTCGACCCACGCGTGTATGCATCCGGCGTAGACACGTTCGATCGCGCGCATAACCAGTTCCTCGAGCTCCTCGGCACAGGTGGCGTGCTCGGAGCTCTGACGTTTGCAGCGCTCTGTGTCGCGGTCGGCTACTGCCTGCATGCGGCCTACCGTACGCGCTCCATTCCTCCAGCGGGGCTGGCGGTCCTCATCGGGGCTCAGGTCGTGTACGCCGGCTACCTGTTCTTCTGGTTCTTCGACATCAACTCGCTCATGCTCTGGGTGGTTTTGCTGGCTGTCATCGCGCGAGCGGGGCAGCCGGGGGGGCCGGCGGCTGAGCCATCGCCCGCAGGCCGGGTGCTCGCGCATCCCTTCGCTGCGGCGGGGATTGTAGCGGCGTTGATGTGCTCGCTCTACATCCATGCGGTGGAGCCTTTGCGTGCGAGCAGGGCATTGGCTGCCATCCAGATCGGTCGCGGCTCGCCGGCGCAGGTCTTCCGCAGCTTCGATGTCGCTTACGAATCGATGGCGCCGCAAACATCGCTGACTCCGATCGTCCTCGCCGGGTACATCAGCTCGCTGGCGCCCCGGTTCGCCACAATGCGGGCGGACAGCGCGCAAGGGGCGCTGCTCGACCGGGCCTTCCAGCGCACGCTGGCTGCCTTCCGCCGGGAGATACGCCGCGATCCGCTCAATGACCGCCTGTACACGCATGAAGGCAGGCTGCTGTTACTGGCGGCAAGCTTCTACGGGCGAGAAGCGTATCACATGGCAGCGTTACAGGCCCTGCAGACCGCGATCTCGCTCAGCCCAAGACGTGTCCAGGCGCGGATGCTGCTGGCGAATGCCGCCTTGCTAGCCAGGGACTACTCGCGCGCGCGGGTGGTACTCGACGCATCTATTCGGCTCGAACCCGGAGTAGGCGAGGCGCGTTATCAGCTCGCGAGGCTGTTCATCGCAACCGGAAAGGAGGATTCAGCGGTTGTGCCCCTGTTCGAATCGCTCGCAAGAGGAAACGCAGGCTCGCCTAATCCTTATATCGCTGTCTCGCGTCACCTGGAACGCGCGGGGAGACACGCGGAAGCCGCGCGCCTGCTGACGCTCTATTTCCACACCAAGTACGGGAAGGATATTTGGGGACCGCTGCCGATGAGGCGGCGCGAGGTGCCGGTTGGTGACCTGGCAATCGCCGCCCACCTGCCGCTCGTTCACCTGCGCGCGCGGGATACTGCTCAGGCGATGGTCACAGCCCGTGGGTTCTGGGTGGTCGACACAGTGCGCAAGCCGGTCGTAGACAGCCTGGCCCGGGATCTACGCGCAGGGCTGAAAGAAAAATGGCAGGGAAGGCGTACGCTTCTTCCCTGCCAATCGGCAACGCCCGCAGATCGGAAGAAGCACCGGGATCTTGCGGCTTGCAGCTTGTTTGACGGCTAGAAAGGCGACTCGCAGTTGGTGTCAAACTTCACGATCTCGGCCGTCGGTTGGCCATTATTGTTGAACACAGTGTGATAATGTGCGCGAACGTAGAAATTGGGAACACGGCCCTGTGCCGTCAGCCGCCCGCTCGCCGCGAAATCCGAGACGAGCGTGTAGGGATCGTGCGCGTGGTCCGAGACGGAGTTGCGGAGAGTGCCAGTGTACGATGCGCCAGTGCTGAGTCCGACGCCCGCAAGGTGTGTCGTGGTCTGTTGGCGAATGGATGTGTAACCGCTCTTCGTGGTCGTGACGTTGAGCTGGATGTGCGTCTGCCCAGTGAGGGCGATGAATTCGCCGTTACACGCGTTCTGAAGCGACATCGATTCGGGCAGCTTCTGGTTCACGATCTTCTCGAAAGCGGGGGCCCCCGGGCTCAGGGACCGGGCGGGGGCAGTGGCATCCACGCACGCGCCCAGCGTAAGCGCAACTATGACAACGAGATGTCTCATGTCTGGAATTCTGGTAATAGTTGGAGGCGTCACCGTGACGGGCGGTGGCGGGCTGGCGTCAATAATTTATATGCGCGAAACGATAACGTACAGATGTTTAGCACTTCCGCCAGGATGTTCTTGAAACAAACGCGCCCTTGGCCGTGGCGGAGGAGATGATCAGTCGCCCGGAACGCCGCGCGCGCGAGGGACTGAGCATCCTGGAGGTGCTCGTGTCACTGGTGATTCTTGCTGTGATCGGCGCGGCAATATTCTCTAGCACGAATCCGGAGAAGGAGGACGACCAGGCGCGAACACAGGCCGTAGCCACCAAGCTTACGGAGCTCCGGGAAGCGATCGCAGGCTTCGAGCCGACTCAGACCGCGAGCTCGTTCCACCAGACCACGGGGGTTTATCCCAGCCGGCTCTCCCATCTGACTGCCCCCATAGCAATGACACAAAACAACAGCTGTGGGGCTCCCTATACCGGGAACCTACCGGGAACCAACGTCGCCAGTTGGGTCGGGCCGTATTATAGCTTCGAGATGAAGACGGCGGGTACGCTGCTCGGGCAGGGCTTCATGACGCAGGACCTGATGGTAAGAACTCCCACGGTGGCCGGGGTCTATCCTGCCATCCAGCCGGGAACGCTGGCAATCCGCTTTCCGAGCGTGGCCATCGACGACGCCAACGCTCTGGAGCTGCTGATAGATGGAACGGTCAACACGGCTGCCGGTCACGTGCGTTTCACGCCGAGCGGCACGGCGCCGGTGCAGGTGGATTACATGATCGTGGTATACGGATGCTGAACCGGTTGCGGTCAGGCGCGGCGGAAACCGACAGGCGCGGAGTGACGCTGCTCGAGATCGTCGTTGCACTGGCCATAATGGTGGTGATTGCGGGCGCGATATTCCTGGCTGTCGGAGTTTCGAGCAGGACCGGAGGGGACGCGGGACGGATCGACGAAGCTGTGGCAACCTTGGCCAAGCTCGCCGACGCCAGCGTTCGCTACTCCAACGCTACCACGGATCCCGAGCAGCAATCCTTTTCCCAGGTCATCGGGACGATAGCGACAGGCGGAGTAAACGCGGGCAGGCTGTCGTATCTTACCACCAAGATCACCAATACCGACCGGGACAGCTGCAATACCACGTATTCAGTGGTGGAAGCAGCGCGCTGGGTAGGTCCATTTTATCCCACTCCGATTCCTACTACGGGCCTGAAGATCGCCGACGGATTTTTCGCCAACGACCTGATGGTGCGTTACGACCAGGCGGGCGTTCCCAATACGACCCCAGCCAACGTTGTCAGC
>JBPCJT010000186.1:0-22076 GCA_051005015.1 Gemmatimonadaceae bacterium | reverse complement strand
GTCCAAAATGACCCATCGACGAGGCTCCCAAATGAGCAAGGACTTGCCATCCGCGCTCTCGCGCCGCACAATGAAGCAGCAAGGAGCGCAAATGACACACCTATCTGTCGCCGCGGCCGCCGTTCTTCTTATTGTTCCCGGCTTCGCCGCGCACCCGCAGGATCACGCGCATCCCGAGCAGGCGCCCACTGAGAAGTTGGGCACCGTTCACTTCGCGACCTCGTGCAATCCCAGGTTCGCGCCGCAGTTCAATCGCGCCGTTGCGCTGCTGCATTCCTTCGAATTCGGTGCGTCGATCCGGGCCTTTAATGAAGTACTCGCCGCAGATTCCACGTGCGCGATGGCGCACTGGGGGATCGCGCTTAGCCGATGGAGCAATCCGATGGCGGCTGGAAACCGCTCTGTCGCGCAGCTAATGCAGGGCAAGCAGGCCGCCGACGCCGCGATGCGACTCAGCGTTCGCGCGTCCGAGCGCGAGCGCGGCTACATTCACGCCGTCACGCGGTTGTACGACGACTTCGAGCACAAGGATCAGCGGACGCGCATCGTCGCGTACGAGCGCGCGATGCACGAGCTTGTGATGCGGCAGCCGGCGGACACCGAAGCCACGATCTTCCATGCGATCGCGCTCACCGCGTCCGCGCCGACGACGGACAAGACATACGCGAATCAACTGAAGGCGGGCAGTATTCTCGAGCCGCTCTGGGCGAAACAGCCGAATCATCCCGGGCTCGCGCATTACATCATCCACAGCTACGACTACCCGCCACTCGCTGACAAGGCGCGCGCGGCCGCGCGGCGCTACGCGAGCATCGCGCCGTCCGCCGCACACGCACTGCATATGCCCTCGCACACGGTTACGCGGGTCGGCATGTGGGAGGAATCAGTCAAGGCGAACGCTCGATCGATGAAGGTCGCTCTGAGTGGTGGCTCCATCGGAGAAACGTTGCACGCCGCCGACTACACCATGTACGCCTATCTGCAGATGGGGAAGGAGTCCGACGCAAAGGCTATTCTCGACGGACTGCCGGCACTCGCCGCGCGCTTCGACTCCAATGCAATCACGGGTGCTGCGCCCGGTTCCGCAGGTGTGTTCGCGATCGCGGCGATTCCGGCGCGCTGGGTCCTGGAGCGGAGCGCGTGGGCGGAAGCCGCCGCGCTGGAGCCCAGAGCGAGCGCCTATCCGTATACGGAGGCGATGACGTACTTCGCGCGCGCACTCGGCGCGTCGCGCACCGGCGATCTCGTGAAAACAAAGGCAGCCATCGATTCGTTGGCGTCGATCCAGCGGCAACTGAGCGCGAAGGGCGAAGGATATTGGGCGGAGCAGGTGGCCATCCAGCATCTCGCCGCCCAAGCCTGGCTCGATCTCGCCGAGGGGCGGAAGACCGATGCGTTGGCGCGCATGCGCGAAGCCGCCGCGCGTGAGGACGCGACCGAGAAGAGTGCCGTTACACCAGGGCCACTGGCGCCGGCACGCGAGCTGCTCGGCGATATGCTCATGGAGCTCAACCGGCTTGCCGAGGCGAGCGCCGAGTATCGCGCGACGCTACAAAAGGAGCCGAATCGCCGGCACGCGCTCCGTCGCGTCGGCGGCCCGATGTCGCGTGACTAGGATTCTTCTGTCGCCATACGCTTGAAGCTTGTTCGTCCTCAGCTGGCGCTGACGGCGTAGAGGAACCGGGCGTAGCCGATCTCCGCGGCGTTCTTCGTGAGTTCGACATTCACCCACGCGACGACGTCACCGAACGGACGATCCCGGAACGGCCATCGCGTTCGCTCTGCCGATCGCAGTTCGTCGGCGGTGACCCGCTCAAGTACCGCCTGCCACTCATCCCGGAGCCGGTCGAGTCCTTTGCGTACGTCGTTGGCATTGCCAGGCCACGTCACGTTATCGCGTGCGAGGGCCCCGTCGCCGAACGAGTGGTCGAGCACCATCGACCACCAAAAGCCGACGTGCCACGTCAGCCACGCAATGCTCGGCGGACCGAGGTCAGATCGCTCGTGACTCGGCCAGTCCGCCCGCCACCTCCCGTCAGGGACTTTATGCACGTGTAACCCGTCGCGAGCTGGGCGCCACAGGCACTCATTGGTGGTGAGGCCGTCCAGGTGGAAGCTGGTGAGCTTCCATGCCGTTTCGAACTGACGGATCAAGTAGTCGCGGGCTTCGTCGGCCATCGCAGAGTCTTGTCAACGCGTTTATCACGCCGGCAGCAACGCGCGAAGTATCAGCGGCGAGCGAGTGCGTGTGTTGGACCAGCCGACGTCAATTATACAAGCATCTCATGCTACGAAAAATCACGAAAGCTGCGAGCCTGTGAGATGATGATGCCAGCTCCCACTACGGTTATTCACCAGCCGCAACCGCGGCACCATCGGTAGGGGTTCCGGGCTAGTGCGTTCAACTTCACCTCTCAACCCGCACCCGTGATCGATAGAAGGCCTTCGACCAGATCCAGATTCAGATCGACCTCCGCGCCGGTAGCAAGCGTCTTGAGCAGGTCATTCTCCACGAAATAGTGCTCGTGAGGACTGTCCGATTCACGGCAGGTGCATGCCATTGTGGCGAGCGCGGCGGGCACTCGCGTTCCTGCCCACTCAAGCGTGAGCGCCGAGTCGATGGACGAGAGCTTCAGCGCGACTGTCTTGCTGATCTCCAGCTTGCCATCGACAGGAGTCTTGCGGGAAACTGTGCGTCGTTCCAGGAACATCGGTACGTAGAGTGTAAGGTGTGAAAGGCAAGAGTCCTGTTCGGATACCTCGCCCTGCGCCCGATCACCTATCCCCGCGCTGTCTCAACCGGGCACCGGGCACCGGACACCGAAGACCGCACTCGTTTGCGCGACAGGCTAGCGCGCTTGCCTCGCTACCCGCGGAAGCGCTACGCTTCTCACTCATTATCGGTTCCAAGAACATACAGTAACGCACCGAGCCACAATTAGCACCATGCGAGCCATTGTCATCACCAGGGCCGGCGGTCCGGATGTGCTCCAGGAGCAGAGCCGGCCGCGGCCCGACCCTGGCGTCGGGCAGGTGCGAATTCGCGTGCGCGCTAGCGCGCTCAATCGCGCGGACCTGATGCAGCGGCGTGGTGTGTATCCGGCTCCGCCAGGAGCACCGGCAGACATCCCAGGGCTCGAATATGCGGGCGAGATCGAGGCCCTTGGCCCAGAGTCCAGTCTCTGGCCCGTGGGAAGCCGGGTAATGGGGATCGTCGGCGGCGGAGGACATGCGGAGTATCTGGTCGTGCATGAGCGTGAAGCGATGCCGGTACCGCCCCATTTCTCATGGGAAGAGGCCGCGGCCATCTCCGAAGTCTTTCTTACCGCGTATGACGCGATTTTCCGGCAGCTGCGCGTGCAGGTTGGAGAGCGGCTTCTGATTCACGCCGCTGGCAGTGGTGTGGGCACGGCCGCCGTCCAGCTTGCGCACAATGGCGGAGTTACCGTGCTCGGCACATCCCGGAGGGCTGACAAGCTGGATAGAGCCCGCGAGCTGGGACTGGACGTTGGAATCGACAGCTCGTCCGGCGATTGGGCAGCGCGTATTCTGGAAGCCACCGGCGGGACAGGAGTGGAGGCAATTCTGGATCTCGTCGGCGGCAACTACCTCGACGGAAATCTTCGTGCCCTCGCGCCTCGCGGACGTTTGATCGTAGTCGGCCTCACGGCGGGGGCACGGGCGGAGTTGAACATGGACATGCTGCTCCGCAAGCGTGCGCAGATTTTCGGAACAGTTCTGCGCTCGCGGCCACTGGAAGAGAAGATCGCACTCGCTCGCGAATTTGCGGATCGTATCATTCCGCTTTTCACCCAGGGTCGTTTGCGTCCAATAACAGATAGCGTTTTTTCCTTTGCCGAAATTCGTTCGGCGCACGAGCTGATGGAGTCGGACGCGAGCTTTGGGAAAATCGTGCTCCGGTGGGAGTAAGTCAGTTGCCAGAACGGGCCAGCGACTCCCTCGGAGCGAGGCTAAAGATTTCCTGGGCAGGATTCACAGGATGTGATGGTGCAAGAGAGATCGATCCCTTTGATCCGTTTTATCCGAAGCATTCGGCCGAACCTTTGTCCTAGATCTCGATAATGGCTGTCGAGCGCGAATCGATCATTTACGACGAAAGGTTTGTTTAGATGCTCCGGATGAAATGGATTCTTCGAATTTCCCATTGCCCCGTTCGCAGGCGCTTACGACATTCGTGCGCCTGTGCTACGCTTCCCGCTTCCAACGCCGTCAAGAATTGAGTGCCTCTCCCAAACATTGAGCCCGGTGTGAGCGAATGATCACGGCCCGGCGGGCTTCGGAAAACCCCATCCTTACTCCGGCCATGATTCAACCTTCGAGGCCGGATCTGGAGGTTGTGGGCGTCTTCAACCCCGCTGTCATACGCCATGAGGGAGCGACTGTCTTGCTGGTGCGGGTGGCCGAGTCGCCGCGGCAGGACTCAGCCAGCGAGGTCGCGGCTCCTGTGTACAATGCGGGCTACGGTCGCCTCGAAATAAAGCGCTGGCTTCGGAGTTCGGAGGGTCTGGACGTGAGCGATCCAAGGATCGTGATCGCACAAGGCCGCACATGGCTTACGTCGATCTCGCACCTGCGAGTCGCCCGTTCTGCTGACGGCATCCACTTCGAGGTGGAGCCGGCCCCCGCTCTGTCTGCCGGCACCGAATACGAATCCTTCGGGATCGAAGATCCACGCATCACTCTTCTGGACGGAACGTGCTGGATTAATTACACGGCAGTCTCGCAGCACGGCATTTCCACTGCGCTGGCCTCGACCAGGGATTTCAGGACGTTCGAGCGGCACGGCATAATATTGCCGCCTCCAAACCGCGACGTCACCATCTTTCCCGAGAAGATCGGCGGCCAGTATGCCGCACTGCACCGCCCAATGCCGGAGGGGCTGGGCCAGCCCACGATCTGGATAGCATCGTCCCCGGATCTGATTTCATGGGGAGGACATCGGTTCGTCGCCGGAGCGCGGGAGGGTAGTTGGGACGATTCCAAGGTAGGTGGCGGCGCGGTTCCCTTCCGGGTACGAACGAAAAACCGGGATGGCTGGCTCGCGGTCTATCACGGGGTTACGGCGTCGCCGCCCGCGTACTCGCTTGGAGCGATTCTGCTTGATGGAAAGGATCCGGCCAGAGTGATCGCCCGCTCGCGTGAGCCGATTCTGCGACCCGAGGCGCCCTACGAACGCGAGGGGTTTTTCGGTGGCGTCGTCTTTACGTGCGGCCTGCTGGCCGAGGGAGATCTCGTGCGCATCTACTACGGCGCCGCCGACGGAGTTACTGCGGTCGCAGACCTCTCACTCGAGCAGATTCTCTCGGGTTTGTCCGAACCGTGATCGTCGAGCCCGGCGTCCGGGCCGGTGGCATTTCCGAGTCCGGAATTCAGCCGCGGGTCCGCTGCCTCGGAACGTGGGCGGCCACTGCGATGGTCGTCACAGAAGTCGTCGGCGTCGGGATCTTCCTGACGCCCGTGGCAATGATGCGCGCCCTCGGCAGCGTATGGGCCGTGCTCGCCGTCTGGGCCATCATGGGGGTCCTGACCGCTGCCGGAGCTCTCTGCTACGCGGAGTTGGCCACGCGCTTCCCGAAGGCCGGTGGCGGATACGTCTTTCTGCGCGAGGCATTCGGCCCGCGCTATGCGTTCGTGTACGGCTGGATGGCGCTGCTGGTCATGGACCCCGGGCTCGCGGCGGCGCTGAGCATCGGCCTCGGACAATATCTGCTCGTCGCCTTCGGCGGCTCACCGCACCTCGTTCCCGCGGTAGCCATCGCCTGCATTATCGGCTTCGGACTGCTCACGCTCCTTGGCATCAATGTAAGCGCGCGTGTGATGCGGTGGACCGCCGCGGCCAAGCTCGCAATCGTCGCCGTCCTCGTCTGCGCCGGCGCGGTTCGCGCCGCCACGAGCGGGGTTCCGACCGTATCGCCGGGCCACAGCTTCACCGTCCTCGGGCCACAAGCGCTTGCCGCGACGATTATAGCGGCATTTTTCGCGTTCGGCGGCTGGTGGGAAGTGGGCCGGATGAGCGAGGAAGTGGAATCGCCACGACGGACTATGCCGCGTGCGCTGCTCGGGGGTGTCGCCCTCGTCACAGTCATCTACGCGCTCGTTAGCGTTGCCTTCATGCTCGCAACATCTGCCCCGGTCTCTGGCAGCGACGAAGCCTTCGTGTCCCGCATTGGCGCGGCGCTGTTCGGAGATGTGGCCGGGCGCCTGCTCGCCGCGATGGTCGTCATCGCCGTCGGGGGCAGCCTGGCGGCGGTGCTGCTTGGTGCGCCAAGGATCTATCTCGCGATGACGCGCGACGGTCTCTTCCCTCGACGCCTGGCGCGGTTTGACGAAAGACGCGGCACTTCACCCGGCGGCACGGTCGTGCAGGTATCGCTTGCCTGCATGCTGATCCTGCTCGGCACCTTCGACGAGATTCTCGGATACTTCGTGCCGGCTGCGGTGTTCTTCCTCGGCCTCTCGGCGGCCGCGGTGCTCATATTGCCTCGCCCGCAACCCGATGAGCCGATCTTTCGCGCGCCGTTGCACCCGCTGCCCATTGCGGTGTTCCTTGTGTTGATCGTCGCGGTGTTGGTGTTGTTCGTTGTCGGGCAGCCGAAACAAACGCTACTTGGCGCCGCGGTCGTGGCGCTCGGTGTGCCGCTATCATGGTTCGTCGTTCCGCGCCCGCAGGCGCTGTCGCAATCGTGACCTTCGAGCTGGGCGTCAACTACTGGCCGCGACGGAGTGCGATGTACATGTGGCGTGAATTCGACCTCGCTCAAGTACGGGACGAGATGCAGCATATCGCCGACATCGGCTTCGACGTGGTGCGTGTGTTCGCGCTCACAGAGGACTTCCTCCCGGGGCCGCTAGCAGTGGCAGCCGACATGGTCGGGCGGCTCGTGGAGGTGGTGCGGTCGGCAAAGGATGCGGGCCTCAAGGTCGTACCCACACTCATAGTCATTAACATGAGCGGCCGCATCTGGTGGCCGGCCTGGATGCTGGATGCTCATGGCCGGCCCGCCGACCTGTTTTCGGAACCCACGATTCTGCGCTCACAGGCGCTACTGGCCGAGACGTGTGCGCGCGCGCTTGCGGGAGACACCGCGATCCGCGCGTTCGATCTGGCTAATGAGATCGACGATGCACTGCGCCCGAAAACCAGGGATGCCGGTTGGCTCTGGGCTTCACTTCTGGCAAATACGATCAGGCGGGTCGTTCCCGGTACACCGATACAGATCGGCGCGCACCTGCCGTCATTGACGACGGTGAACAATATGCGCGTTGATGACCTTGCCGCCCTTGCTGACGAGGACGTGATGCACGCCTATCCGCTGTACTGCGACGTCGCGCGCTCGTTTCTCGATCCGGAGTTGGTTCCCTTCTCCTGCGCGCTGACGGCCGGCCTCGCGGGCAGCGGCCGGCCGCCGCTCATGCAGGAATTCGGCTTGTGCACTGCGTCGCCCGGGGCTGCCGGACACACGATCACCGACGATTTCCTGGGCCAGGCGCGCTCGCAGTATCTGGCTTCCGAGGAAGAGGCTGCCGATTACTACGAAGCGGTGCTTCACCGGTTGGTGAAGACCGGCGCAGCCGGAGCGTATGCCTGGTGTTATGGAGACTACGACTCCCGTCTGTTCGACCGGCCGCCGCTTGCAAGCGCGATGCGTGAGCGCACCTTTGGAGTCGCGCGAGCGGACGGAAGCGAGAAGCCCGCGGCGGACGTCTTCCGCAGAATCAGAAGGCGTCGTGATGCTGGCATGCTCGTCCGGTCGAATGTCGCCCGCGTTATCGACGTGAGCGCCGACGAGTATTACAGTGCGCCCACCGCACACTTCGAGCGCCTCTACGCAAGCTGGCTGACACGGAATACTACATGACTACCCCACTCGAACGTTTCGCCAGCAATCCGCTGGTGCGCCCGTCGCAGATCTCGTTCACCCGGGCGAGTGGGTCGTTCAACCCCGGTGCTTGCGTGGATCGCGCCAGCGGCCGAGTCGTCCTGCTGGTCCGCGTATTCGAAGAGGATACGCGCCGGTCGTGCCTTGCCATGGCGCTGTCGTCGGACGGGGAGCGGATAGATGCAATATGGGATCGCCCGGCAGTTGCGCGCGAAGCGCCATACGAAGAATGGGGAGTCGAGGATGCTCGAATCACTTACCTCGAGGACGAGGGCCGCTACGCGATTACTTATACCGGATACTCGCCGGCCGGTCCGCGCGTCTGCCTGATCACCACCGACGATTTGCTCCGCCCCGAGCGCTACCGCCGTCACGGACCACGCATTGCCGGCGACAACAAGAACTGTGTAATCTTTCCGGAGAAGGTTGATGACCAGTATGTAATCCTGCATCGCCCGATGCCCCGCATCGTGTGCGCGCGCGTCTCCTCGCTCGAAGAGGATTGGCCGGAAACTGGAGTGCCGCTCCTTGGCCCCCGCCCGGACACGTGGCGCAGCTCCCGGGTTGGCGCGGGAGCGCCCCCTGTACGCACGGACCTCGGCTGGCTATTTCCCTTTCACGGGGCGACCGCTATCGAAGAAGGAAACGTCTACTCGATGGGATGGTGCTTGCTGGACCTCAGGAATCCGGAAACCGTTTTGTACGTGTCCGACGCGCCCGCTCTCGCGCCGGTAGCGCCGTATGAAATCGAGCATGGCCCCATACCGCAGGTCGATCACGCCAACTTCATTGCCGGCGTGCGCGTTGTATTTCCGCAGGGTCTGATCGAGCACGCGGATGACTTACTGATTTACTATGGCGCCGCTGACGTGTCAGTCGCAGGCGCGCGCGTTAACAAGTACGATCTTTTAGCCTCGCTCGAAGAGGCCATCACACGCAATGAGAGTGGTGTAACGCTTTGACTGCCTGCTGGAACGATGCCGGGCTACGCTTCTGACGCAATGTCATACTACAGACGAGGCGTCATTCTGACTTCCGGAATTTTGTGAAGAAACTCTTTTTGATGGGAACACTTTGCCTGCTGACCAGTGTGGGTTGCGGTCGCAGTCCTCAGTCCACACCAGCGCGCTCCGGTCCGCCGCCATTGCGCCTCTCCTTGCAGCATCTCCAGCAGCTCGGCATGGACGCGGTTGTGAAAGGTCAGCCGGTACGCGTGGTTGCGTTATACGCGGAAGCGCCTGACTACAAACCAACCGCTTCTCCTGAACGTGATGGATACGAAGGCATCGCTAGCCTGGATGATGCGGCGCGGGCGGCCGTCGTGTATCTGCGCGCATACGAAGCAAGTCGCGAGATTCGCGCCCGGGACGAGGCGCTCGGCCTTCTCGCCTTTGTCACGGCCATGGAGCAGGGTGACGGTGAGTTCGTCAACTTCATCGATGCCCAGGGAAGTCTCAACCGCAACGCGCCGAGCAGCCGGAAGAGCATGTCATATTGGGCCGCACGCAGCTTGTGGGCGCTGGGAGAAGCGGTACGTGTGCTCGGGCCAGATGAACCAGCTCTGCTAACAAGCTTGCGTCCGGTGCTGGACCGCACCGTTTCCCGAGTGGCGCGAGAAGTGGAGGCGGGGCGCCTGATCGGCGGTTCCGCGACGGCTACGGCGGAAGCCCTTTTGGGATTGTTGGCGCTGCAGCGCGCCGAGCCTTCCGCCCGGATCGCGGCGCTGTCGGAGCGCACCGCAGAAATGCTCGTCCGGCTTTCGGCCGGCGACATTCAGACTCCACCATGGGGTGCATTCATCGATCGTCCGGATGCGGTTTGGCACGCGTGGGGATGCCGTTCTACCGGAGCGCTCGCGGTCGCCGCCGTGGTTTTGAATCGTCCTGAATTCGCAGTGGCGGCACAACGTGAAGCAGATGCGCTCTGGGCGAGATTTCTGCTGGCCGGACAGCCTGCCGCGGAAGTTTCACCGGACGGTACCGCCAAATGGTTTCCCCAGATCGCGTACGGTGTTGGCCCCATCGTGGAAGGGTATCTCGCGTTAGCGGATGCGACGGGCGACCGGCGGTATGCAGTCTTCGCTGGGCTGGCGGCAGGATGGTTCCTGGGCGCCAATCCGGCAGCTGTCAGCATGTACGATGAGAAGACGGGCCGAACGTTTGACGGAATCGATGGCCCGTCCGCCGCGCTGGTGAATAGAAACTCCGGTGCGGAGTCAACGATCGAATCGCTTCTGGCGCTGCAAGGCGCGACCGGCAATTCCGAAGCGGCGGAGTATATGCGTTATCGTCCGGTTGGAGCGCGAACCAGCCTACTTGCGGGCATTCCCGATCGGCGCGAATTCGTGGGCCCAGGCGGGGAGCGGTTGGTGCTCCGCCGGCAGGGGTCCGACGTCGAGATAACGGAGGGTGTCGCGAACGAATCTCGCGGGGGCAGGGCTCCCATCGTTCTGACTTACTGGCCGGCGGCCAATCCCCCCGAAACACGGTTGGCCATGCGGCTCACGGCGCAGTGGAACGCGGAGCACCCCGACGTGCAGGTGCGCGTGCAACCGTTGCCCGCGGGTCGTTCCTCCGAAGAGGTTCTGCTCGCGGCGATCGTAGCGAAAGCTACACCGGACGTGAGCTCCAACGTCTCGTCGGCGCTGCTCGCCCGGCTCGTCCGCGCCAAGGGCGTAGTGCGTCTGGATGATCGCGTGGCCACAGCCGCGCGCCTCAGTGAGCGCACCAGCCCGGCAATGCTTGCTCCGCTTCGTCTGCCAGACGGCGGGATTTATGCCTTTCCGTGGAAGACGAATCCCGAGATGTTGATGTACAATGTCGATCTTCTTGCGGCAGCGGGCGTCACGCCGCCGCGCAACCACAGCGAACTGCTCACCGCTTTTCAGCGGCTCGCGCGCGACACTGACGGCGACGGCCGCAACGACAAGTGGGCGCTTTGGGCGACGCTGAAGACGACCTGGTTCGAACGCTTCTACGATTTTTATCCACTGTATCTCGCGAGCTCTGGTGGCAAAACGCTTGTCGTTGATGGCAAAATTGTTTTTGACAACGATGCTGCCGTGGCCGCGCTCGAAGTCCTGCGCCGCGGCTTCGCTGGGGGTGGCTTGCCGCGCTCAAACTTCGCGCTGGGCCGGGATCCATTCGCGGACGGAACGGTCGCAATGAAAATCATCGGGCCCTGGTTCGTGCGGGAGATGGATGAACTCAAGATTACCGGCCTGCGCTACGACGTCGTGCCCGTGCCTTCGGCGGACGGAACCAACCCGGATGATCGCTTCGCGTTCGCTGATTTGCGCAGCATTGCCATATTCTCAACCACGCGCCACCCTGATGCCGCGGCCCGCTTCGTCGCGTACCTCACGTCGCCAGCGGCCGACCGTCTGCTGATAGAGCAGGCAAGCCAATTGCCTTTCCGGCGTGGACTCGCGCACGATGGGCGGTTCACGGCATCGCTGCAGCGATGGCCCACGCTGGCGACCTACGCCACTTATGTGGAGCGGACGCGCGACATCGATGTCGACCCGGACGTTGTGGAGATCTTCGACCTTGTCTCCGAAGCGTACGAGGAGGCCTCCATCTACGGCACCGTGCCTGTGCGGAAGGCCCTGACCAGGGCCGCGGACGAAGCGAGGAAGATTCTGGATGCGCGCTGAAGAGCGCTCGGGCTGGCGGCTGGGGGCTCCCTATGCCGTTTTCCTGCTGGCTTTCGCGGCCTATCCAATCGTCTTCGCGCTGGTGCTCGTCTTTTTACAGTGGGATCTGGTAACCGCGCCCTCATTCGCGGGTCTCGACAACGTGCGACTGCTCGCGGAGGATTTGCGCTTCTGGCGCGCGGTCGGCAACACGTTTGTCTTCCTCAGTATCCACGTGCCGCTGCAGATCGCGACTGCGTTGGCGCTCGCCGTCGCCCTCAATCGCCCGCTCGTCTTCCGCACCTTCTGGCGAGCAGCGTTCTTTTTGCCCGTTGTGATATCCGGTGCTGTTGTCGCCATTCTCTGGATGAACCTCTACGCTACCGACGTCGGGCTGATCAACCGGCTGCTCGTAAAAATTGGACTAACGCCCGTTCCGTGGCTCACCAATCCACTGACGGCGATGCCCGCGATAGCTGTCATGGTGACATGGAAGAACGTCGGCTTTTACGTGATCATTTACCTGGCGGGACTGCAATACATACCGCGGAGCTGCCAGGAGGCGATAGAGATTGAGGGTGCATCGGCGTGGCAACGCTTCAGGCATTTGACGTTGCCATTGCTGCTGCCCCAGACGCTCCTCGTCGTCACGCTTTCTACCATCAACGGCTTCCAGCTCTTCATAGAGCCCTACGTGATGACGGGAGGAGGCCCACTGCGGCGCACCTTCTCGATCGTGCTGTACCTGTACACGAACGCCTTTTCGTATCAGAAGATGGGGTACGCGGCCACCATCGGTGTGGCGCTGGCGATGATCATCGGCGCTGTGGTCGCCATTCAGCGCCGAATCATCGGCAAGGCCGAGGCGCTGTGAAAACGCTAACACGCATAGCTCTGTACGTGATTCTGGCGCTCGCCGCGCTCACTTTTATCTATCCCTTTCTGTGGATGACGTCCAGTACGTTCAAGCCCCCGCTCGAGGTCGGGTCGCTCGATCTGATTCCGGACAACATCACGCTCGACAACTACCGCACCATGTGGGCCCGCGCCCCGTTCGGGCGTGCGCTGCTCAACAGCGCGCTGGTGGCATCGACGATCACGCTCGCGGTCCTGGTGTTCGGCTCGATGACGGCCTACGCGATGGCGCGCCTGCGTTTCCGCGGGCGGACCGCCCTCAACGCCGTGACTACGGCCGTACTGCTGGTTCCCGGCCAGTTGACGCTGATTCCACTGTACACCTTGATCGTACAGCTCGGCTGGATCGACACGTACGCGGCGCTCATCGTGCCCTATCTGTTCAATGCAACCGCCATTCTGATGCTGCGGCAGTTCTTTCTGCAGATTCCGCAATCACTCATCGACTCGGCTCGCATGGATGGCATGGGCGAGTTACGTATCCTCTTCACGATTTTCTGGCCACTATCGAAGCCGGTGCTGGCCATGGTCGCGATATTCACGTTCATGGGATCGTGGAACGAGGTGCTCTGGCCGCTGCTGGTCGTGCGCGAGCAGCAGCTGATGACGCTTCCGCAGCTGCTTACCGTTTTTGCGCTCGGTGGAGGAGCCGGAACGGTTGGCGTGTCACTGGCGTCAGCGATGGTGCTGGTCGTGCCTGTGGTTGTCGCGTACGTATTCCTCCAGCGCTACTTCATAGAGAGCATGGCTGGTGCGGGAATCAAGGGATAATTCTCATAGTCCCGCGAAACGGGCATCAACGACGAAAGGTTATACAAATGCTGCGGATTGAACGGATGCTGCGGATTGCTCCGGGTATGGCACAAGCGATAGTACGCCAGGTCGAGTCCAAATACTTGATTGAGAGATCAAAGGGCTACCGCACGAACCCTGCTGCACCTGTTCAGCTCTTCCCAAAATAAGCCGGCGCTCCGATATACAATCGCATCCCAGGCAAGCAGAACTCATAGCACCAGCGATCGATCCGTTTCATCCGCCAAATCCGCAGCATCCGGTCGAACCTTCGTCATTGACGCTGGAGTATGCGGTAGATCTTTCAACAATAAAGTGCCGGAACTCCTCTTAAAGAAATGCCACCCATCTCCTTCGAGCATGTGTACAAGCGATTCGGTGAAGCCGTCGTCATTGACGACTTCCACCTGCAGGTGGCCGACGGAGAGCTGCTTGTGCTGGTCGGTGGCTCGGGCTCCGGTAAATCGACCATTCTGCGCATGCTCGCGGGTCTCGAAGAGGTGACGACGGGAACGATTCGTATCGCTGATCGCGACGTGACCGCATTGCCTCCACGGGAGCGGGACGTCGCCATGGTATTCCAGGACTACGCGCTGTATCCCCACATGACCGTGCGCGAGAACCTCTCGCTCGGCCTGCGCATCAGAAAAGTTCCGAAGCAGGAGATCGACCGGCGTGTCGCGTGGGCCGGAGAGATGCTGGGCCTCGATGCGTTGCTGGGTCGCAAGCCCAAGCAACTATCCGGAGGGCAGCGGCAGCGCGTGGCTATGGGCCGGGCCATGGTGCGAGAACCGCTGGTCTTTCTATTCGACGAGCCGCTGTCCAATCTCGACGCCGGTCTTCGCGCGCAGATGCGCATCGAGATCGGCGGTCTGCAACGCCGCCTCAATACCACCACCGTGTACGTGACGCACGACCAGGTGGAGGCGATGACGCTTGGCGACCGTATCGTCGTGCTTGCCCACGGCCGAGTTCAGCAGGTAGGCCCCCCGATTGAGCTATACCGCGCTCCACTAAACCGATTCGTTGCGGGGTTCATAGGCACGCCGCCCATGAACTTCGTGGAAGGCCACCTCGAGGAGCAAAATGGCGAGCGGGTCTTCATTGCCCAGGGCGCGCGCGTACGGTTGCCAGAAAACATTGTTGCGAATAGCGGTCCATCGCAGCCGGTCACGCTTGGTATACGTCCTGAGGAGCTGAGCGTCGATTCTGTCACTGATGGATTAGCCGGCCAGACAGGCGATTCTCTTCATGGACGTGTCGTACTCGTGGAACGGCTGGGTGGCACGAGCCACGTGCATTTGGACGTGGGCCCGCACCGCCTCATGGCATCCGTCTCGAACGATTCATTGCCGAGCGTTGGCGACGCCATCACGGTGCGTGTGCCGGCCGAGCGCGTGCACCTGTTCGGGGCGGACGGCCGAACGCTCTTGTAACGAGTCCCGTGCCAGCCACGCCAGCACGAGGGGTAGAATCATGCTCGCGATTACGGATCGCTCACACGCGACGCGTCGTGCGTCGGCAAAGAAATGGCCTTCCGATCGGAGGCGGATTTCCGTGCAGCCTCGATGATCTCGAGACCCATGACGGGAACGTCAGGACTAACTGGCGGTGATTCACCGTCGCTGATCGCCGCGACCACACCCTGGTAGAACCGCTGATAAGCCCCTGGCTCGCTCGGAACGGGCCGGAGATCTTCGTCTGTTCCAAGAACCCCCCAGGCGCTGCGCGGCTCTTTGCCCCAGTTCACGTTATCCGGCTGCGCTCCCCCCCGCAACGCAGCCTCCTGCACATCATACCCATGCTTCACATACGCGGCGCGGTTTCCGAGCATGCGAAAACGCGGGCCGGCTTGCGCAGAGATGGCGCTCATGGCGAGATGAGACCGCACACCCGACGCGTGTGTAAGCGCGACGAACGCATCGTCATCCACTTCCACCGAGTTTCGGCGTCGATCCAGCTCGGCGTAGACCAGCACGGGAGGGCCGAAAAGAACCAGTGCCTGGTCGATGAGGTGGCTGCCAAGATCGTAGAGAATTCCTCCGGCCTCTTCCGGTGCCGCTCGCTCGCGCCAGCCCTGCTTGGGAGTGGGGCGCCAGCGTTCGAAGCGTGATTCGAATCGCAGCGGGTCACCGAGCGCTCCCTCGCTCAAAAGCCGGTGCATCGTGAGGAAATCGCCGTCCCAGCGGCGGTTGTGAAAAACAGTGAGCATCCGCCCGCAGCGGCGGGCTTGCTCGATGAGCTGGCGACCTTCAGCAGCCGTAGGTGCGAGCGGTTTGTCCACGACGACGTGCAACCCCGCGGCCAGCGCTGCCGAAGCCAGGGGTACGTGGGTGCGGTTCGGCGTTGCGACAACGACCAGGTCGAGCTGTGATGCGAAGTCCCAGAGCTGGTCGGCGGTGGCGAACAGACTGGCACCCGGGTGTAGCCGGCTCGCCTCATTCCTTCGCTCAGGATGGTTTGTGACTATGGCAACCAGCTGGAGTCCCCGGGTCGTTCGGATAAGCGGAGCGTGGAAGAAAGCGCCGGCGAGCCCGTAACCGAGGAGACCTACGCGGATGGATGGTTCCATGCCGCCAGGCCCGGAACCCTTAAACACAGGAAGTGTGTGTCACAGAGCCAGGTGCGACTTCGCTCAGCGCAGTTGCTCCGCCCTGGGAGATGGGGGAAGATACCCGAGCGATGCCAGGCGCTGCCCCGACGCGGCGTACGCGGCGGCTGGCATGTCGCTTACCCCCGTGGCGTCTACCCATTTGTTATAGAAGTTGAACAGGGCGCACACTGTAACGGCATCGTAGATGGCTTCCTCAGTCCATCCCGCCTCCACTACCGCCTGCACGTCCTCTTTCGTGAGCCGGCTGGACTCCCGATTCATTTTCTCGAGAAAGGCGAACATCGCTTTCTCTCGTGCGGTGATTGGTGCCGTTCGAAAATCCTCGAGCACCGCCTCAACCTTTGCCTGATCCCCGAGAAGCGTCGCCGCGACCGCGGCATGTGACCCGATTCAGAAAAGACAATCGTTGCGGCGCGAAGTGAATGCGGCTATTAGCTCGCGAAATCCCGGCGTCAGTGGTGAGGGACCCCGCATCACGCCTTGGGTAAAGGCCGAGAGGTGCTCTGTGCGATCGGGCTTGAACGCGAACAGGTGCATAATCTGAGGTACAGGCACACCCGCGGCCCGCATCCCATCGATCGGACTGGCGTAGGTACCCTTCGGCGCCGCTTGCTCCACCTCGGAAAGGAACATTGGCTGCATAGGCGGTTTCCCGAAGGAGTAAAGGTGAGTTGAAAGATGGCTCTGCAGGACGATTCCGACCTGCCGATATGCCGCAGTCGGCCACACCTAATGTGCTTGATGTGCTTGGGTGGTTACCCAGGAGGTGGGCGCGTAACCGGAGTTCAATCTAATGCCTCGCTGCTGAAGCGCGGTGGGTCCGACGGGCCCTGCGTGATCCACGCAAGCGACAGACAACTTCCATGGCCTTTTTCGTTGGCTCCACATCGTTGACTCGATTCGTGTCGCCTGCCTTTTAAGGCTTTTCTGGTCGGTTACGGTGTGACTCATTCGTGACAAACGAGCACGTTCCATCTGTCAGTTGGGCCTTAGTTAGCCTTTTTCTGCCAAGGTAGGGCACTCCAGGTGCAGGAAATGCACTGATCGATTGACAAGGAAGTTTGGCTCCGATAACTTTCCCTATACGTGCAACCGCGCGGATAAGGATATAGTACAACTTGCACCACAAGCACTAATGACCCGTTTCGCTCGTCAACTACCGAACTCGAAGCTCGAGACCAGCCTCAATGGCGTGGGCTCGACGCATGAAGAGCGGAGACAACGGGGCTGAGTGTATTCAGATAAGCCAATAGCTCGCCCCCGCGTCCTGAGCCGGATGCGGGGGCGATTTCTTTTTAGTGACGACGGCCGGCGCCTGATGAATGATCTGGCAGCCGCAACCGCCAATGGAGGATAAATGAAGAAGCACTACTTGCTCGTGAGCGACTTCGACCAGACGCTGAGCTTCAACGATTCGGGATTGGTGCTGAGCGAGATGCTCGGCATTACCGGCTTTCAGGACAGAGTCGCTGGCCTGTCGCGCCTCAACCTGGTTCAGGAGGGCGCGGAGCTCGCGTACTTGCTGAGGCATGACCCGGAGTTCCGCCGTGTCCGCAGGTCCGACCTCGTAGAGGTGGGGAAGCGCATCCGCCTCAAGCGGAACATCGGGCTGCTGGCAGCATTCCTCAGCGACGGAATCGACGGGTTCCGGTTTGACTTCTACGTCGTGTCGGCGGCGCCGTGGGAGGTGGTCCACTCGGCGCTGGAAGGGATCGTGCCACCCGACCACATCATCGCCACCCGGTTCGGCTTCGATGCGCATACCGGGGAGGTCGAGACGATCATGCAGGTCCCCGCCGGCTATGGTAAGGTGGCGGCGGTGGATGATCTCCGCTTCCGCCTCGGCGTTCCGAGAGAGAGAGTGGTGTACGTGGGCGACGGGAGTTCCGACATCCATGTCATGCTCCATGTGAACCGTGGCGACGGCCTGACCATCGCCGCGTCGGAGGCGCGGCACATTGCCCAGATAGCGCGTCGCACCATCATCAGCGACGACGCGCTCAGCGTGCTGATTCCGGTGCTCGAGGAGATCGCCGGTTACGATCCCGGCCAGATCCGGCTCCTTTTTGAGGAGCAGGGCCTGATGATTCAGGAGTGGGACCGCGTGCGGACCGACTGGCTGACCATCCGCGACGGCTCCGACATGGCCGGCGTCGTCGAGCCCGCAGCATAGGCGCGACCTGTGACTTTAGCAGCCATCCTATCATTCACGACATGATCCACTATCTCGGCTACTTCGCCGGCCTGCTCACGGTTGGCTCTTTTCTCCCACAGGTCATTCGCACCTGGCAAACACGGCAGACGCGGGATCTGTCGCTGGGAATGTTCGCGCTGCTCGCCACCGCCAGCTCTTTGTGGATCCTGTACGGAATCGTCACCAGAGACTGGCCGGTGGTACTCACCAACAGCGGCATGGTGGCGCTGAACGGCGCGCTCGCTGTGGCCAAGCTTCGGTATCGTTAGGCGCGCGGGGGCACGGTTAGTGCCATTTACGCGCCGCACATAGCGTTTCGTTGCACGGCAGTCCGGTCTCCATTCAACCCGGGTCGCGGTGCGGTGCCGGCAACAAACCGGAAGCAGTGAACGGAGTCCGGACCTGCTATGCCGTTGGATTTTGTTCGATAACGAACTCGCGGCTGATCACGATATCAGCCAACTGCACCTGTGGCGAGATTATCGCGTGTTCCATCTCCAGCACGTTGTCGATGATGGGAGCGTCGATGTCCCGGTTGCGCACTTGCCGCCTCTCCCGAGTTTCCTTGGAAAGTGAGCGCTGCAAGTCGCAGCTGCACTTACGACGCATGGCTGGGCGGCAATCCCGAGAACGTCATCAGACTGGCGGGAGCGCTGCTGATCTGCGCGGCGATCGCCGTGCTGTTCGTGACACTGGCGGACGACGCGACGCGGCGCGGCGCAGCGGGCAAGCGCGAGTGAGCAGCAGCACGGGCTCCTACTTCTCGTCCACCAGCCCGCTGCTTGGCACCGGTTGAACCGACTGCTGCACAGACAGGGCTTCCTTCGCGTCGCTCTCGATCACGTCCCCCTCTGGCACGTCTCGTCCGCCGACATCATTTACCAGTCCCACCAAAGCCGCGGCAGTGAGCAGGCAGACGCCGCCGAGCATCACAACGTACAGCGGGGCGCGCGGGTTACCTTCTCCGAAAACGAGACGGATGAGCGGTCCGAAACTAAGCGCGGCAATGATCTCCGGGATAACAATGGAGAAATTGAATACCCCCATATAGACGCCCATCCGGTTTGGCGGCAGGGCGGTGGAGAGGATGGCGTATGGCATGGAGAGAATGGATGCCCAAGCGATCCCGACACCGACCATGCTGAGCAAAAGAATGTATTTGTCGTGGATCAGGTATACCGACAGCAGGCCAGCCGCGCCGCATGCAAGTGCCGAGGCGTGCACTGTTTTGCGGCTGGTGGCGGCGGCCAGTTTGGGCAGAGCAAGAGCGACCAGGAAGCAGGTGATTGAATAGAAGGCGAACGCGAATCCACCCCACTCTATTCCCTGGGTGTAGACGGCTGACTGCGGATCGGTTGCCCCGAAGACGTGCCTCGCAGTGGCGGGCACGAAGAACAGCCACATGCAGAACAGGCCGAGCCAGGTGAATACCTGAACCACCGCGAGCTGCCGCATGGTGGCGGGCATCTCGCGAACAGACGCGGCGATCTCGCTGAGGAGGTGGCGGAGCCCGCCCCGCTCGCGTCGCGCACGGTCCCACGCCGCCATGTCTTCGGGCGGGAACTCGTTGGTGGTCACGACGGTCCACAGCACAGCCAGGAAAAAGACCACCGCTCCAACCTGGAAGGAGTATTTCACCGAGAGCGGAATCCCGCTCGCCGTGCTCCCCTCCACCCCCATCCAGCTGAGCAGGAGAGGCAGCGCGTTAGCCAGGCTCGCTCCCACGCCGATGAAAAACGACTGCATCACAAAGCCGGCAGTGCGCTGGGAAACCACGAGCTTGTCCGCGACGAAGGCGCGGAAAGGCTCCATCGAGATGTTGATCGAAGCGTCGAGCACCCAGAGCAGGCTCGCAGCCATCCACAGCGCCCTCGAGGTGGGCATGAAGAAGAGCGCAACCGAGGCGAGAATTGCACCTGTGAGAAAGTAGGGACGGCGCCTGCCTAGGCGCCCCCACGTCCGGTCGCTCAGCGCGCCGACGATGGGCTGCACAAAGAGCCCGGTTACGGGCGCGGCTAACCAGAGCAGCGGCACCTCGTCAGGCCGTGCACCCAGTCGCTCGTACACCGCTGACATGTTCGCGAGCTGTAACCCCCAGCCGAACTGTATGCCGAGGAAGCCGAAACTCATGTTGAACATCTGCCAGAAACTCAGGCGCGTTCTCTCCATCCCGGTAGTCCTCGGTTCAGTGGATGAATACACATCGGCCGCCGGCTTCAGACCCAGCGCGGAGAACGAAGATACAGGCGGCCCCCGACTTTGAGAACTTCAGGAGCCAGGAGACCAGCAAACCATCGATCAGAACGATGGACAGGATGGACTGGATTGCAGGATGTGCGCTTGCTACCAGGGCCGCAACCGTGCTACGCTTTCTCGCCTTCGTTGTCAGCCATCTTGTCCAACTCCACCGCCAGCCTCAGAAAGAGACGCCCATGTACCGTCTTGTCAGCTCGTCGCTCTGCGTGGCCCTTCTTGCATGGGCCACCCACCTCGTCGCTCAGCCGTCGAACGCATCCACCGCCTCAGCGTGGAAACGCGGCGCTGTCTGCTATGAGATCTTCGTCCGCTCGTTCTACGACAGCGATGCGGACGGAGTAGGTGACCTCAACGGACTCATCCAGAAGCTCGACTACATCAACGACGGATCCCCGAATACGCAGCGTGACCTTGGCGCCAGCTGCATCTGGCTCATGCCGGTAGCCGAATCGCCGAGTTACCACGGCTACGACGCGACGAACTATTACCGCGTGGAACGGGACTATGGCAGCAACGATGACTTCAAGCGTCTCGTAGCCGAAGCACACCGGCGTGGCATTCGGGTGCTTGTGGACATGGTGTTGAACCACGCCTCCAGCGAGCACCCTTTTTTCAAGGACGCGTTACTCAATCCGGGCTCTCCGTACCGCGACTGGTTCCGCTGGTCCGCGACGGATCCCAAGGTAAAGGGACCCTGGGGCCAGGATGTCTGGCATCGCTCATCCAGCCGTGACGAGTACTACTACGGAATCTTCTGGAAAGGAATGCCGGACCTGAACTACGCCAACCCCGCGGTCCGCGAAGAGGCCAACAAGATCGCGCGGTTCTGGCTCGAGGAGATGGGAGCGGATGGATTCCGTCTCGACGCGATTCCCTACCTCGTGGAAGAAGACGGACGGCTGGCGCATACACCTGGCACCCACACCCTGCTGCGCGACTATGCCGCCCGCGTGCGGAAGGTCGCGCCAAATGCGTTCACGATCGGCGAGGTGTGGGACAGCATTGGTGCGATGCTCCCCTACTATCCCGACCAGCTCGACGCGCATTTCGCTTTCGCGGTGTCGGACGCCATTCTCGAGGCGGTCAAAACCGGCTCAACGAAGAATCTCTTCCCGGCTGTTATGCGACTGCAGCGGGAGCTCCCCGCTGATCGCTGGTCTCCCTTCCTGCGTAACCACGATCAGACCCGCACGCTCACGGAGCTCGGCGGCGACATGAACCGGGCCAGGTTGGCGGCCACTCTGTTGCTCACCTTTCCGGGTCTGCCATTTATCTACTATGGCGAGGAGATCGGAATGACCGGCAACAAGCCGGACGAGCGCCTGCGGACCCCCATGCATTGGGGCCGTGGTTCGGGCGCCGGCTTCACACGTGGTGCGGCCTGGGAGCCACTGCACGCGGACTCGCTCACCGCGAACGTCGAGGCGCAGGAGGCGGATACCAATTCGCTGCTCAACCTGCACCGCCGGCTGATACATTTGCGCGCGTCCAACCCAGCGCTGGGCGCGGGTGAGCTGGTGCCAGTTACCGCTAACAGCGAAGCGGTTGCCGCCTATCTTCGGCGAGAGCGCGGGCGAGCGGTACTGGTAATCATCAACCTCGGCACAACACCCATCGCCGCCGTAACACTCCACACGGTGGATCGCGTTTTGCCCCCGGGGCGGTCCACAGCGAAGAGCATGCTTGGGGGCTTGGCCGCAGCGCCGTTGAGAGTGCGGTCGGATGGGCGGCTCCGCGACTACATACCCATCCGCTCGCTCGTGCCGCTAT
>JBPCJT010000185.1:0-4935 GCA_051005015.1 Gemmatimonadaceae bacterium | reverse complement strand
CTCGTCGGCCGCGTTCTTGAGCTCGATGACCGCCAGCGGCAGGCCATTGACAAACAGCACCACGTCCGGCCGGCGCGCGTGCTTGTTCTCGGTGACGGTGAACTGGTTGATCGCGAGCCAGTCGTTGTTCTGAGGGGCGTCGAAGTCGAGCAGGCGCGCCTGCGCCCCGCGGATCGCGCCGTCTGCTGAGCGGTATTCGACCGTCACGCCCTCCACCAGCAAGCGATGCACGGCGCGGTTGCGCGCCGACAACTCCGCCCCTTCGGGCTGTGTCAAGCGTCGGAAGGCATCCTCCAGCGCCTCGGGCGGCAGCGCGGGATTGAGCCGGGCCAGCGCGTCGCGCAGGCGCGCTTCCAGCACCACCTGCGCATAGTCCGTGCGCTCGGCGAAGAGCTCACCCGGCGCGATCTCGAGGCCGTGCGTGACCCGCCAGCCGAGGCTTTCGAGCCAGGCGAGGGCTGCTTGCTCGACGACGGATTCGGTGAAACTGCGCGCTGTCATGCGGTCTCGTCGCGGAGCTTCCCGTTCCGCCGTAGTTCGTCCGACCTCCCGCGGGCCTTTGCAATCCTCGACACACACAACGCAGGAGTCCTCGCGAGCTGACACTCCCAGATGCGGATCACATTCCATCCTTCCTGCCGTAGAATACGCGAGGTTCTTCGGTCCCGCGCTTGGTTCCCCTCGATCTTCGCGCACCACGCCTTCGCGTTCGTTCGTGGCGTAACGTTTCTGCCGCAGTCATGGCCGTGCCAGAAACAGCCGTCAACAAACACGGCGACTTTGATCTTGGGCCACACGAAGTCTGGGCGTCCGGGGAGAAACTGGTGCCTGCGCCATCCGGTCAGCCCGGCCTCGCGGAGCAATGACGCGAGGCGCTTCTCCGTCGTCTGGTTTCCGGTGCTGCGCACGCGAGACATGAGTTGACCACGGCGTAACCCGCCAAACGTGGTGCGCTCTCCCTGAGCATTGCCCGGCCATCTGCTCATCGCTAGGCGCTACCCTTCCGGTGGCCGCGTCTCTTGATGGCGGCCAGGACCTCCTTGGCGGCCAGCTTCGCGTACAATGGCGGAACTGCGTTACCAATCAGGTCGCACACGGCGTCCATCTGGTCGGTGACGAAGCGATAGTTCTCGGGGAACGTCTGGAAGATGGCCGCTTCGCGGACGGAGATGGTGTATCGGCGTTTGTCCGGGTGCCCAAATCTCCCCTTGCACGGGGTCGTGCATCCGCCCGTGATGGTGGGTGACGCTTGGTCCCACGCCATCCTGCCGTACACGTTCGTGAAGCCGTTGTATCCGTTCTGATGGCACTGGGGTCGCATCGACTCGTCAACCTTCAGCCATGTCTGTCCGGGTTCCGCCGCTTTGAGGCGCTCTTTGGTCTGCGGCTGAAGGTCTCGCACCACGTGCCAGTTGTGCGACCGTGGACCGCCGTTGCCGAGCGCGGCCTTCAGCGTGACCGGCGCTCCCATGTGGCTGATGCTTTCTTGCACCGTTGTCCACGGCTGCAAGCCGGAACCGTGCTTCGGTGATCGGGCGTGTGACGCCTGGGGGAAGGCAACGCTAAAGCCGCGACCGGCCAGAAGAACCAGGCGTCGCCGGGACTGCGGAATCCCAAAATTCGCCATCTGCTCGACGCGCCATTCGTCTTGGTATCCAAGCCGCCGCAGGATTGTCAGAAACTCTTCGAAGATGGGCTTCCCCCGATCAACGAGGCCGGGAACGTTCTCCATCATGATTGCCTCGGGCCGAATTCCCTCGATGAGTTCGGCCATCACGAGCAGAAGCTCGTTGCGCGGGTCTTCGCGCTTGTTCTTGGCCGTCAGGGAACAGAACCCTTGGCAGGGCGCGCATCCGGCCAACAGCGAGACTCTCCTGCTGCCGGCGGCTTGCAATAACTCCTTGGCAGACACTTCGCGAACGTCCTTTTCGATCAACCGGGTCCGGCGATTGTTCCACTTGTAGGTGCGCGACGCGATGGGATCAATCTCAACTGCCGCTACCACATCGAACCCCGCGTCGCGGAGACCTTTGGTAAGACCACCGCACCCGGCGAACAGGTCTATAGCTATGGGTTTTGCGGTCATCACTTTTTCATCGCCTTTTTCTTGCGCGTTACTTTCTTGCTGGCCTTGCGCATCCTGCCACTGGCCGAAGGTAAGTCGGTTGCGGCATCATCGGCGGACAGTCCTTTCATTCTCGGGTCATCGGAAGGGGCGCGCATTTTCACGACATCCAAGAATTCTTTGTGCATCGCTTCAGTCGTTGTCAGGAGGTTTCCCCAAGTGCGAATGTCGAACACTCCTGCATCCTGGCCGGTTTTGCCGTGTCCTTCGTCTCCCTGACGAACCCGGTCCGCGATTAGCAAACCTTTCACCAAGGCCCTTTTGTGAGCCGGATCCGTGGATTCCCCTTGCAGTTTTTGCCGCAGAAACAGCACGTAGTCACGCAGCTGATCGAATTCCTTCCGTCCTACGAGCTGATCAGGGCGTTTCACTTCGACCACGTGAGCCGTCTGATAGCAATCTCCGAGGCAGAAGAAGTCAAGGCGTCTAGCTCCCTCGCCGTTCCCTGAAGGCTGGATTTTGAACTTGTCTCGGATGAGCCCATCCAGGGACTGCTCGTGAACGAGCATCGTCCACTTCGGGTCAATCAACCATGGATGCTCCCTGACGTAGTCCTGCATGTCGGGTTTTTCAGGGACCTTGTCCTTAATCATCTGCGCAAACTTTCGGATAATCTCGACGCGACCCTTGACGAGGTGCGCAGTGTTCACCGCCTCGATGATGTCCCACTCAGATAGGACCTGCGAGAACTGAGCGACGTCGTCAGCGGAAGCGGCGTTCAATCGCCGTATGGCGTCGAGGACACTTCGGTTCGTCAGTGCGTTGTAGGCAAACTCGACCAGTTCGTCGGCGATATCCTTGCCGTCCTTGTCCTTGTCCAGTTGAGGAATGGTACAGATTCGGTCAACGACCGCCTTGAATATTTTTCGTTCCTTCTCGGGCAGCTTCTCCGCTAGCTCAAGGTACTGGACGATCTTCGGGCTCTTGGCCTTTGCCTCACGCCGCTTGTCCGTCCACGATTCCAGTAGCTCCCGTATTTTTTTGCGCCCCCAATCCTTGAGAGTAACCGCCATCGGGTCTTCCCACCGGATGGTGCCCCTGTCGGTGGCGATAAGGTCAACGCTTTCGTCGAGGAAATCCGCTTTTACTTCACCCGTCAGGTACTGCATTCCATGTTGGCCCCATACGCCGCCGCTAAGGTCAAAGAACCAAGGCGTTTGGGCCAACTTACCGCGGACGTAAACCACGAATCCGCGTTGTTCCTCGTCGGGAATTGTGTCCTTGCAGAAGCCCCCCCACCATTGGATCTGCTGGCCGTTCCCGAGATCGGCGGTCTCCCACGCACCGGGCCTTTCGGGAAATCGAAATTGAAAGGGAATTTCCTGCCGCGAGATGGCTTTTCCGTTTACGTGAACGGTGAAGCTCTCGTCCAAAATGAGCAGTCGTCGCGCGAGGCCGCGCTTGAATTCCTCCTCGCCGATGGCGCGGCTGATCTTCAACTGCGATAGCGTCACGGTCGTACCAGGCGTTTCCCCAGTTCGTGTGCCGTCGTCGGATAGTGCTTCCGGCACGTATCCTTGCTCATCGGCGAAGTTCGGGCTTTTCGTCAGCGCGGTGAAATCTAGTGCAAAGTGGGCGATCTGTTTGTCCTTTACGGTTCGGATTTTGATTCGCTCAGCAATTCCGAATCCCGCAAGTTTGCCAATGCCCTTTCGCCCTTGAACCTTGCGGGGCGTGAGGCCGTTGTACGCCTTGGTCCACTCACTCTCGCCTGATCGGCGATCCCTGCCGACGGACAAATAGAGCGAGTTACATTCGTCGAAACTCATCCCGTGTCCGTCGTCTTTGACGATGATCTCATCGGTCTGCTGTATTGGGCCGCCCGTGGGAAGCGTGATCCGCACGTTCGTCGCCATAGCGTCGTAGGCGTTGGAAATCAGCTCGGAAATGGCCGGAACCGCACCGGAATACATCTGCAAGCCGAGGTGCTTGAAGAGTTGCCCGGCGACGGTCATTCGGTATTCCCGCTTTGCGCTCTTCATGGCTTATAGCTCCCGCCAATGCATGTGAGGTGTGGCACTCGCAGCTCGCCGGAGATGAGCTTGGGCAGCAGCGTGTCGCGCAGGGCGGCGAGGGTGCGGCTCTCGTCCATCATTTCCCCATGGCGCTTGCGGGCTGCTTCAGCAAATCCATCGAAAGCGCGGACGATGACCCACGGTGGAACGACGACAAGCGGGCTCTGGAGGCCGTCGATCGGAAGCATGTTGACAGTCGTCCCGTTCGCATACCCGCTCACGGTGTCATGCATCACACTCGTGTTCAAGAGGTGGCACAAATAGTCGGGCGTCAACCCAGAAGAACTTCTGGGACGCACGCGGTAGATGTGGTGGCTGAAGAGGCTCTCGCCAGCAAAACGCTCGGGGACAATAGCGGCGTAGCCGATGAGCAGTCGGTTGTGTCCTTGCTCGGTGTTTGCGACGATGAGATCTCCGGCACGGGCAACGTGATGCGGCTTGTAGTCTCCCTCGTAGTGCTTGATTCCCTCGTGCTTGTATCCGCCGCCTTCATAGATTGAGTTGAGGTTGTGCATTGGCAGGCCCGAGTCGGACAAGCCTGAGCCCTTGTAGGACAAGCCGCGGGCGGCATCGACGCACTCAGCCAGCGGCAACACGCGCCAGCCCTTCGGAATCTCCCCCAGCTCCGAGTCCACGAGGCGGTCGGGGAAGAGGTCTGCGATGGGCTTGCCGAGGACGACGTGCTTGTACTCGGCGGCGTCCATGCTGCCGCGCAGGGCGTCGGCCATTTGCCATAGCTCGGCCTCGTAGCCGACGTTGGCGGCGGTCGAGTTGGCGGGCGCTCTGTTTTTCTTC
>JBPCJT010000184.1:0-5214 GCA_051005015.1 Gemmatimonadaceae bacterium | reverse complement strand
GGGGGGATTCGGAACCCATCCTTGGTGCGTCCTCGAGGGTTTTTTCGCGAGGCTATCGCCGAGCCCGCGGCGGCGATAGTGCTCGTTCATAATCATCCGAGCGGCGACCCGACGCCGTCCGCGGATGATCGCCTGGTTACGGATCAGCTCGTGGCGGCGGGACGACTTCTCGATATTCCCGTCCACGATCATATCATCATCGGGCGCGGCCGATACGTGAGTTTCGCGGAGAAAGGTTTCTTGTGACGACGCCTGTGCTGCAAGCGAGGATTCCCGGTTGGGAGCTGAGGGACGAAGCGCTCATGGAGCGCCTCGACCCCGAGCTACTGCTGCGGGCGTATCGCTTCAGCGAACAGGCCCACCAGGGACAGAAGCGTCAGTCGGGTGAGAACTACGTGACGCACTGCGTTGAAGTGGCGAAGATTCTCGCTGAGCTGCATCTGGACAGCGTGACTGTCGCCAGCGGATTGATCCACGACGTCGTGGAGGACACCCAGGTAACGGTGGCCGACGTCGAACACGAATTCGGACGAGAGATCGCGCAGATCGTCGATGGTGTTACGAAGATCGGGAATATCACCTTTCGCTCCCGCCAGGAGCGTCAGGTCGAGAACTATCGCAAGCTGCTTCTCTCCGTGGCCAAGGATGCGCGCGTAATTCTCATCAAGCTCGCCGACCGTCTGCACAACATGCGGACGCTGGAGCACCTCCAGGAGGACAAACGCAAGCGCATCGCGCAGGAGACTATGGACCTCTACGCGCCAATGGCACACCGCTTTGGAATGGCGCGCATGCGATGGGAGCTGGAGGACCTGTCGTTCAAACATCTCGAGACCGACGAGTACAAGAAACTCGCGAAGTTCGTTGCCCAGAAGCGCGGCGAACGCGAAGCCCTGATCGCGCGGATGCGGGAGCCACTCGATGCGGCACTCCAAAAAGCGGACATGCAGGGAGCGGAAGTTACCGGCCGACCAAAGCATCTCTGGTCGATATTCAAGAAAATGCGGCAGCGGGAGAAGCCGTACGATGAGATTTACGACCTGCTCGCGATTCGCGTTCTCGTAAATACCGTACCGGAGTGCTACCACGCCCTTGGTATCATCCACGATGGCTGGACGCCGATACAGGAACGCATCAAGGACTACATCGCGCAACCCAAGAGCAACGGCTACCAGTCGCTGCACACCACTGTATTCGGGCCGGGGAAGCAGCTTTTCGAGATCCAGATTCGCACGCGCGAGATGCACCGCACGGCCGAGTACGGTATAGCCGCGCACTGGCTGTACAAGGAAAACGCGAAAGCCGCCGACCAACTCGACGAACGCCTTGGCTGGTTCCGGCAGATACTCGAACTGCAGCTCGATGCAAGGAATCCCGATGAGTTCCTCGAATTCCTGAAGCTCGATCTGTATCAGGAAGAGATATTTGTATTCACGCCAACCGGCGACGTCATCCGGCTGCCGAAGGGAGCTACGCCGATAGACTTCGCGTTCGCCGTCCACACGGAAGTAGGTCTACGCTGTCAGGGCGCGAAGGTCAACGCGCGCATTGCCCCCTTGTCGAGACAGTTGAAGAACTCGGACACCGTGGAGATCCTGACGGCGGCCTCGGCTCGCCCCAGCCGCGACTGGCTGGCGCACGTACGCACCGGCCGCGCGCGGCACAAGATCAGGCAGTGGATCAAGCAGGAAGAACAATCGACCTCCGTAAAGATCGGACGCGAGATCATCGATCGCGAGGCACGGCGACGCAATCTCGCGAAACCCAATGACGCCCAGCTCCTGGAGGTTGCGGATTCGCTGAAGCTCACCGATGCGAAGCATCTGGTTGCATCGGTCGGCCAGGGAGACGTACAGGTGGCGCAGGTTTTCAAACTGCTGCATCCCGAACTGGACGATTCCCCGGAGCCGGCCTCCAGGACCAGTGCCTTCGACCGGCTCGTCCGCCGGATGCGTGGTACGCCGAAAGGAGTTCGCATTCAGGGTGTAGATGGCCTGATGGTCCGTTACTCTCAGTGCTGCCAGCCGGTGCCGGGTGATCCAGTCGCGGGTTACGTGACTCGCGGGCGCGGGGTGAGCATTCACCGCGCCGATTGCCCGAATCTCTTGCTCCTGTCTCACGAGCCGGAAAGGCGCCTCGACATCGACTGGCAGGAGATGCAGGGGGAAATATTTCTCGTTCGCTTGGCACTCGAGGGGTCCGACCGGCGCGGCCTATACGCGGACGTGGCCGCGGCAGTCACTGAAACCGGTACCAACATCAAGAGTTTCGACCTGCACAGCGGTGACGGCGGAGGGGTATCGGGATCGGTTCTCGTGGAAGTGGAGAACCTGTCGCATTTACAGAAGATTCTCAAAGCGGTGCGCCGGATCAAGGGAATCACCGATGTCACGAGGCGCGAGCGCCTTTCGGCCGGAGAGCAGTAGCGCCCTGTCCCGAAGAGAGCCCGAAGCAGTTAGCTTTCATCCCGTATGTCCTCCGCCGAATTCCATCTCACTGCTCCGTTCAAACCCGCTGGCGACCAGCCCCGGGCTATCGCCGAGCTGACGGCCGGGCTGGCGCGAGGCGATCGGTTTCAGACTCTGCTGGGCGTTACGGGCTCGGGAAAAACAATGACAGTGGCCAACGTCATCCAGGCATTCGGGCGCCCCGCGCTCGTCCTGTCGCACAACAAGACCCTTGCCGCGCAACTGTACGGCGAGCTCAAGAGCTTCTTCCCCACCAACGCCGTCGAGTATTTCATTTCCTACTACGACTACTACCAGCCTGAAGCGTACGTCCCCAGCACGGACACATATATCGAAAAGGACGCGTCCATCAACGAGGACATCGATCGTCTGCGACTGCGGGCGACGTCCAGTCTGATGGAACGCTCGGACGTCATTATCGTCGCGACGGTTTCGGCGATCTACGGGCTTGGCGACCCGGTCACGTACCGCGAAAAAATGGTTGTGATCGAGACGGGCAATGTCATTGCTCGCGATCAGATGCTCCGGGCGCTGGTAGATATCCAGTACTCGCGGAACGACGTAAGCTTTGAGCGTGGAACGTTCCGTGTGCGCGGAGACACCATCGAGATACTTCCCGCCTACGAGGAACAGGGCGTTCGGATAGAAATGTGGGGGGATGAGATCGAGCGCATCTCCAAGATCAACGTATTGACGGGGGAAACCATCGCGGTACTGGGTCGTGCGGCCATCTATCCCGCGAAACATTTCGTCACGTCCCGTCCAACGCTCGAGCGCGCTGTCAGCGCGATCCGGCTGGAGCTGGCCGAGCGCCTGACGGTTCTGCGCGAGGACGGCAAGCTCCTCGAGGCGCAGCGACTGGAGTCGCGCACCAATTTCGATATCGAAATGATGCTCGAGATCGGCACATGCGCCGGCATCGAGAATTACTCGCGGCATCTGTCGGCACGCCAGCCCGGCGAACGCGCAGCGTGTCTGATCGATTACTTCCCTCGCGACTTTCTCGTCGTCGTGGACGAATCTCACGTCTCTCTTCCGCAGATTGGGGGCATGTTCAATGGCGACCGGGCGCGAAAGCTGACGCTGGTCGAATATGGATTTCGCCTGCCCAGCGCGCTGGATAACCGCCCTCTCATGTTCGACGAGTTCCTCTCACTCGCGCCGCGCGCGCTGCTGGTTTCGGCGACGCCAGGAGAACTGGAGCTGCAGCTGTCCGAGGGCGTGGTCGTCGAACAGATTATCCGCCCAACGGGGCTCGTGGACCCGATAATCGATGTGCGTCCCGTGCGTGGACAGGTGGATGACCTGCTGAACGAGATTCGCATGAGGGAGCGACGCGGGGAGCGCGTGCTCGTGACGACCCTAACGAAGCGCATGTCGGAAGACCTGACCGACTACATGCAGCAGATGGGAGTTCGCGTGCGATACATGCACTCGGACATCGATGCCATCGAGCGGGTAGAGATTCTGCGCGGCTTGAGGCTCGGCGAGTTCGACGTGCTGGTAGGTATCAATCTCCTCAGGGAGGGGCTCGATCTACCTGAAGTTTCGCTGGTTGCGGTGCTGGATGCGGATCAGGAAGGTTTCCTGCGGAGCGATCGCTCTCTGATCCAGACCGTGGGCCGCGCGGCGCGTAATGTCCAGGGAAAAGCCATTTTTTACGCTGACAGGATTACAGGCTCCATGCAGCGCGCGATGGAAGAGACTACCCGGCGACGGGAACTGCAAACCGAGCACAACCAAACCCACGGAATCGTCCCGGCTACGGTGGTGAAGAGCCGCGAACAGGTTCGCGTCGTCACTCGGGTTGCCGATGCCCGGATGGAAACGCAGGGCGCTGGCCGCGCGCGCAGGGTGGCGGAGGAACGGGTGACATATGCAGCCGAGATGGACGCGGAAGGGATGATTACCGAGCTGGAGGAGCAGATGAGGAATGCCGCGGCCGCGCTCGATTTCGAGACCGCAGCAAGGTTGCGTGACGAGGTTTTCGAACTCAAGGCATTCCTGGACGGCGGAACCAGGAGCGGTGCCGCACTTCGGACCGCCAATCGCTAGTCAGGATGCTGCACAGAACTCATTCCCTTGCGCCACCACTCGCCGCTTTACGGGGGCATACAGCGCTCACGGAGCGTGAGCTCAACGACTGGGGCGAGCGGTTCGGACTTTCCACATCGGCACCGCTGGTTGTAACCCTGGCTGGCGATCTGGGAGCCGGCAAGACCACGCTCGCAAGGGCGATCTGTCGAGGTGCTGGGGTGGAGGACGACGTGTTGAGTCCTACCTACGCACTTGTGCATGAATATCAGGGCGCCCGGTTTCCAGTTTACCATCTGGATCTCTACCGGCTCGCGGGACCCTCTGACATGGTCAACATCGCGTGGGATGACATACTCGTGACGGAGTCGCTGGTGATCGTTGAGTGGCCTGAGCGTGGCGCTGGTGTAATTCCGGCGGACGCGGTGAAGCTCGAGCTGGAACACATCCCAGGGGACCAGGAGCGGCGCTTGCTGTTGGCAGGATGATGGGGTCGCCCATGCTGGCAATAGATGCTTCGACCTATACAGGCACGGTAGCTGTAATTTCGGAAGAAAAGGTGGTGGCGGAACGCGAGGTCGCGATGCGGGGCAGAAACGAGGAACGTCTGATGCCCGCGGTCGCAGAGGCTCTGGAGACGGCGGGCGTTCATGTAGATAATCTTGGCGCCGTTGTTTGCGGTGGGGGACCGGGAAGCTTTACCAGTCTCCGG
>JBPCJT010000183.1:0-4665 GCA_051005015.1 Gemmatimonadaceae bacterium | reverse complement strand
CTTCGCCGCTGGGGATGTCCCTGATGCGAAGCGAGGTTACGCTGTCGGCGCGCGTGGCGTACACGAGGTACCGTCCGTCGGGGCTGACGATGGGCCGCATTGCGCCGCCAAGCGCATTCGTGCGCGCGAATGTCTGGCCGGTCTCGCGATCGTAGACGGAAATTTGCCAGCCGAAGCTGGTCTGGTTATAGCCGCCCGCGCCTTGTCGCGTGGAGGCATAAACGAAACGCGAGTCCTTGCCGAACGCCGCGCCCACGTAGTTGTTGGGCACAGGTGCCACAAGCGGATTTGGCGGACCCGACGGCGGCGTCGAGGTGTTGGTCATCTTCACACCGGAGCCACCGTCTCTGTGATACAGATACAGGTCGTACAGGGGTGACCACTGCGCGGCATTGCGTGAAACGGCGATGTACTTGCCGTCGGGCGTCCATTCCGGAGAGACAAATTGGGTCTTCTCCATCCTGGTGAGACCGCGGGCGCTTTTCCCATCGCTGTCCACCACCCAGATATTTTCGGAACCGTTGCGGTCGCTCACGAAAACGATGTGTCTGCCGTCCGGCGAATATCGGGGCTGAGCGTCGAAGGCCATGCCGTCGGTTATACGCTTCGCCGTCCCACCTGCTATTGGCAACGTGTACAGGTCTCCGAGCATCTCGAAAACGATGGTACGGGCATCGGGGGAGACATCGAGCGATAGCCACGTCCCTTCATCCGTCGTGAACTTGACGCTGCGAGCAGGCTTGAGTGGGAGCTCCTTCTGCCTGGCGGAGTTCGCGGCCGTGTCGGTGGCGGTAGTGTCCTGTGCGGCGACTTTATCGGAAAAAGCCGCGAACACCGTGCAGATCGCGGCTGCGCGGACAATGGCTGTTCGCGCTTTGAAGAGAATGAGGCGCAGCATGGATAGCATCACGTTGTAATGGGAAAGCCTCACAAAAGAGCGAGCTGGCGCGTATCTCTGAAGCTGTCTCGGCTACTTCCCGGAAGCTGTTTCGACTACTGAAGTATGGCAGGCGCGCGCGCGACAAGCGAGACAGGTTCCGGTAACTTCAAAGCCCCAGCTCCGGACCACCCGAAGCCGGCCAGATCGCGGCCGGTTACTTTTGCCTCATGGCAACGAGGTCTGACGCGATCGGGGTTGCGCCGGCGGGTGCTGCAATTCTGAGCATTGTGACGCTGGCGCATTTCGTGAACGACTCGTTCACGGCGATGCTCACGCCCGTTCTTCCGGAGATTCAGGCGACATACGGAATAAGTATCGCGCGGACGGCGGTACTGGTTGCGATCCTGGCATTCGTGGGCTCCATGCTCCAGCCCTTCACGGGGCTCATCGGCGACCGATTTGGACGCCGCCTGCTGGCTGCCCTCGGCCCGGTGCTCGCCGCCATCGGGATGACCACGATGGGATACGCACCCAACTTCGCCGCGCTCGGTTTGCTCATTGCACTCGCGGGCATCGGCAGCGCCATCTTTCACCCCTCCGGGGCGGCGTACGTCGCGATGGGCTCACGAGCGCACGAGCGGGGACTCTTTGCGGCGCTCTTTTCAGGTGGTGGAACGGTGGGGCTGGCGGCGGGTCCGCTTGCGGCGACGGCGCTCGGCATTCACGCCCTTCCTTACCTGATGCCGATCGGTTTTGCCGTCGGACTGGCCTCGTACATGATCACGCCAAACAGTGCGGCAACCGGGGGGACTCGGCGGCCCGCTGAGTATTTGGAGCTGTGGCGCGGCCCTATCCGCACACTCTGGGCAACGGGGGTGCTGCGCTCGCTGTCCACGGTGTCGTACCAGGGCCTGCTTGGCTTTGTGCTCACGTCGCGCGGACAGGCACAGCACATTGGACCAAGCCTCGCCGTGTTCAGCGTCGCATCCGCTCTTGGCGGCATAGCGGGTGGAAAACTATCAGACCGCATCGGCCGCACGGCGGTGTTGCGGTCGAGTATCCTGATCACCATGCCGCTGTTCATCGCGCTCGTGTATTCGCGTCCCGACCAGTGGTGGTACTATCCACTGATGGCGGTAGTGGGCGCGGTAGTGAACGCGAACCTCCCGGTCGCCGTGGTGACAGCCCAGGAGTACGCCCCGCGGCACGTCGCCACCGCCAGCGCTCTGATGATGGGATTCACGTGGGGAACGGCGGGGGTGCTGTTTCTCGCGGCTGGCAAGCTCGCGGACCTCACATCGCCTACGACGGCGATGACTGCGTCGATCCTCGCGCTCCTGCCGGCCTTCTGGATGACCTTGAAGCTCCCCGAGCCTGTAGTGGCGAAAGAGTCGGTAGTGAATGTCGTGACGTAGTGCGAACTGCGAGCTGCGGATTGCGGATTGCGGATCAGCGCAAGCCGCTCGGTTCCCAATTCGCACTTCGCAAATCTCCCAATTCCAAACTCCCAACTCCCAATCCGCAATCTTTATTGAAAGATTCCGAAGTTGCCCAGGAGCCACCAAAGGAGGAGAAATATCAGAACTGTCGTGAAGCAGCCACCGCCAAGTTTCTTGGCGCCGTAGCCGGCGGCGAGACCGCGAAGAAGTTTGCTCATTGGATGGGGGGATTATGGATTCGAAATGGTCAACCGTGCATTCATGACGAAGTTGACGGGATGCTTCGGATTGAACTGATCAAATCGATGGACTCCCATGCCGATGTAAACTGTCCGCACCAGAAGAACGATCCGTTTGATCTGTCTCGTCCGTTGTATCCACACAACCTTTCGTCATTGATGCTGCTCCGGAAAATGGCTGCCACTGACGTCACTACACCCAACGGAAATATGCACCGAGTAGTTTCCTGATGCGCGGCGTGAGCTTGGTGCGGCGCCAGGCGTCGGCCGTTTTTCGAAAGACCTCCGCCTGCGTCGGATAGGGATGGATCGCAGCACCAAGCTTGCCGAGCCCCAGTCCGGACGAGATGGCGAGTGTCATCTCACTGATCATGTCGCCGGCATGCTCTGCCACCAGGGTTGCACCGAGTATCCTGTCAGAGCCCCTTTTCAGGTAGACGCGCAGGAAGCCTTCGTCCTGGCCGTCGAGTCGGGCGCGGTCGACATCGTGCAGAAACGTAGTAAAAGTGTCAGCACCTTCGCCCGAGGCCGCGACACTTTCCGCTGTCGCTCCGGTGTGCGCGACCTCGGGGCTCGTGAAGGTAGTCCATGGCACAATCAGCCTGCCTGCCTTCGCGCGTCCGGGGAAAAGCGCATTCGCGATCACGATGCGCGCGTGCGCATCGGCCATGTGAGTGAACTGGTAGGGGGACGCGATATCGCCGGCCGCGAATACACGCGCATTGCTGGTGCGCAGGCGATCGTCTACAGCCACGCCGCGCTCGCCGTAGGCGATGCCGGCGGCTTCAAGGCCCAACCCTTCGACATTCGATGCACGCCCGGCGGCGATAAGGATCTCGTCGCACGATGCCGAGTGTGAAGCGCCCTCCCGCTCGAATTGGACCACGTTTTCGCCGCCACGCCGCTCCACGTGTTTGAGCACGGCACCGTGCGCGAATGTGACGCCGTCACGCGTCATGACGCGCTCGACGATAGCGGCTGCGTCCGCATCATCGCGCGGGAGGACCCGCGCTTCCAGGTTCAGAACCGTCACGGAGCTCCCGAACCGCGCGAATGCTTGCGCCAGCTCGCAGCCGATCGGCCCCGCGCCAATCACCAGCAAGCGCTTGGGCAGCGATGTCAGCTCGAAGATTGTCTCGTTGGTTCGGTAGCCGGATTCCGCGAGCCCCGGAATCGCGGGCACCGCGGCGCGCGCACCAGTCGCAACTACGGCCCGCCGAAAGCGAAGAGTCTGGCCTTCCACCACGATGGACTCCGCCGACGTAAAACAGGCATCACCGAAAAAGACATCGACGCCCAGTTCCGTATAGCGCGGCGCCCCATCTATCCTGCTGATATCTGCGCGGAGACTGCGCATGCGCCGCATTACCGCAGCAAAGTCACCATCGCCGGTAGCTTCCGGCCCCCCGAAATCCGCCGCCGACTGCCGCGCCGCGTGCCACGAACGAGCCGCGCGGATTACCGCCTTGGAGGGAACGCACCCGACATTCAAGCAGTCTCCGCCCATGAGGTGCCGCTCGACGAGCGCGACATTCGCCCCAAGCCCCGCCGCGGCCGACGCGCAGACAAGACCCGCGGTACCGGCGCCAATCACTACCAGATGATAACGCTCTTTCGCGCGCGGATTGCTCCGGTTGGGCGGATGCACGTGCGCCAGCAGCGCCCGATTCAATTCGTCGAGAGGCTCGATGCCCCCGTATTTGCGCCCCGAAAGTATTTCCATCATTACCTTGAAAACGGGGAGTGGGGAGCGGGAGTGGGGCTTTGGGAGGAGTGCAGACCGCTTCACTTACTACCCAGCCCTAATCCCGCTCTTTACCGAGTCCCTCTTAACCGCGCTGTAGCAACCGAGCATCTGGCACCGGGTACCGAGCACAGCACTCGTTGCGCACCGAACCCGAATATACTCCTCGAGGACTTTATCGCCCGCACAGCGTACCTTTTCCCACCATGCGAATAATCCCCTTCCCGACTGTTCCGTTCCTCGCGCTGTCGCTGGCGTGCACAACCCCCATCCACGGTCTCGCCCAAGAAGCTGACACGCTTCCCGTTGTCACCTGGCTTCCCGCGCAGCCTGTCGCGGGCTCCATCGTCCAGATCCTTATCC
>JBPCJT010000182.1:0-6714 GCA_051005015.1 Gemmatimonadaceae bacterium | reverse complement strand
CTTCGTCGCTCTCGCAACATTGGCACAGCGGGGAAGGCTCACGGTTGGGAACCTGTGCCTGAACCCGACGCGAACAGGTTTTTACAGAGTGCTCTCCCGTATGGGAGGCGATGTGCGCCTGCTGCCGGAGCGTGAGGAAGGAGGTGAACCCACAGGAACCATTGAGGCCGGCCACGCTTCGCTCCTTGGAGTGGACATACCGCCCGACGAGATTCCTTCCGTAATCGACGAATTGCCGCTCATCGCCTGCCTGGCCGCTCGGGCCAACGGGGTCACCACAATCACCGGAGCCGGCGAGCTTCGAGTCAAGGAGAGTGATCGAATTTCAAGGGTAGTCTCGAATCTTCGCCTGCTCGGAGCGGACGCGGAAGAACTCACGGACGGCATGAGCATCACTGGATCGGATGCTCCATTGAAGGGGCGCGTGGTCAGTTACGGGGATCATCGCATAGCCATGGCGTTTGGGGTGCTTGCCATGGATGACCGAAACACAATCGAGATTGATGATCCAGGCTGCGTCGCCGTCTCCTACCCGGAGTTCTGGGATGACGTGCGGAGCATCCTGAAATGACTTCGCAGCGTGATCGCGGATCACGGCCGCCGAAGCGAACTTCCTCGATCGTCGTCGCCATCGATGGACCTGCGGCTTCCGGCAAATCATCGACTGCTCACTGGGTGGCTGAACGGCTGGGGTATCGTCACATTGACTCCGGAGCGGTGTATCGGGCCGCGACCGCGGCGACGATGCATTCGAAGCAGTCCCCCGACCTGTGGACGGCGGAGCTCGTTCTGGCGAGTGCCGCGCCGATCACACTTCGCGAGCACGGCGATTCCTTCGAGCCCGTACTCGAAGGCGTGCCGCTGGAAGATTTGATCCGGGGGGCGGACGTTACGCACAACGTTTCGCGAGTGGCGCGAATGCCGGCGGTGCGCGAGTGGGTCAATGGCAGAGTGAGAGCTGCGGCCGAGGGCTACGATGTAGTTGCGGATGGGCGTGATATGGGCACGGTTGTATTTCCGAACGCGGAGCTGAAAGTTTTTCTTATCGCCGACACATGGGAGCGCGCACGCCGGCGCCTCACTCAGCGGTTGAGCCGCCGCCCATCCGACCCTGAGATCGCCATGGAAACCGAGTTGCTGGTGCAGCGGGATGCCCGGGATGCGATGCAGACGACGCAGGCAACGGATGCTGTGCTGATAGACACCACTTACCTGACACAGGAAGAACAGGTGGAGCGGATAGTTGCGCTCGCTCAGGCCGTAACTCAGCGTACGAGCGATACTTCGCCAGGTTGACGCCCATCGCCTCTGCATCTACATTTGATGGTTCCTCGCGACAAGCCGGCTGCATCATCCGGCGGTGCGCGCAACAACTTACGCTATGCCTCGGCGCGGCGAGCGACTATCCGCGAAACTGGAGATCTGAATAAGTATGCCTGAACTCGAAACACTACCAGTGGGGGTTTTGACGGAGCGCGAAAAGCGCGACAAACAGAAGAGCCAGCTTCGGCCCATCGCGCACCGGGATAATCGCTGGGAGGAAGACGAGTACTCCCAGGAAGAGCTCGAAGCAATGCTGGAGCTCTACAGCGGCACACTGGAGTCCATCGAGGAGGGCGAGATCGTCAAGAGCCGGGTGCTCGAGATTCGCGACAACATGGTCGTGCTCGACATCGGCTTCAAGTCCGAAGGGACGGTTCCACTCGAGGAATTCAAGGATCATCCAGACCTCAAGGCCGGTGACGAGGTCGAGGTTCTGCTGGAGCACCTCGAGGATCAGGACGGCGCGGTAGTTCTCTCGAAGAAGAAGGCTGACTTCATGCGCGTTTGGGAGCGCATCCGTGTCGCCTATGAGAGTGACCAGCCGGTAGAAGGGACGCTCGTGAAGAAGATCAAGGGTGGTGTAGTGGTGGACCTGATGGGGGTCGATGCCTTCCTTCCGGGATCGCAGATCGCGCTCCGCCGGGTTCCCAACATCGACGAGCTGCTCGGCCAGAAGTACGAGTTCAAGATCATCAAGCTCAACAAGCGGCGCCGCAACATCGTCGTCTCACGGCGAGTCATTCTGGAGCTCGAGCGCGCCGGCAAGCGCGAGAAGCTCATGAAGGACCTGATCAAGGACCAGGTTCGCAAGGGCGTGGTCAAGAACATCACCGACTTCGGGGCATTTATTGACCTCGGTGGTGTCGATGGCCTGCTGCACATCACCGACATGTCGTGGGGACGCATTTCGCACCCGTCCGAAATGGTGAGCATCGGACAGGATGTGGAGGTGAAGATCCTCGATATTGATTGGGACCGGGAGCGTATATCGCTCGGACTCAAGCAGCTGCAGAGCTACCCCTGGAAGGATGTCGCCGAACGCTATCCCGTGGGCACGCGTCTGAACGGGAAAGTGGTATCCATCACGAACTACGGGGCCTTCATCGAATTGGAGCCCGGTATAGAGGGTCTTGTCCATATCAGCGAGATGAGCTGGACCCGCAACGTTCGGCACCCGTCAAAGCTCGTGTCCATCGGGGAGATGATCGAGGCGGTGGTGCTCAAGGTGGATCCCAACGAGGAGAAGATTTCCCTTGGCATGAAGCAGACCGAGCAGGATCCATGGGCCATGCTGCCACTCAAATATCCCATTGGAACCCGCATTACCGGAAAGGTGCGCAATCTGACGAGCTTTGGCGCGTTCGTGGAGATCGAGGCCGGAATTGACGGACTGATTCACATTTCCGACATGTCGTGGACCAAGCGTGTCCAGCATCCGTCGGAGGTCGTGAAGAAGAGCGACACGGTTGACGTCGTCATCCTGAACATAGATGCGGACAACAAGCGCATAAGCCTGGGTCTCAAGCAGGCGGTGGAGGACCCCTGGCTTCGTATCGGCGAGACATATCCCGTCGGCACCGAGCTTCGCGGACACGTGGTGCGGCTGATGGACAAGGGGATCGTTGTCGATATTGGCAACGACATCGAGGGGTTTGTCCCCGTCAGCCAGCTGAACGTCGGCAAGACGGTTACGAATCCGGCGGATCATGTATATGAAGGGATGAACCTCGAGCTTCGCGTTCTGGAGGTTGACCCGATCCATCGCCGTATTGTCCTGATGGTGACTGACATACCAGCGGAGCAGCCACCGCGCCCGGAGACCCCATCGAAGGTCATTCCAATGGAAGAGGAAGAGGCGCAGCTGCTGGCCACGGCGGCCGACATCGACATGCTCGCCGAGTAATCTCGAGTTTCGAAGGGAATAATGAACCCCGTCGCGGCATAGCCGCGGCGGGGTTCTCGCTGATGGGTACGCTCGGTCGATTGTGCGCGCTCTTCTAGTTACACGCCTCTGCCCGCACTACTTTCGTGGACATGAGCATACGCGAGAAGCTGGATCAGCTCGAGCGCCGGCGCGCCGAATCCGAGACCGGCGGTGGCGCCGACCGTCTAAGGAAGCAGCACGCCAAGGGAAAACTCTCTGCGCGCGAGCGATTGGATGTGCTCCTCGATGAAGAGAGCTTTGTCGAGCTCGATCGCTTTGTCACCGGCCGCACCTCTCCCAGCGAGGACGACGGGGCGAGCCTTTTTGGCGATGGAGTCGTCACGGGCTACGGCCGCATCGACGGACGGATTGTCTACGTGTTCTCGCAGGACTTCACGGTCTTTGGCGGCTCGCTCTCCAAGGCGCATGCCGAGAAGATCTGCAAGATCATGGATCTGGCGGTGCGCAACGGTGCTCCGGTAATCGGACTGAATGATTCCGGGGGGGCACGAATCCAGGAGGGGGTCGTGTCGCTGGGCGGAGACGCCGAGATCTTTCGGCGCAACACGCTGGCGTCGGGAGTCGTTCCACAGATTTCAGCGATCCTCGGTCCGTGCGCAGGCGGCGCGGTGTATTCGCCGGCCATTACCGATTTCATATACATGGTGCGCGGCACATCCTACATGTTCGTCACGGGACCCAACGTCGTTAAAACGGTGACGCATGAGGATGTAACGATGGAGGAGCTCGGCGGCGCGGACGCGCACGGTTCGACGTCGGGCGTGTCGCACTTCACCTTCGATTCGGAAATCGCGTGCCTGGCCGCCATCCGCGATCTCTTCCGATTCATCCCTTCCAACAATCTTGCCGATCCTCCGCGCGGTGGCGGCCGTGATCCTCGCGAGCGGCGCGACCAGGCGCTGCTGAGCGTTGTTCCAGACAATCCGAACAAGCCTTACGACATGCGTGACGTGATCAGCCGGGTGGTGGATGACGGGGAGTTCTACGAAGTGCACCGCGACTACGCCGGCAATATTCTCTGTGGCTTCGCACATCTTGGTGGATTCAGCGTGGGGGTCGTCGCGAATCAGCCGAGCGTGCTCGCCGGCGTTCTCGACATCAACGCGTCGTTGAAGGGAGCGCGATTCATTCGCTTTTGCGATGCCTTCAACATTTCACTCGTCACGTTCGAGGACGTGCCGGGGTTTCTCCCCGGTGTCGCTCAGGAGCACGGCGGGATCATCAAGCACGGCGCTAAGCTGCTGTACGCGTACTGCGAGGCTACCGTCCCCAAGCTCACGGTCATCACGCGCAAGGCGTACGGCGGAGCGTACGATGTCATGAGCTCCAAGCACATACGCGGCGACTACAACGTCGCTTGGCCAGGCGCGGAGATAGCGGTGATGGGGCCCAAGGGCGCTGTAGAAATACTGTTCAAGAAGGAGATCGCCGACGCGGATGATCCCGCGGCCGCCATGGAGCAGAAGGTGGAGGAGTACAGGGAGCAGTTCGCACACCCGTACATTGCGGCCGGCCGCGGTTACCTCGACGACATCATCGATCCGCGCGAGACGCGGCCGCGGCTCATCGATGCGCTGGAGACGCTACAGGGAAAGCGGGATAGAAATCCGGCGAAAAAGCACGGGAACATTCCGCTGTGAAGCTCCGGGAGCTCCCGAGCTACGTGGCTATGACGGCCTGACTGATGTTCTCCAAGGTTCTCATCGCCAATCGCGGCGAGATCGCGCTGCGCATCGTGCGCGCGTGCCGCGAACTTGGGGTTCGATCGGTGGCAGTGTACAGTGATGCCGACACCCGCGCTCCGCACGTGCGGGAGGCGGACGAGGCGGTGTACATCGGCGCGTCACCCTCGTCAGAGAGCTACCTGAATGGTGAGCGCATAATTGGGGTCGCTCAGCGTGTCGGCGCGGAGGCGATCCATCCCGGTTACGGCTTTCTCGCAGAGCGCGAGTGGTTCGCGCGCGCAGTCGTGGACGCTGGACTGGTCTTCGTCGGCCCGCCAGCTCGGGCTATCGCCGCCATGGGAAGCAAGACCGCCGCGCGTACACTCGCGTTGAGCGCTGGTGTCCCTGTGGTACCAGGTACGACCGAGCCTCTGCGCGATGTGGAAGAAGCATCCGAGATCGCGGAACACTTCGGCTTTCCCGTGCTGCTCAAGGCCGCGGCGGGTGGTGGCGGCAAGGGAATGCGGGTTGTGCGGGAACGGGGCGAGGTATCCGGCGCGCTCGAGAGCGCCCGCCGCGAAGCGCAGAATGCCTTTGGAGATGACGCAGTCTACGTCGAGAAATTCATCGACGGCCCGCGGCACGTCGAAATTCAGCTACTCGGCGACTCGCACGGGAACATGCTGCATCTGGGCGAGCGCGAATGCTCCATTCAGCGCCGTCACCAGAAAATGATCGAGGAAGCGCCGAGCATCGCGGTATCTCACGAGCTTCGCCAAGCGATGGGGGAGACAGCGGTGCGCGCGGCGCGATCTGCCGGCTACGTGAATGCGGGTACCTGTGAGTTCCTGCTCGACCGCGACGGAAGCTTCTACTTCCTCGAAATGAACACGCGGCTTCAGGTAGAACATCCGGTAACCGAGTTGGTGACGGGAATCGACATCGTGCAATGGCAGCTTCGCATCGCGGCGGGCGAGCGATTGCCGTTCGTACAAGGGCAGCTCTTCCCTAGCGGCCATGCCATCGAATGCCGCATCACGAGCGAGGATGCCTGCAACGACTTCCTCCCTTCAACGGGACGCATCACGTATCTGCGTCTGCCGGGTGGGCCGGGTGTTCGATGGGATGGAGGGATAGGTATCGGGAGTGAGATCGGTCTGCACTACGATCCCATGCTCGCCAAGCTCATCGTGTGGGCGCCGACGCGCGACGCGGCTATCTCACGAATGCATCGCGCGCTGTTGGAGCTGACAGTGGAAGGCGTGGAGACATCCCGCGACTTTCATCTGCGTGTAATGGAGGACGCGGAATTCCGGCGCGGTGAGATTGACATTCAGTGGCTGGAACGTCGAATCGCGTCGCTGACGTCCGTCTCCCCCCCGCCTGAAGGGGTGCGCACTGCAGCGATTGCCGCGGTTCTGCTGGCGGACCGTAATCGCGAAGGAAGGCGCGTGCGGGCAACTCACGCTGCTGGCCTGCCGGCCCGCGATGCCTGGCTCATGGCGGCTCGGCGCGATGGCCTGAGGGAATGATGTCCACCGTCGAACTGCGGATCGAGTCGGTGGCAGCGGGAGGAGATGGAGTAGCGCGCGCGGACGGGCTGGTCGTCTTTGTTCCGCGCTCAGCTCCCGGCGACGTAGTGGATGCGGATGTCCGCGTCAAAAAAGGCAGCCGCTTCGCGCGCGCGGAGTTGCGGACGCTGCGCGTGGCCTCGCCGGAGAGGGTAGAGCCACTCTGCATGCATTATACGCGCGACAAATGTGGCGGCTGCCAGCTTCAGCA
>JBPCJT010000181.1:0-6721 GCA_051005015.1 Gemmatimonadaceae bacterium | reverse complement strand
CGCACGACGTTGCGGTCGCGGCGGACGGAGCGGTCTATGTGGTGGACGTGTTGGGGCAGCGGGTGCAGAAGTTCGTCTGCAGACGGTGAGGCGTGACGGTCGGCTTGTGGCGACCCCCGTGCGGCCCCGGGGTATAAACGCTACGCTCGCTGCAGGCGTCCCATTCAACGTGATAGCAGTCCATGCAGTTGCGTCTATTTTCCGGGAGACAAGGGCATGACGTATCTCCTACGTGGTGTGTACGGTGCCACTGTCATTCTTACGGCTGGGCTGCGTTCGGGCGACACCACACTGCCCGCCGATGGCCGAATCGAGCGCGTGGCTTCTCTAGGAACGCCTCGCGCTGCGCACACCACGACCGCGCTGCCGTCTGGCCAACTGCTCGTGACGGGTGGAATGGGTCCGGGCGGAGGTAGCCTATCGTCGGCCGAACTGGTCGATGTGTCGACCGCCGGCGTCAAGGCCATAGTCCCGATGGCTGACGCACGTGCTGGTCACACGGCCATCGCCCTTCCTGATGGGCGCGTGGTGCTGGCCGGGGGGTACAACGGCACCTACCTCAATTCGGTAGAAGTCTTTGATCCGGGCGCCCAACGGTTTCGGATCACTGGGCACCTGAATGAGGGTCGTAGTGGCCACACCGCTACCCGGCTTCGGGACGGCCGGATATTGGTCATCGGTGGCGTGGGCCGCGGATGGTCGTTCTTGTCGAGTGCCGAGGTCTTCGATCCGAATAGCGGACGGTCGGAAGCTGTTGGGCCGATGAGCGTCCCCCGCGAGAGTCACACGGCCACGCTGCTGCCGGATGGTCGCGTTTTGGTCGTCGGCGGCCATCGAGGCCGCCGTGAGACAATGGAGGTGTACGCGAGCTCCGAGATTTTTGATCCTGCAACGCGGCGCTTTCAGTCTGCCGGGTATCTGGCGACCGCCCGCCACAAGCACGATGCCGTGCTTCTCGCGGACGGTCGGGTGCTTGTGCTCGGCGGAGCTGATCGAACCGATCGACGCCACTACGCCACAACCGAGGTCTACAACGCGGCCAGTGCCGCCTTCGAGACCGGGCCATCCATGGGCCGCACCCGGTACAAGATCCAAGGCACCGCTGTCAAATTAGCCAGTGGCGATCTGTTGGTGCCATCTGGTGCTCGCGAGGCGGAACTCCTCGATCGACGGTCGTTCACATTTCGCTCAGTGGCAGGGAAGTTCCCCGCGGCATTCTTCTTCGCGACCGCAACCCGGGTTTCTACGGGCGATGTCGCGATCGTCGGTGGTTATGACCCGCGGAACCAGAATACTGGGGGTGTCTGGCTCTTCCGCGTGCGCTAGCGCAGACGGAGCGATGTCCTGTTAGCCGCGCCGTCAAGTCAGCCGGCAATAGCTACCCCACACCTCCGCGCGGCCAGTTCCGCTTGACTTGCTCCTCTGGGCAATCCATTATCGTGCCCTCTGCGCTGTAACCGCGGCGTAAGACTCCAAGGCATCATCCCCCGCGCTGAAGCGGTTTAGTTCAACACAGTTTTTGCGGCGGCGACGCGCCGCAAGAACTCCGGTTCGTTAGCCGCATAGGCGAGCTCGGCAAACCTCGATCATGAAAGGAGGAACACCATGGCAACGTGGACCCCTGATCCCACTTTCTATCCCTCACCGCGCATGGCCATGCAGGCCCCGGCGGAAAAGCTCGGCTACGTAGCAATTCTGAACGCGGGTCGCGAAAAACCCGACGCGCTTGGCGTCGTAGACCTCGACCCGAAGTCCTCGACTTATGCCAAGCTGGTTAGCCGGGTCGACATGCCGAACTCCGGCGACGAATTGCACCACTTCGGTTGGAATGCCTGTAGCTCGGCGCTGTGTCCTTACTCGCCGCATCCGCACGTGGAGCGGCGCTACCTCATCGTGCCTGGCCTGCGCTCATCCCGCATTCATGTGCTCGACACGAAGCCCGATCCGAGGGCGCCGAAGATCGTAAAGGTCATCGAGCCCGAGGAAGTGTTCAAACGCGCCGGCTATTCGCGAACTCACACCGTGCACTGCGGCGCCGAGGGTATCTACCTGAACGCGCTCGGCGCCCCGGACGGAGACGGTCCAGGTGGCGTCTTCCTGCTCGATCACGACAGCTACGATGTACTCGGCCGCTGGGAGGTGGACCGCGGCCCGCAGTTCTTCGCCTACGACTTCGCCTGGCACCTCGGGCACGACATACAGATCACGAGCGAGTGGGGCACGCCGAACATGTTCGAGGACGGACTCGTTCCCGACCTGCTGCTCGCGGGCAAGTACGGACACCGCTTGCACGTCTGGGACCTGCGGCGGCGAAAACACCTACAGGAAATTGATCTCGGAGCAGAGCAGCAACTGGTACTCGAGCTGCGGCAGGCGCGTGACCCGAGCAGGGCCTACGGTTTCGCGGGCGTCGTCATCAGTTTGAAGGACCTGTCATCCTCGATCTGGATGTGGCACAAGCCGAACGGTGCCTGGGAGGCGAAGAAGGTGATTGAAATCCCGGCTGAGCCTGCCGATCCGGACCAGCTCCCGCCGCTGCTCAAGGGCTTCAAGGCGGTGCCGCCGCTATTGACGGACATCAACCTGTCACTCGATGACAAGTTCCTGTATGCCTCCTGCTGGGGAACTGGCGAGATGCGTCAGTACGACGTGTCGGATCCACATAACCCGAAGCTCACGGGCTCGGTGCGCATCGGTGGCATCGTCAAGCGTTCGCCGCATCCGGCCTCGGGTCCGGTGAATGGCGGACCCCAGATGGTCGAGGTGAGCCGCGATGGCCGGCGGGTGTATTTCACGAACTCGCTGTACGGTGCCCTGGACGCTCAGTTTTATCCGGAAGGGATCTCGGGCTGGATGGTCAAGGCAGATGTTGACCCGAACGGCGGCCTCAAGCTGGATCCAAAGTTCTTTTTGCCCTTCGAGGCCGGCTACCGTCCTCACCAGGTCCGGCTTGAAGGAGGCGATTCATCGTCCGATAACTTCTGCTATTCGTGAGCGGGATGGGGTGAGGCCCTGGCGTGACCGACCTCTGGCCCTGGCTGGGCCTGTTGGGCCTGGGCGCGTTCCACGGCCTCAACCCCGCGATGGGCTGGCTGTTCTCGGTCGCCTTGGGGCTGCAGCACAGGAGTCGCGCCTGGGTCCTGTGGTCCCTGCTGCCGATTGCCATCGGTCACGCGGTCTCGATCGCCGCTGTAGTCGTCCTCTTCGCGTACGTCCGCCGGGTTGTTGACCTGGATGCGGTGCGTTGGGCGGCGGCGGCCATTCTCATCGCATTCGGCGTGTATCGGCTGACTGGCCGGCACAAGCCCCGCTTTACGGGAATGCAGGTTGGCTTCGCCGACCTCACGGTGTGGTCGTTCCTGATGGCTACCGGGCACGGCGCGGGACTCATGCTCGTACCAGTGCTGCTTCAGGTGCCGAGGCGCGATGTGAATGCCGCACACATGCACGCGGACGGCCTACCCATGACGGCGGACGCGATAGGGGTGTTACTCGTGGTTGCCGTTCATACTCTCGCCATGCTGGCCGTGGCCGGAGTGATCGCCGTCGTTGTGTATGAGTGGGTCGGCCTGGCGTTCTTGCGTCGTGGCTGGATCAACCTCGATCGGCTCTGGGCAATCGCGTTGTTCGCCGCGGGCGCGCTGCTTCTGGTACCGGCACTTGCGAAATAGGCAATGCGTTGTCGGCGCTGTTGAAGCGTAAGCGGATATTGCGCGGCGATCTACAACCGGTTCTGGAGGCGTATGAACGCATTCCCCTTTGGTTTCTGGATGCTTCAACAGGACACCGCCACCTGACGGGTTAAGTACCGAAATCCTTGACAGGAATACAGCTATATTGCTAACCTGTTAGCATGAAAGCCACCATCGATGTCCCCGACGAGCTTTACAGACGCGTCAAGGCCCGATCCGCCCTGCTTGGACGCGCAGTGCGAGAGGTGACCATCGAGCTGTACCAGCGCTGGCTCGGCGAGCTCCCCGTGACGACGCCGGCCCGCTCGCCCGAGCAGTGGCTCGACGACTGGCTGCAGCTCGGCGATTCGCTACTGCAGCATGCGCCCGAGGGGCCAACCGCCACCGACATTCTCGCCGCCGATCGCAACCGCACGGAGCCTCGCTGAGCGATGCTGACGCTGGACGCGAACATCTGGGTAGCCGCCTTCGATCCGCGAGATCGCTTTCATGCGCGGAGTGTGGCATTTCTGCGCGCCGTCGCACAGAAGGGCCTGGGCCTCCACGGTCCAGCGTTCGTCACACTCGAAGTGGCGTGCGCGCTGGCCCGCCGCGCGAGCGATTCCGCGGTGGGGGCAGTCGTGTACGAACGTCTGCGCGCGCATCCCGCCCTCGCGCTGCATCCGCTGGACGATCAGTTTTTCGAGACGGCGCGCGAGCTCGGCGTGCAACTTCTGCTGAGGGGAGGCGACGCACTGTACGCGGCCACCGCGAAGCTGCTCGAAGCTCCGCTGATCACCTGGGACGATGAGTTGGTGAAGCGTGCAAAGGCACTCACGCCCGACACTTGGCTGGCGGCCAGGGTATGAAGGGGGTGCACCGTTCGGGCGAGCGCTCTCATTGACACCTGCTTCCGCTTGTGGCGACCGCCGCCCAAGGGGCTCCGGGTGCCTGCATCAGAGTCGGCCACCGAGAGATACGCGAGATAGTCGCGAACCGCACGCCTGCCGATCAATAAGTGGCAATGCGCCTCCCTCACCGAACCAGTGGGCAGCCAATTGGCGCCGACGTGCCGTTCCAGACAGCGACGTTCAGTGCGCTGCTCCGTAACGCGGGATCGAAGCAGGAAATTGAGATCAAGGTGGACGCGGGGAGTCCGCGCGGACGGTGGTGTATACGGTCCCGTGAGGCTCGCACCGAGCATGGGGAGCCCGCATCGCGCGCCAGACGGAATAACGCGGAAGATCAAGGCGGCGGCGAGCTAACGTGACAACAACTGAATTCAACGCGGTCCGCGAAGTGCTAGGCCAGACCGTTGACGACATCGCTAGCGGAGAGGCCAGCGGTCAGGGTGATCGAGCGCGCTTGGCCGATTTTCGAGAGGCAGCGTGTAGGCACACGATAGCCAGACCTGCATACAGACTGTCCGCGTCGGACTAGATTGGACGCGTGGAGCTAATTTTTGAATGGGATTCAGACAAAGCGGCCAGCAATTTGGTCAAGCACGGTATATCTTTCGACGAGGCGACAACAGCGTTCGCCGACCCGTTGTCAGTCACAAAGCCGGATCCTCGGCATTCGCTCGGCGAAGAACGCCTGGTGCTCTTTGGCTACTCCAAAGCGAGTCGATTGGTGGCGGTCATGCATTTAGAGCGTGGCCAACGATCCGTCTCATCAGCGCCCGCGAGGCGACGCGGCGCGAACGTGCGCAATATGAAGAAAGTCCATAAGACCTCCCGTCGGGCCAAGCCAGTGTCGACTCCCGAGCCAGCTGCTTCGACTTCGACTGACTCGGACGAGCTCTTGCCTGAGTACGATCTCCGCGGTGGGGTGCGAGGCAAGTATGCCGCCCGCTATGCTGCGGGGACGAACGTAGTTCTTTTGGCGCCCGACGTGGCTGAGCACTTTCCTGATTCCACGGCCGTTAACGACGCGCTGCGCGCCCTGGTCGCCATTGCGCGGCGGCAGTCAAATGTGAAGGCGGGTGCCACGTAGCGTGGCAGGGCCGCGAAAAAGCAAGTCTCGCCCTGCGAATCCGCGATAAGGACGACGCGTGGGTCCTGGCATCTGCCGTGACGGGCGGCGCCGGGATGCTGGTAACTGTAGACAAGGATCCGCTCGTGGTAGCGGACGAAGCCCCGCTTCCCATCCTGACACCCCGCGGCGCCTGGGAGAGGCTACGTGGTGCACCAGTTACCTGTATTCCATCATCGCGCGACCCGCGGGTGTGGCAGGCGCGGGCCGCGCTATAACGAGAGGCTGAAGCTGGCGCGATGAGACAAACGATTGGAGAAAGCTGTGGCGAACATTGAGCAGCGCGATCTGGGCGCGACGGGCTTGAAAGTCACGCTCCTTGGCCTGGGCGCGCTGGAGATCGGCCGCGACTGGGGCATCGGCGAAGGCTCGGCTCGCGCGCGACCGGACGAATCCGGCGCTGCCGAAGTGCTCAACGCCGCGCTCGATGCCGGCATTAATCTGATCGACACCGCCAGCGCGTATCACCGCAGTGAAGAACGCATCGGCAAATCGATACCACACCGCCGCAAGGAATACACGCTAGCCAGCAAGTGCGGCGAACACAACGACGAGCCGAACACTTTCTACGATTTCTCCTACAAGGCGATTCGCGAATCGATCCATCGTAGCCGCGAACTGCTCGAGACCGACGTCATCGACATCATGCAAATTCACTTTGGTCCCGACCCGCAAAAGGTGCTGGACGACGGCGAATGCGTGCGCGCGATGAAAGACGCACGTGAGGCGGGGGAGATTAAATACCTGGGCTCGAGCACCAGTGGCGACGTGCTGAAACGCTGCATCGACAGCGGCGATTTTCAGGTGGTGCAGGTCGGCTACTCCCTGCTTCATCAGGACGACGGTGAACTCATTAGCCGTGCACGCGACAAGGGCATCGGCGTGCTCATTCGCAGCGGCTTCGCGGGCGGTTGGCTCACATCGAGACTGACCAGCGCCCCGCGCGAAAAGCGTCCGCCTGGAGCGCAGGCGCTGCTGGATCTTTGCAATGGGGATACGGACAAGCTGTACTCGCT
>JBPCJT010000180.1:0-5110 GCA_051005015.1 Gemmatimonadaceae bacterium | reverse complement strand
CCGCGAGGCATGTGTGCACGCGTAAGTTGGCTACTTGCAGGAGGTTACGATGAAGGCTCGCGAGCTGATGACGAAGAACCCGGAGTGCGTTACCCGTGAGGATACGCTTCAGCGGGCCGCCTCCATCATGCGGGATAGCGACATCGGAGCGGTGCCGGTGGTCGGCGACAAGGATTCGCGAAAGCTGGTCGGCATCGTGACCGATCGCGATATCGCCGTCCGCCACGTCGCCGAAGGAGGCAAGAGCGAGCGCACGGTCGGGGACGTGATGTCCAAGGGCCGCCTCGCAACGGCTCGCGAGAACGACGACGTCGAGCGTGTCATGGAGCTGATGCGCGAGCACAAGGTGCGGCGCATTCCGGTGGTCGGCGCGAACGACGAGATCGTCGGCATGATCGCGCAGGCCGATCTCGCGCTGGAGGCAGGTAACGAGCGGGGCGTCGAAGAGACCGTCGAGCGCATCTCGCAGCCCGGCCGGAAGTAGACGACGGCTCGCAGGGACGCCCGGGGCGCGTTGCGGAACCCCGCGGCGCCGAGGCTGGACCCCGCACGATCCGCCCGGTCCGCGCACCCCGTCGGCCGGGCGTTTCGTTGCGAAGTGGGCACGTGATGCGCCCGGAAAACGGCGCAATGTGGCGCCCGCCGAGGTTGACCGGCCCGGTGCTGCCGGTTACGTTCAGTGCTCCTGATCACGGCCTTGCAGCCGGCCAAAAACCGGTGCAGCAGGGCCGTCCGTTTCAGGGGAACGCGCCCGTAGCTCAGCTGGATAGAGCGTCTGACTACGGATCAGAAGGCCGGGAGTTCGAATCTCTCCGGGCGCACTGAAGGGCCGGCCGGCCAGTCGACCGGCCGGCCCTTCGACGTGCAGGACGCTGTTTCAGAATTCGGGAAGCGAGTGTGGACCGCGTCCGGCCCTGCGCCGGTCGAGGAAAGTCCGAGCTCCAAAGGGCAGAGTGCCGGGTAACGCCCGGGCGCCGCGAGGCGATGGAAAGTGCCACAGAGAACGAACCGCCGATGGCCTTCGGGCACAGGCAAGGGTGAAAAGGTGGGGTAAGAGCCCACCGCGTCTCCTGGCAACAGGGACGGCATGGAAAACCCCACTCGGAGCAAGGCCAAGCAGGGACGAGGCGCGGCCCGCGCCGCTATCAGTCCCGGGTAGGCTGCTGGAGCCGGCGAGCAATCGCTGGCCGAGAGAAATGGTCCGCGCGGCAATGTCTTCGGGCGGCGCCGTCACAGAACTCGGCTTATTCGCTTCCCGGAATGCGCCCGTAGCTCAGCTGGATAGAGCGCTGCCCTCCGGAGGCAGAGGCCACAGGTTCGAATCCTGTCGGGCGCATCGTCGAAAACCAAAGCCCAGCATCTGAATCCAGATGCTGTGGGATTTCCCCGCTCACTTTCGTCGTGCCCCGCAAAACGTGCCCTGTTTTCGGACCCATTTATACTGAAACGCTACGACCGGAGCGTCGTGCTGACCGCCGGCTGGTGACTAGGCTGAGCACCGAAGTCGTTGCGGCAAGGGCATCTGCCCTTGCTGAGGCTCCCGCAGAGCGCATCTGGTTTCATTCTTGTAATCGTGCTCCGCAGCATCCACACGAAGGATCCACACCGACACCACAATTCAGCGAGCCACAGAGATGTCGAAGCGACGCAGGAGCTTTCGGGCCGCGCCACGTGCGGTTTGTGTATGCCTCGCCCTTTCGGGCGCACTTCTGTTTGCGCGGCCGTACGGGCTGGCCGCCCAGCAGGCAGAGGGGTCAGCCATGGTCTCGGGGGCGAGTTCGCAGAGCGACCCTTGGCGGGGCGGGAATTCGCAAAGCGAGCCCTGGCGCGCGCGCTGGCAGATCGAGGCGGCCACCGAGTACGACAGCAACGTCTTCAGGCTCACGGATTCTGGGAAGGAGCGCCTGGGCGCGGGGGGCACCCGGTACGCGGACATGAATTCCGCATTCGACCTGGTTGCCACCGTGCAGCTGGTCGGCGAGCTACGCGGGCCCGGCGCTCTCGGGCGCAAGCTCAGTCTGGGCTCAAGTCTGGAAGTGGACGTGCACGCTCTCAACCCTCTGCTCACTCATGTGGATTTCGGGTTCGACGCGATCCAATCGCTCAGCTCGCGTGACAAGCTCGGGGTCGAGGTCGGATTCACTCCATCCGAGTTCCAGCGTAACTATCTGTCCGGCGCCGATCTCTCCGGACAGCCCATGTACGCAGCCGGTGTCGAGCAATCGCTGGAAGGGCGGGTGAGTTACATGCGTGAGGTGCTCGAAGGAAGGCGCGGGAGTCGCTCGGTCGACGTCGAGCTGCGGGCGCTCGCGGGACGGCAAAGCGTGCGAGATTTTCCATGGCGCGATCGCAGCGAGCTGGGTGGAAGGCTGGAGATTGAGGTCGAGCTGGCACGCTGGCTGGATATGGCGCTCAGTGGAACCCGGATTCGCGCGTATCATGACGGGACGCCCGAGCCTGTGTGGCAGTTGTCCGGCGTAACGACGCAATCGCTCGAGCGCGACTTCTTCCAGAATGAGCTGAGCGTGGAAACGGCTGTCCGGCTGTCTCGCAGTGCGAGGCTTCTGTTCGGATACGAGTGGCGGGATCGCGCATATCTCGCTGAGGAGGGGGTCGATCCCGTCTACGGCGGGCGAGTTCAGCGCAGAAACACCTTTGGCGGCGAACTCCGCCTCGATGTGACCCGCACTTTCACTGCACACGCTGGCGCGGCTTATCAGCTTCAGGATCTGTCCCGCTCGACCGCAGGAGGCACCGGTGACGAGGAGGATTTCCGACGTATCACCGGCTTCTTCCAGCTTGCGTACAGGCCATGAAAAAAATTCTGTTCGCCGGCTACGCTCCGGTGCATTTCCTGTCTTTTCAGCCGATCTATCGACGCCTGTCTGCACGTGACGACATTCACATCGACCTGTCCGGCGGGCGCGAAGCGGACAAGGAAGGTCTGGGCGCGATGAGCGCCGCGGAGCTGTACGCCCCCTTGGGTGTCTCGGCGGATGCGGTGATCGAGCTGCCGGAGATCGAGCACCGCAGCTACGACATCGTGTTCAGTGCCCACATTTCCGGTTTCTTTCCGAAGGAGGATCGAAAGCGAGTCCAGCTCTTCCACGGTTTGTCGTTCCGTAACATGGCCGTGCGGAGAGATGTCCTGATCTTCGATAGCCTGTTCGTTGCGGGGCCGTACATGATGCGCGCCTTCGTGGAGAGCAAGCTGTTCAGGGCGGGCGATGCGCGGCTCGTGCCGACCGGCTTCGTTAAGGTGGACAGGCTCGTCGACGGCTCCCTCGACCGTGAGGAGATCCTTCGCGGCGAGGGTTTCAACGGCTCCAGGCCAGTGATCCTCTATGCACCCACCGGACAGAAATACAACTCGCTCGAAACCGTGGGTCCGGAGGTGATACGGCGCCTGAGGGCGAGCGGCGACTACGACATCCTGATCAAGCTGCACGACCATCCACGAAACCGTGCGGAACCGGGGCGTGCCGAAATCGAGGAGCTGCTGGATGACCACACGCGCATGGCTCACGGCCTGGACGTGGTGCCCTATCTGTATGCGGCGGACCTGCTGATCACGGACGCCTCCTCCGTGAGCAGCGAATACTCCTTGCTCGATCGGCCCATGGTATTCCTGGACGTGCCGGAGCTGATCCGCGCGGCTGCGGCCTACAACAAGGGCCGGTTCGACGACCAAACCTGGGGTCGTCACGCGGGCCTGGTGGCCCGTTGGCCGGACGAGGCGGTCGCTGCAGTGGAGTGGAGCCTGGAAAATCCCGCTGCGCACGGGCCGACGCGACGCGCGATGGCAGAGGATCTGTTCTACTCGCCGGGCACTGCGACTCATCGCGCGGAGCAATGGATTCTACAGGAGCTCGGCCTCGTTCCCGTCCGACCGCTGGAGAGTGTGACGTCCTAATGGGCCCGCGCGGCAAGTGGAAGCTACTCCGACAGATTTCGGAGCTTCGGGCCATCCTCGACCTGCTTCGGCCCTTTTTGCGGGGCAGCTATGGCAAACTCGCCTGGGGCGGCTCCCTCGCCCTGTTGCTCCTGCTGTTGCGACTCGCACAACCGTGGCCGTTGAAATGGATTCTCGATGGTCTGACCGGTGCCGCCTCGGTGCCACTGCGTCCCGTGGCGGCTGGCCTCCTCTTCCTGTTGATCGCGAGTGCGGCTGCGGCGCTGGAGTATCGGCAGGTCATGATCCTGGTTGGAGTCGGCAATCAGGTGCTCTATCGCTTCCGGGCTAACCTGTTCCGCCATGTGCTCCTGCAGCCACTGCGATTTCATGAGCGGAAGAGCGAGGGCGAGCTGCTGACTCGTGTCGTTCACGACACGGCGCGGCTCCGCAACGGTGTGAACCACATCCTGACTCGTTTCCTCCAGACGCTGCTGACCTTCATTGCCATCCTGCTGGTGCTCTTGTGGGTGGACCTGGTACTGGCGTCGGTGGTTGCGGTCGCCGGCACCGCCGCGCTGCTGGTGATGGTGCGTGGCGGGACCAGAGTGAAGCGCGCCGCCCGCGAGAATCGCAGGCGCGAGGGAAAGCTCGCCGCTCTCGTCGCGGAGGAGCTCATCGCGATCCGCGAAGTACAGACGTTCCGGCGCGACGCCTCTGGCAGCCGCACGTTCGAGCGGATCAATGCCAAGAGCCTGAAGCAGGAGAGCAAGGTTCGTCGGCTGTCGTCCCGCATGCTGATGGACGTCGAAATGATCGTGAGCCTGGGCCTGGCGGCGATACTGATCGTCGGCTCACAACGGGTTCTGACGGGCGCCATGACGCCTGGTGAGCTGGTGCTGTTCGCGTCGTACGCCGGATCGCTTTACGCACCGTTCTTCCGCTTCGCGCGCCAGTCCGCGCGCATGGGTAGCACCATCGCCGCCGCCGACCGGCTGCGTACGTTGATGCTGCGGGAGTCGGACATCGCCGACGCGGCCGACGCGGTCGCCGCGGACGGGCTGCTCGGTGCAATCGAGTTCGTTGGCGTCGGGCTCCGTTCGCCTCGCAAGGCCCGGGGAAGTCGTCGCTGGGCTTTGCGGGCTGTCCAACTGCGTGTCGAACCGGGCGAACGCGTTGCGGTCGTGGGTGGCAACGGGGCGGGCAAGTCGACGCTGC
>JBPCJT010000179.1:0-5834 GCA_051005015.1 Gemmatimonadaceae bacterium | reverse complement strand
ATGAGGTGAAATATAGTGCTCAACACTGGGTGTGTCAAGTATATTATAGCCGACTGGGGAGTGGGGGGAGTGAGTAGGGACTAAGTGCCGAGTTCCGAGCGCCGCGCTGTGACAACCGGGCACCGGGCACCGGGCACCGATCTGTTTATCCCCGCGACCCAAAACCGCGCGCCATGCTCACCGCCAGAAAAACCATGAGCACAACAAGTGTTGCTTCGATGTGACTAATGGTCGCGATGCGCCGCGCAACGTTCGGAGAGAACACGGTCTCCGGCGACTCGCCCCCACCAACCGCCCGCCGCCAACGAACGAGAATCATTGCCGGCCACACCTCGAGCGCAAGGACAATGACCAGCAATCCCATCTTCGCAAGGAAAATGTGGTTGGAAAAGTAGAAACTGACTGCTTTTTCAGTCTCGCCAAAAAGCCGCCAGATTCCGGTGGCTAGCCAGAGCAGGGCCGCCACTCCCCAAAGCATGTCTGCGCGAAAGACCCGGCGTAATGATTCACGAGTTGGCGGCTCGCGTAGCGCGGTGCCGCGAGCCAACACGGAACCTAAGCCTATTCCGAGCGCAGTGAGATGGAGGGCAGCGAGAATTATTCGTAGCATGGCGCAATGCTAGAGGACCGAGTCCGACATGTGGGTTAGCAATGCCGAATGTATTGATCATTACGGATTCGGTCCACCATCTTCAGATGGAGCGCCCGTCCAGTCTGCGCAGGAGCCGCGCAGGCCCAGCTCACTCTTTCTTCGCTATGCGATCGAACGTCAGGTTCCCGATCGGATACTGCCGCCAATCCTTGTAGTCAAAATGCCACCATTCCGCGTCGTAGACGGAATATCCTTCCGCCTCCATTGCGCTTCGCAGGAGCTCCCGATGCCACCGCTGTAGCGCTGTCCCTCCGGGATACAGGGGTAGTGTACGATCCGACAGCTCGTCGTATGTCCCCGGCATCTGGACCGTCCTGCCCGTCGCCAGCTCGTACAACGTCACGTCGGCGGCGGCACCGCGGTTGTGTCGCGATCCGCGTAACGGGTCCGCTACAAGCCAGCGATGCTGCTCCGGTGTCGCCTCCCAGAACATCTTTGTGACGTACCATGGACGATACGCATCGTGGACGAGTATGCCGTATCCCAACGAGCGCAGAGCGCGGTGCGCTCGCAACAGCGCCTCAGCTGCTGGACGCTGAAGAAAGGCGCGCGGCTCGGAGTAAAAGACCTCACCCAAAAAATTATTGGTTGTGGCGTAGCGGATATCGAACTTTAGGGTGGGATCAAGCCCCGCGATGTCCACGAGATCCGCTGAACGAAAGGTGCCATCCTCACGGGGCGGCTCGGCGGAGAGTGCCTCTGCGCGCAGCGCCGAAATGGGGCGCTGCGCCCGGATCTTCAACTGTCCACCACTCTCTGGCCCCACGATTCGCCGCTTGAAGGGTATTCCGGCGGCCTCCACCTGCGTCGCACGCCCCCTGGCGTCTCGCGTAAAAATCAGATGCTCGCCGTGATAGAGACCCCATTCGGGGAATGCGTACACATTATTCGAGCGACGCGTCAGGGGATAATCGAAGAACCACTCGATGAGTGCATGCAGCGTCCCGTCCTTCTCGAGGACGTAGAGCGTGTTGAAGTCCGAGCCGTATTCACCGATGAGTCCAGCGTAAACCGCATTTGCGGCTGGCGGCTTACGAACGGCAGTGCGGCTCAGCGTGTCATGACCAATGACGAGCACACTGTCACCGAGTGAGATGATCCGCGGTCCGTACTGTAAAGGGTCATCTACCAGGAGCGTGTCGCCGAACGAGCGCAGCGCGGTGCGAAACCCACCGCGCCCAGACCACGAGTACAGGAGACCATTTATCTCCGTGAGATCGATGGTTCGGTCGCCACCGACATAGTGTCCAGCGAGGCGCCGTGCCCGCACAGCGTCGAGAGGTGCGGATAGCTCGATGGGCGGGAGTGGGCGCTTCGCGCGATTCGCGAGCATGAGCCCAAGCGCCGTATCTGCGATCCTGTCCGTCACAGAGTTGGCGCCGTCCAGCGTGGTCACGACGACGACGCCGAGCTTCTCGTCAGGAAGCCCCTGCAACCCGGTGGCGAAGCCATAAATCGCTCCGCCGTGCCCGAAGCGCCTGCTCCCTTCAAGTCGGGAGATACCGAAGCCAATTCCGAAGCCGGTGCTCTCGCCGCGCTGGGCAAACTGGGGCGTCCACATCTGCTCGAGCGTTTTCTGCTCGAGGATCCGCGTGGTTCCGGCGAGCCCGCCCGCAAAGAGCACGCTCAGAAAGCGGCCAAGGTCGGTCACCGTAGTGTACATGCTGCCGGCGGGCGCAATGCCGAGCTCGAACGCAGGCGCGGGAAAAGTGCGGCCCTGGTAGCTCCACATTAGCGCGTCGGCGAGACCGCTCGAGAGCGCCGGATTCGCTTTGAAACTCGAGCGCCGCATTCGCATGGGCGCCAGAACGACTCGCGTCAGATACTTCGCGAACGGCTCTCGTTGCGTGAGCTCCAGCGCGTAGCCGACAGCCGCGATTCCGGCATTGGAGTATTTGGTACGCGACCCAGGAGCGTACACCAGCGCCGTGCTGTTGAGACTTCGCACTGTTGCCATCAACGACGGCGACGTGTCGTCAAAATAGTGCCCTGCCGGTGGCTCTCGTACCAGGCCGGCCCTATGCGACATTAGCTGCCTGAGCGTGATTGCACTGCCGAAAGGGTTGCGCGGCTTGAAGGCAGGGATGTAGCGAGTAACAGGGGCATCGACATCTATCGCTCCCCGTTCAGCCAGCTGCATGACCGCGATGTCAGTGAACAACTTCGATACGGATCCCACTCGGTAAACGGTCTGAGCGGTGGCCGGAGTGCTATCCCCCGGATTCGCGTAGCCGAAACCGCGAGCCCACACAACTTCCTGATCGTCAACGAGCGCGATCGAAAGGGCTGGAAGCTTTTTGTCAGACATCTCGTGCTCGATGAGCCGCTCGAGCGCCGCCGCCACAGCTGCATGGTCGGCGCGCGGGGCTATGAGCTTTGCTGTGTCAACCGCCGTCCGGGTGCGAAGCTCAACACCCTGAGCTCCGGCAACCATGCCAAACAGGAGTACTGACGCAGCTACTACCAAACAGTAGGGCATTGGGGATTGACCCTCGCGCTTCATGTGGCGACGGCAGCCCGGCCCAGCCACCTTGCCGCGGCTTGCTGCATTACTGCCTCCCCTCCCCACGCGCTCACAACCGTACTGGCGCCCGGAACCTCCTGCGCGAGCCTGGGATGACTGAACTGCATTACCATCGTGTTCGGCACCGCGGCGCAAATGCGCTCGACGCTCTCGCGCGACTCAGCAGAATAGCCGGAGCGCCCTTTCCACGATCTAACGTCGCCAAACAGGGCCACCACTGCGCTCGTCGCGCCATTACTCGTAGCGTCCACACGCCTGGTCTTCACTCCGCTCGACGCCAGCGCCTGGAAGAACGGCTCCCGGGATGGCGCCGGGTAAGGGCCCCCAAGATCATCGTCAACCACGACTATCTCGAGCGGAGAGGAGATGGGCCTCGGCGTCCCACGCACGACGTGAACCAGCCGGTCAGCGATCCGCCCGCCCCAGGCAATGTCCGTGGGCGCAGGCTTGCGGTACTCGTTCGGCGGAGACGCCCACTGTGCCCACTTGAGCCGCCGCCGCAGAGACTGCTTCAGGCGGTCTTCTTCAATCATCTCGTCGCGCAAGGCGCGCTCCATTGCTTCCACCACGGTCTTGAGATCCGTCGGATAGAGCAGCAGGTCACACCCTGCGTTGAACGCGCGAACCGCCGCCTCGCTTTCACTCTGGCCAACCAGTATCCCTTCCATGATCATCGCGTCGGTGACGATCAATCCGTCGAACTTGAACTGTTGCCGCAGAAACCAGTGCAGCAGCTCACGAGACAGTGTCGCGGGCGCGCCGCTGGGATCCAGGGCAGGGTACGAAATGTGAGCCGTCATGATCGAAGCCACACCAGCGGCCACTGCGGCCTTGAACGGCACCAGATCCGTCTCCATCAGCTCGCGCTTCGAGGCAGATACCACCGGCAACCCAGCGTGCGAGTCCGTCCGTGTTCGTCCGTGACCCGGAAAATGCTTTGCGCACGCAAGCACCCCCTCCGACTGGCAGGCGTTGATCCACTCGGTAGCCAGCGTAGCCACGATCTTGGGATCGCTACCGAGCGACCGCGTGCCTATTATCGGGTTTTCGGGCACAATGTCGAGGTCGCACACGGGCGCATAATCCCAGTTGACACCCAGCGTTCGCGCTTCACGCGCGGTCAACCGCGCCGCCTTGCGGATGGCGTCCACGTCTCCGAGTGAAGCGATAGCTGCGAGAGGCGGCAGTCCAGTCGCCCCCGCGAACTGCTGGCCCGCACCACGCTCCATGTCCGCGGCAATGAGAAGAGGAATGCGCGATCGGCGCCGCAAGTCCTTGGTGAGGACACGGACCGCATCCTGCTCCCCGCCGAAGAGAATGAAGCCGCCGACGCCGAGCTCCAAGGCGAGATCGATCCGTTCGCTCTCACCGCCGTAGCCACGCGCCGGATCCCACCGAATGGCTGGAAGAAGCAGTTGCGCTACGTCGCTCATGCCGGAGTCCATTTCCCAAGCATACGCGCTCCACGCGCGCCGGTTGCGCTGGGAACGTTGCCAAATCTTTTTGTGATATAAAGATAGCCGAGCAGGGCGAACGCGACGGCTTCCTTCGCCTCGCCGTCGAAGAAAAGGTCATCGAAAAGCGCTACGCGGCGTGGAGCAATCGCAGCCGTGATCGCATCGACGAGCGCTGGATTCCTTGCGCCCCCTCCCGACAGCACGGCTTCTTCCACTTCGGAGGGCACCCACCTCCGGTAAGCATCCCCCACACTGCGAGCGGTCAGCGACACCGCCGTCGCGACGATGTCCGCTTCTGTCGCTTCGGGAGAAGCCCTGCGGCACGACTCAATAAAGCGCGCAATGTATTCGGGGCTGAAGAGCTCTCGTCCAGTGGATTTCGGTGGCTCCTCGGCAAAGAACGGATCCTCCAGCATTTGCTGCACTACCGGCTCAATCGCACTCCCGCTGTGCGCCAGCCGGCCATCGATGTCGTACGGTGCCCCGGGAACGAGAGCGCGCGTCACGCCATCGATCACCGCCACGCCCGGACCCGTGTCGAATGCACGTATACCATCCAGCGCTCCTCCGGCCGGAACGATCGTCACATTTCCTATCCCCCCGATGTTCTGCAGTGCCCGGCCGCGGGTCGCGTGAGAAAAAAGCATGGCATCGGCCATCGGGACAAGCGGAGCGCCCTGCCCTCCCGCGGCAACATCGCGCACACGAAAATCACCGACCACCGGAACTCCGGCACGCTCGGCGATCACGGCCGATTCGCCAAGCTGCCAGGTAGAATGCCCGGGCTCATGCCAGAGCGTCTGGCCGTGCGTTGCGATCGCGGCGACATCGGTCCTGCTCAGTCCGGACGCCCTCATCAATTCGAGCGCCGCCTCCGCAAGCCAGCCGCCCAGATCGAAATTGAGGCGGCAATACTCGCGCGCGTTGCCGCTGCGCATGGCGGCGAGCAAACGCTCACGCTGCGCCGGTGTGTACGGAAGCGAGAGAAATCCAAGAAGCTCGACTGTCACAGCTCCATGTGCGGCAGTCTTGAATCGCGCAGCCGCAGCCGACACGCCGTCGAGTGACGTTCCCGACATGAGGCCGACCAGCGTCGCCGATGGAGCCGCAGCGCTCACGTTACAGGGGGCGGGTCGTCCCGGACCACGCGGCGAATGACACCACCCGCTTCGGCAAGCGCGCGCTCCGCCTGCTCTCGAGT
>JBPCJT010000178.1:0-23848 GCA_051005015.1 Gemmatimonadaceae bacterium | reverse complement strand
GGATGCCACTTCGTCCTGGAAACTCTGATAGGCCAAATCTACATCCAGGGACGCTGCGTACTCGACGAAGAGCGTCCGGACGGCAGCAATACTAGCTGCGTCCAGCGCCGGAGCGATGATCACCATGGTGGTACGCCTCTCGTCAGACAGGCCGCTGCAACCCCGGTCCAGCCGACACGGTGGACAACCGTGTGGCCCTAGGCGCCCTGCGAAGACTTCGCACACTCAGCCACGTCGATGCACCGAGTCATGCGCGCGAAAGGCACCTCGACACCCGCCCCGAGTTGCAGCGTGACTCGCTCGACGACCGCGAAGCCCAGCGCGAGGTACAGGGGCTCGCCGGGCAGCGTTGCCATCAACTCGAAGCGGCGGAAGCCTGCCGCGTAGGCAGCGCGCGCACACGCAGCGTACAGCTGCCTCGCCAGGCCGCGCCGCGCCCATTCGGGGTGCACGAAGAAGGCCCGAATGCGCGCCGGCTCCGTACGGGGATCCAGCGGGGGATCAACTGCCTGCTTCATCTGATCACCGCCAAAGAGGGTTCGGCGGCCACTCCACCCACCTGCTGCCACCGGACCAGTCGAACCGTCGATGACAAAGTACGTTGCGTCCGCAATGAGTTGGGTATCGACACCAAAGACCTTCGTCATCGCTGCTGCGATTTGGGCCGGGCTGTAGAAGCCAGCACTGAGTCCACGCACCGAGGCGGAGATGAGCTCTTGCAACGCCGGCACGTCGGCGACCGTGGCAACACGAACATTCACTGGATGGAGGTCTCCTGTTACGCGACGGGTTCTGTTTCGGGCTGCCCCATCGATACTATGGGACTCGATCTCCACAAACGCGAGAGCCCCGTGGCCCTCAGCAACTTGACACGTTCCGCGCGATCGGCGCATATGCGTGCTGATGCGCATCGATCGATAAACCGCACACCTTTCTACGACCATGGGGCTCTCGTTCGATTCGGCCCTTCCGCATTTGGTTGCGGCATACGAGCAGGGACGGCTGGTGCCATTCATCGGCGCCGGAATGAGCGTGCCCGCCTGCCGCGATTGGGAAGGACTCATCCGCAAGCTGGAGATCTCAGCGGAGTGTCCGGACATGCGACGCCTGAAGTCCAGTGCGTCCCCGGAAGAGATCATTCGCACGGCCAACTGGGCGATTCGCAAAGTCAAGCTGAACAACCCTGACAAGTTCGCGAAGCTGCTGGGCGAGGCGCTGTTCTGTGATGCATACGAGATTCCCGCCCAGACCAAAGCGTTGGCTGACATCTGGTGGCCGCTGGTGCTCACCACCAACTACGACGACCTGTACATCTCGGCGTGGATGGAGAAATGGCAGATGAAGGACAGGCAGCGAGGCCGGGAGCCGTCAGCACGGCTCAACGTGCTCGGCCGGCGGCCACAGCACTGCCAGCAGGTTCTTTCCTCTCTCTGGGCACCGTCCGAACCGATCGTCTGGGCGCTTCAAGGGGTTCTGACTTCGAAGACTTCAAACGGCAAGCCGTTTCCGACGGCCGAGCCGCTGGATCTCGAGCTCGTGGTGGGCCATGAGGAGTATCGCCGGGTAACGCACACGGAGATGCATTTTCGCCGCGCATTCGCTGAAGTGTTCCGGAACAGCTCGCTGCTTTTTCTTGGATCGGGACTCAGGGATCAATACCTCCTCGAGCTGTTCGGCGAGATTCTGGAAATGTTCGGCCCAAACCCGGTGCCGCACTACGCGCTCATTCAGGAGGGGGAAGTCGACACCGATTTTCTTCGCGCGCGTTTCGACATCATTGTCATCGAGTACCCCAAAGGCCGGCATGAACAGGTTCCCCAATGGCTGGATGAGCTGGAACGAGCGCTGGCGGGGAATCGCTGGCGGCAGACGCGATGGAGCTTTTCACTCGATAGCGGAAAGCGACCCAATCCTCACGACACTGTGGACGAGGAACCTCGGAGCCAGGAGAAGCGGCATCATGCAGATCTGGAAATCATCAGGGGTATGTTGCCACTCCCCCGCCCGAACCGGCAGGAATGCACCGTCATCAGCGCCGGCATGGATGAGAACGGTCAACCCACAACAGGCCCGCGGATGGCCCAGTACCTCGCGGAGCTCCGAACCGCTCTAATGATCCCGGTGGGTGCGCAGCCGGTGCCGCTTTCATCCTCGAGCAATCATGTATGGGGGTTTCCGTTGGACGGGGACGGAACGCAATCGCCGGTGTTTTACGCAGTCGCGCGCGGACCTTCGGACACGAAGGACCTCCGCGTTATCGCCTCGACCGTGGAGCAGGTTCTGGGGTGGGTTGCATCACATACGGTGTTTCGACTCGTCCGGATGCCCCTGTTGGCCGCCGGGCAGGAGCGCCGCCGCTATCCACCGCGATTCGCATTGGTCGAAACAATACGAGGGTTCGCCCGATGGCGGCGCACGCATCCGAATTCCGATTTGCGGCTGATCATTCATCTGCTGCACCCCGGAGTGCTTTCGGAGCTCTCGACCGGCAAAATCGATGTTCTACAGCTTGTTTCCTCCGCGGAGGATGTCCCGTTCTGGCTCGAGGTGGTGGTTGGGTCGCGCGTAGTCGAGCGGCAGCTCGTATACCGGTCGGAACAGATCACCATTGGGGATCTCGCGAACGAGATCGAGCTCGTGGGTCCGCACTGGCACGTCGATGTGAATCCGGTGCCGAGCGCTGACTGGCAGAACATGGCACTGGTGAACGCACGGGAGGAAGAGATAAGGAAAGTCGGGATATTGCCCGGCTCCACGTTGAGGTTTCGGGACGGAGGGAGAGATCAGTGATAAATGAGCTGCGAGTCGACTTCATCTTTCTATCCGTCTCCCTGTCACGGGAAACGCGGTCAGGAAGGCGGAGGCGAACGGCGAGCGCTCGATCGCGGCTTCATCGAAACGCGTCTCCCACTGGAGGCCGTCGCTGTTCGCCAGAAGGACAACTGTGAGTCGCTCCGATGGCATGTTGCTGAGCACCTTGAGGTAGAGCGCCGAATACCGCCCCGCCCAGAGCCCGGTGTGCCACGCAAGGCGCCGGGCACTGTCCTCGGCGAGAAACCAGCCGAGTCCGTAGGGCAGTACCGCGCCCCCCGGCGTAACCGACGAGTCCCACAGCTTCGAGCGCCACTCGGACGAAAGAAGCCGCCCGTTGGAGAGCGCGACGTCAAAGCGCGCCAGGTCCATCGCGCTCGCAATCACCCCACCAGCCGCACCGTCTCCTTGTGGCGGCGGAGGATCTGATCGCGCAAGCCGGCCCGCTGAATCGATGTGGTATGGAGTCGCAAGTAGCGCAGCGAGATCGGCACGGAGCGGGCGGCCTCGGTGGATCCGCGCCGCGCCGCGCATGGCGGCCGGGCGGAAAACCAGAGAGTCCACGAGGTCAGAGAACGGGCGACCGGTCACTTCGGAGATGGGGCGCGATGCCCAGGAGTACGCAGGCGGGTTGTACCAGAAGCGACTCCCGGGCTCACCGTTCATCGTCATGGTGAGCACATGCCGGAGCGTGAGCCGATTGCCTTCGCAGCCGTAGTCCGCGAAGAAGATGCCCCCTGCGGCACGGGCCGCGTCGCAGAACTCGGCGAAGCCCTTGTACTGCTGCATCGGGCGATCCAGGTTGAGCACCCCATCCTGGGCCAGTCGCAGCGCGACTACGGCCGAGATGGGCTTGCTAACCGACGCGATGTCGAACGGCGTCTCGGGCGTCACCGGAATCTGGCGCTCGACGTCGGCGAGACCGAAGCCACGCGCGAGAATCACGGTCGTGTCCCGAAGGATGACGACTGCCAGCCCAGGGATGCGCTGGGCATGCCGGAGCGAGTCGAAGCGCGTGGCCAGGAGTGCAACAACGGCGGCATCGCCGCCAACGGCGCCCGGGCGGGTTTCCGTGGGGGGCACGCTGGCGCATCCGCTGAATAGCCAGACGGCGAGAGCTATCTGGAGCCTGCGCTGTCTGGAAATCATCTCATATCCGCGCGCAGTCCTAAGCGAAAATCGCTGCCCCCGGCGTTAGGATTCCGGCGGGGTCGTAGCGGCGCTTGGCGGCAATGAAGCGGCGGTAAAGCGAGTCACCGTAGGCGACCAGCCACCGACCGTGGCCGCCGCTCCCCATTTGGCCGCGATCCGCACGAAGTCACGACGGTCAACGCGATCTGCCATGGCGAGCTCTCCGGGATAAGGTCACGTGGCGGCTGCGGCAGCGCCGTAAGCCTGGTACACCGTAACGCGATGGCGATTGAAAGCCCAGACGGCGCAAGGCCCGCTAAAAAAGGCCGTGCATCAGCCGGATTTCGGCAGCCCGCGCTGCGCCACGAGTTCCACTATCTCACAAAATTTGTCCAGCTCGTTCAGCGTCGAATAGACGTTAGGCGAAACCCGCACCCCTTTGAACTCTTCGTGCACTATGCTTTGCACGAGAATGCGATGTTCCTTCCAGAGGAACTTGGTCACGGCGTCTGGGTCAACCCCGACAATCTCGAAAGTGGCTAACCCGCAACTCATTCCCGGCGCGAAGGAAGTGTGAAAGCGGACGTTTGGCCGGTCCCTGATTTGAGAGACCCAGTAATTCGTCAGGTAACGAAGTCGCTCCTCCTTTCGCTTCGAGCCAATGCTGTTATGAAAAGCAAGCGCCTCCCCAACTGCAAGGTGCGGCGCCGGAGGGGCCGTCCCGTAAAAATGGAATTTCGAAATATTTTCCCGCCGCTTGTCAGGACAGGGGAATAGGGGCCATACCTTGCCGATCTTGTCCTTGCGCACATATAGCAGCCCGGTGCCTATAGGCCCGAGCAGCCACTTGTGCAAACTCGTGCCGTAGTAATCGCACTCCAGGTCCGCAACCTTGAAGTCGGTGTGAGCGAAGGAGTGTGCTCCGTCCACCACCACCTCGACACCTTTCTGGTGAGCCAGCCGGCAGATGTCCCTGACGGGGAAGAATTGTCCCGTGAGGTTGACGGGGTGAGACACCAGGAGGAGCCTGGTTTTTGATGTGATGGCCCGCTCGAACGCACTTGTGAGTTCGTGCATCGAAGCCGGCGGCGTGGGAACCTTGATCAGTTTGACCGTGATGCCGTCGCGCCTGACACGCTGATTAAGGGCGTCCAGCATCGCCCAATAATCCTGGGTGGTTGTGATGATCTCGTCGCCGCGTTTTAACTCAACGCCCAGGAGCACGATATCAAGTGCTTCGGTGGTGTTGCGGACTATTGCAAGCTCTTCAGCTTCGCAGCCGAACAATCTTGCCAGGTCGGTCCGCACCGTCTGTACCATAGGCCAGAGAATCTCTTCGCTGGTGTGGCAAGGGGCTTCTTCCTGCTGCCATGAGTAGCGCACCATGGCCTCCATAACCATGCGCGGCGCGGGACAGGTACATCCGTTGTCGAGGTTGACGATGCCGCGGGGAACGCTGAAGGCCTGCTGGATCTCCCGCCAAAAGGTTTCGTCTCTGGCGGCCTCTCCAGGGGTAAGACTGGAGGTGTGCTGTGCCGCGGATCGAACCGCCTGGGCGGCGGCGGGGCCAAATAATGTAGTGATGGCAGCCGCACCGCCCAACGTGCTCAGGAAGTCTCGCCTCTGCATAATTACCGTCCCTAAATCGTAACGTGGCAGTTACTTCGTGTAGGATACGTCAACCAACGGCCTGGTTTCAATGCGGCGCCAGCTGTCCAGCGGCAACGATGTCTGCGTGGTAACAATCTCGCCTTTCATTCGGGAAACTCCATACTCCGCACCAGCTCCGCAAACCGTGGGTCGGAGTGCAGTGGCGCGAGGCGCGGATCCGTCCTCACGAACGCGATGTAGCTGGAGCGCGCTTCGTAGGCTCGAGTCAGCCAGCTCATTGTCCGGTCAGTGTCTCCGAGAGCGAGCGATGTCAGGACGAAATCGTACGGAGAGACGTACGCCTTTGCCGAGATTTGCTCCAGCTCCCTCGACACCGCTAGCACCTTGCGGCGCTCTCCTGCCAATCCGTAACAGTGCGCTAGCGCTGCCCTCGGGCCCGGACCGTCAGCCCGGGGCCTGAGCGCCTTTCGAAACGCGTCGATGGCGCTGCCGTACCGTCCCTGTTGCTCGTAAACCAGGCCAAGGCAGTAGTGTGCGCGGGTGTAACCGGGATCGATTTCCAGCGCCCGATAGTCCTGCTCTTCTGCACCGCTCAAATTCTGGAACGGAAGCACCACCAGCATGATTTTTCCGCCGGCCGCCGGTTCCGGCTTCGGGATCAACTCCGCCACCGGCGCTACGAAGCGGTATCCCAGACGCTGTCGGGTTTCGACGTAACGGGGAGCGGATACATCGTCGTCCAGCGCGGAACGTATCTGCCTGATGCAATAATTCAGCGACTGGTCGAAATCGAGGAACGTGCCCGATCCCCAGACATCAGCACGAATTCTATCGCGCGTAACCAGCCGGCCGCCGTTGCGCACCAGCAGACTGAGAACCCTGAATGGCTGCGGCTGGAGCCGAACGGGAATTCCATCCCGGCGCAGCTCGCAGTTGCCGAGATCGAGATGGAACGGACCGAAGGTCAGCACGCCGCCCATTCTTCCCGCCTCCACTCAGGAAAAACTCATAATACGCTCACGCTTCGTCTATTGCGACGGCCAGGCGTTTCCAAGAGAATTCCCGGACACCTACAGGAGAGCCTAATGACTCGACACATCAGGGACATGTCCTGGCTGCGAATCGTGGGAGCAGTTGTGGCGCTCGCGGTTGGCCAGCCGGCATCAGGCCAGGACTCAGCAGTTGCATCCCCGGCCGCCGGCTACGACGTTCACGTTACGGCGCCCCACGTAGTTGCCGGCGTCACCATGGGACCGTACCACCACTACTGCAAGGTCCTGTCAGCCGAGCCGGTGATCCAGTGCCTCGTCTACAGCTCCAGCGAGGCGAACGCCCGGTTGGAGCAGGTCGAATACATCATCGCCAAGTCTATTACCCGAAGCGCGGTGTCACTGGGCAACTGGAACAGAAATTGGCACGACCATGCGCAGGAAATCTCGACCGGCCGGGTTGCGGTGCTCGACCTGCCCCCCGAAAAGGCGAAGGAAGTCGCTGACCTCGTCGCGACCACCGACGGAATAATCTTTCACCTGTGGTCTCATAAGGACAAGGTGCCGAGCGGCAAGGTGACGATCGCGCAATCAGTAGGCCATGTGAATTTGTCGAAGACGGAGTTCGCGAAAGGAGCCGCGAAAAAACCCGCACCCTAAGGCCGCACCGATCGCATCGGTGCGCAAGTTCATGCTGCGCACCGATGCTGGTCCGACGTTGGCTTCTGTTCAGGCCGCCTTGCGCCTCGCGACAGGGGCAGTTACGGGTACGGGCGCTGAACGATCGCCGGAGCGGCGCTTGTTCAGCATCTCGTCTATCGAGAAGCCGCCGGCGCCGGTGAGAGTGATTGCGGTCAACGCACCAAGCAGCGAGAGTGGGAACTCGAAGCCGCCCGGGTTGAAGAAGCCCGCCTTCAGGTGCACAGCAAGGATGGCGACGACCATCGTGATGCCCAGACCGAAGGTGGCGAGCCGCGTCAGCAGGCCGAGCATAATGGCGATGCCGCCGAAGAACTCCGCGAGGGCGACGAAGGGGCCGAGCAGGCCGGGCAGGGGCATTCCCATCTGCGCGAATGCGCCGGTAACACCGGCAAAGCCATAGACGAACAGCTTCTGGCCGCCGTGCATGACGAAGGTGGCGCCTAGCACCAGCCGAAGAATGGTGAGCCCGACAGTGAGCTGACGCTGGGAAGGGGAGCGAAAGAGCGACATGTTGAGTACCTCTGAAGAATGAAAAGTTGCTACCGGTGTGATACGCTTGGGTGTCATCACACCTTTACTGCAAAATCAGCTGCCTGCGCGAACCAGCGTAAGCAGGTCGATCAAAGTGCGAAGCTGCGTGTCACTGAGGTGACCCAGGCAGCGGTGGTGGAGCTCACCGACAGGTGCATCGAGCTGGTCCACGAGGTGTCGGCCGGCCCTGGTAATGCGCGTGGACACGAGCCGGCGGTCGTCGCTATCTCGCGAGCGGCCGACGAGCCCCACCTCTTCCATGCGGTCGAGTAGCCGGGTGACATCGGGCATGCGCGTGAGCATCCGGTCACGGAGCTCGTTGCGACACAGCCCCTTCGGTTCGGCGCCGCGGAGAATGCGGAGCACATTGTACTGAGTGCTGCTGATCCCGTACGGCTTGAGCAGATCCTCCATCTTGTCGAGCAGAGTTGTGGAGGTGCGAACTACGTTCAGCAGGGCTTCCTGGTGGCGGCTCGTGAACGGCTTTCGCTGCCGGATATCGTCCTGGAGGGTGCGTTGCATGGATGGAATATAGGTGTGATGACACTTGGTGTCAAGCCACCGAGAGAGCCGGTGGAAGTCCACCGCATTGCGGACTTTTCCCATCCTGTCCATCCTGTCATCCTGTCTCATTTTTTCTGTGAGTACACCCTGGGCTTCAGTGCTGCGCCGCTCGAATGCTGCCGTACTTACGCATCGACCACCAAGTCCGAACGCCTCAAGCCAGGGGTCGGCTTCAGTGCGATTTTAAACGTCAGCGACGATTTGGCAGCGGCTGATCGGCAATGGGCGGCATGGCATCGGCGTTATGGAGTCGCGTCGAGTCGCCAGCCCACCTGCGATCGCCGTGAGCCAGGATGTGCCGCCAGTCATACGTCGTGACTTCGCAGAGATGCCCCCACGGGTCGGCGAAGTAGACCGAGAACGCACCGCCGTGGTCGATGGGGGTCAGCGAGACCATTGGTATGCCGAACGCGTCGTAGATCGGCCCTTCCGGGGCGACCGCCACGAACGCGAGGAATTCGGCCCCGGGAACGCGAAACGCCACACGGTGGTGGCTGCGGTCGCGGCGGTGCTCGCACGGCTCCCCAGTGAAAAGCGCCACCATCGACTTGCCCCCGTCGGCCGACAGCATCAGCGGCCCGCGCGGCGTCGCCCAGCGCGCCATTGCCGCCACGGGCTGCAGCCCAAGCACGCGCGCATACCATGCCGCCGCCTGCTCGCGATCCGGCACGAATAGCTCTACGTGGTCGAGCTGCGCACCCTTTACCAGGCTGTCACTCATCTACCGCCGCTCGGTATCTCGCTGGAGGAGGACCAGAATACATATCGGTATGGAGGTCGGCAAACCTCAACGGGTTCGCAGCCTTATTGTCCGCGTACGGCGGCCACGTAAGCCGCGGTATCGTAATAGTTGCGCACGCGTACAACCTTGCCGTCACGAAACGTATAGAGCCGGACGATCTCGCTCTCGAACGGCCGGCCGGTTGCCTTCGCCACGCCGGCACCGAGGAAGAGCGCGGCCACGTCGTCGCCGCTCACCAGGTAGCGGCGCAGCTCCACCCGGTCGTAGCGCATGGTGGCGCCCAGCTGCCGCTCGAACTCCGCGATCCCGGCGATCCCGCGCCACGTGCCGGCGAAGGGCAGCACACCAGGCGGGCCGGCGACCCACCACTCGACGCTGTCGGCCAGTATACCGGATTCGCGGGCACGCCGGATGATGCCGGACCCCTCGTGGATGCCTCGGACAACCGCGAGGTGCTGCTGCTCGAGCGGCGAGAGCTGGCCCGCGAGGTGGGCCGCTGGGGGCGGGAGTGGCGCCGGCGACGGCGATGGAGAGTGCGCCCCCGAAGCGGTGCAAGCGGCGCCCAGAAGGAGACAGCTGATCGCACGGACTCGCAACCGTACCTCTGATAGAAGGACATGGGCGCCATACGCCGTGGGTAAGGCCGAGCGCCACCTGTGAAGTTCTTGCGGATGACCGCCTTCAAGATACCTGCTGAGCGAGCGCTCGCCAGGCAGCCAGGACGTCCCCACGCCCTAACGGCTCGTCGCCAGCACCTGTGCAATTTCAATCACCGAAAGTGTGCAATTTCAATTGCTGTTGACAAGGCACAAACAGAAGCATGACGGGTTGATGCACTCGCCGGCATGATCACGGACGTGCAGCGTTCGCTACCTGTCCGGCCGTAACCGACCTCAACAGTCGCAGCAACTTGCCTAACCGCACGTCATTCACGAGGACCACACTTGCGAGTATCAGCGCCAGACCCGCGATCATCCCGCGCGTCACAGGCTCCCCGAGGAAGAGCGCCCCCCATGCTGTGCCGAAGACGGGGATGAGATAGGTGACCGTCGAGAGTTTTGTAGGACCGATCGAGGCGACGAGGCGGAAGAAGAGCAGGTAGGCGACCGCGGTACAGATCACCGCGAGGGCGGCAAGCGCGAGGAGCGCCGTCGTCGTGGGATGCGCGTGGGGCACGCGGACAGCGGCGGGCACCGCCAGCAGCACCGCTGCGCCGAGCTGCTGGCCGAGGGCGAGCGTCGGCGCCGGAACGCCGGCGAGGTTGCGCTTCGCGTAGACGGTCGCGAGAACGTACGAGCACGTCGCGACGAGCACCGCGAGTATGCTCAAAGCAACCGTCGTTGTCATCTCGATCGGGCTCCAGCCCACGAGCACCGCGACACCGGCAACGCCAAGCAGGAGTCCCCCGCCGCGACGCGTGCCGATCGGCTCCCCGAGCCACACCGCGCTGAACACCGCGCTCCACATCGGCGCCGTTGCGGTCAACATCGCCGCCAGCGACGCTGTGACGTGCAGCTCGGCGGCGGCGATCAGGCTGAAGGGGATTGCCGCGTTCAGCCCGCCCAATATGAGCAGCTTGCGCGCGTTCTCGCGGATCGCCGGGCGCTGTCCGGCTGCGCGAATGCCGAGCCACAGCACCAATCCCGCGAGCGCAACGCGGCCGGCGGCGAGCGGAAAGGGGCCGAGCGCCGGCACAGCGACGCGGATGAAGAGATACGACGCGCCCCACACGGCGCCGAGCGCAAAGAGAGCGGCGAGTTCTTTCGTTTTCATTTAAATCCGGCGTACATTGAGTTGCGGCGCGTTGAGTCGCGCGCTATTTGTGTGGTGGACCCGATCACGCTTGTGCCGCGCGAAGATGCCCAGCAGCGCACGGACGGACACTACCTCTTGCTTGGACCAGCGACAAGCTCCAAATTAGGTCTTCATGACTGGTCCAAGAAAAATCGCCGCGCGCCGGCGAATGGCGGACGCGCCAGCCGTTCTCGTGGCCCTCGACGCGATGACCGATCGCCCGCTGCACCGCCAGGTGTACGACGGCCTGAGGGACGCGATCCTCGCCGGCAGGCTTCCTGCCGGCGCGCGTTTGCCGTCGACGCGCTCGCTCGCCGCCGACCTCGGCGTCGCTCGCAACACCGTTACCATCGCGTTCGACCAGCTCCGTGCGGAGGGATACATCATCGGGCGTCGCGGGGGGGGAACCCGGGTCCGTCCCGCAACTCCGGATGCGATGCTTCATGTCAGGCGCAGCGCTTCCGCACGCGTGCCCCCAGCAACCTCACGCGCTCCAAGCGGGGCGACCTCGCCGCAGGCACGACTTTCCGCGCGTGGTGCCGCGTTCGTCGCGGCGGGAGGGGGCACGGGACTACGCGAAGCGTCGCCACCACCACCCTTTCGGCTTGGCGTTCCGGCGGTCGATGCATTCCCAACCGAACTCTGGGCACGCCTCACCGCGCGTCGTTGGCGCGGCGGCCATGTCCATCTCGGCGAGGGCCACGCCGCCGGCGATCCAGCCCTCCGGGCGGCGATCGCCGAATACGTCGCCAATGCCCGCGGCGCGCGCTGCACCGCCAGCCAGGTGTTCGTTGTCAACGGCGCGCTACAGGCGCTCGATCTCGTCGCCCGTGTGCTCATTGACCGCGGCGATGACGTGTGGGTGGAAGATCCCGGCTACATTGACGCGCGCGTACCCCTTACCGACGCCGGTGCGCGACTCGTCCCCGTGCCAGTCGATGGGGAGGGGCTCAACGTCACCGCCGGCGAACGCGCGGCGCCAAACGCCCGGCTCGCCTACGTCACCCCATCGCACCAGTTCCCGTTAGGCGCGGTGATGAGCGCACCGCGGCGCCTCGCGCTGCTGTCGTGGGCGCGCCGGGCGAAGGCGTGGGTGTTCGAGGACGACTACGACTCGGAGTTCCGCTACAGCGGACGCCCCCTACCCTGCCTCCAGGGACTCGACGCCGAGCGACGCGGCCCGGGAGACGAGGCCTGCGTGCTGTACGCCGGCACGTTTAGCAAGACACTGGCTCCGGGGTTCAGGCTCGGTTACCTCATCCTCCCCGACGCCCTGGTGGACGCCTTTCGCGCTGCGCGGCGGCTGCTCGACCGTTTCGCGCCGACGCTTGAGCAGGGGGTGCTCGCCGACTTCATGGGGGAGGGGCACTACGCGCGGCACGTGCGTCGAGTGCGCACACTGTACGCCGAGAGGCAGGAGACGCTGATCGCTGCCGGAACGTCGGAGCTCGACGGTGTGCTCAGACTCGCACCCGATGCCGCCGGCCTGCACCTCGTCGGATGGCTTCCACCGGGGGTGAAGGATGTGGATGCGGCGCGCGCGGCAGGCGTGGAAGGCGTAGAGGTGTCGCCGCTGTCGCGGTACAGTCTTGCACCGCCGGATGGCTCGGCCCCCGGCGGCCTGCTGCTAAACTACGCCGCGTTCGACCGGCGGGCGATTCGAGCGGGCGCACGTGCGCTACGGCGCGCGCTGGACGGCGCGGCCAGACCGCTTCTGGACAACCAGAGCGAACCATGAGAGTGGTGGAACGTCAAGACAAAATGAGACGCGACCGTCCAAATGAAATGCTCACATCTCTCCTGTCTGGCGGACTGAGAAACTTGGGTTTGGACCAGATGAAGTGGCGATATTTGGCGCTTGTGTATAGTCCAAGGCAGAATAATCTTCACCCTTCAAGAGATTCAACCGCCTTTTCTCCATTCGGAGGCCTACCCATGCCGTCAACCATTTATCCTCGCTTCGACATCGACTCCGTCGCACCCGGCGCCGAGCGCGCGCTGGGCGCGCTCGACCACTTCGTTGCCGGGTCGGGGCTCGACCCGACACTTCTCGAGCTGGTCCGCGTCCGTGCGTCGCAAATCAACGGCTGTAGCTACTGCATCGACATGCACACCAAGGACGCCCGCGCGCGGGGCGAGACGGAGCAGCGCCTGTACGCGCTCGCCGCTTGGCGCGAAACGCCATTTTTTACCGACGAGGAGCGCGCCGCGCTCGCCTGGACCGAGCAGGTGACGCTGGTGGCCGACGGACATGTGCCGGACGCCGTGTACGAAGAAATCCGTGAGCGGTTCACCGAGGCAGACGTGGCAACTCTCACAATGGCCGTCATCGCGATCAACGCCTGGAACAGGGTCGCGATCAGCCAGCGGTCGGTTCCCGGGGACTACGTCTCTAACGTGCACGCAGGGAGATAGCGATGGCTCGCGCACACTTGAGCGTCTTTGCTGTGATGATCATCTGCGCGGCGATGGCCGCGCCTCGAACGTCAGGCGCCCAGACCCGGGCCGACTCCTCACGTCCCAGGACGGGTGGGCAGGCGCGGGTCGCGCTCACTCACGCGCTACCCCGGCTCAACGGCGGCCGCCTCAAAGTCTCGGTGATCGAGGTTCGGTACGGACCGGGCGAGTCCTCAGCGCCCCACAGCCATCCCTGCCCCGTGATCGGCTACGTTGCTCAGGGCTCAATCCGGACGCAGGTCAAGGGCGAGCCGGAAGCGATCTACAGGACGGGGGAGAGTTTCTTCGAGGCGCCGAATGGGATCCACCTGGTCTCGGCCAACGCGAGCGCCACGTCGCCGGCGATCCTTATCGCCTATTTCGTCTGCGACCACGACAGGCCTCTCAGCAGCGCAGTTCCGAAGTGAGGCTGGATAATTGGCACAGTCAACTGTGCGCTAGAAGACGTCAAGGCGATCGCGAGACCCGAAGCAGGCGCCAGGCCCAGAGGCTTAGCAGCCCCGCAACAAGCGTGATGAGGACGTAGAAAGGGTCGGTCGCGAGACTCGGCGACTCCGCGATCCGCCAGAGATGAGCCACGACGAGCAGGCCAAAGATCGCGCCAGTTGTCATTACGTAGGCCTTCATGGGCACGCTGCAAGTGAGAGACAACAAGTTGAAGCTGACCGAATAACCCTCTGGGCGCTAAAGCTGTGACGCCAAGCCATGCACCTACAGTATCGGGGATGAGATCGCTCGGGTAACCCGATTATGCCGTTCCGTCGTGCGCTCGCCGCAGCTCGGCGATGTCGACCTTCTTCATTCGCAGCATCGCTTCCATTGTCCGCTGCGTCCCTGCCGACTTTTCATCTTTGAAGAACTCGTCCATGTCGTTCGGGACCACCTGCCACGAGAGACCATATCGGTCCTTCAGCCAGCCGCATTGCTGCGCCTTCGGATCACCCCCGGCGGACAGCTCCTCCCAGTAGTAGTCGATCTCGTCCTGTGTCGCGCAGTTCACCTGAAACGAAATGGCCTCGTTGAACTTGAACAGCGGCCCGCCGTTGAGCGCGGTGAACGACTGCCCGTCGAGCTCGAACGCGACAACCATCACCGATCCGGCCGGCCGGTGATGCGTTTCGAACCCCGCCGTGCCATAACGAGTAATCGTCGTGATCCGCGAGTTCTTGAAGATCCCGGTATAGAATCGGGCAGCCTCTTCTGCCTCATCCGCGAACCACAGACAGGGGCCGATTCTCTGAGTCGTGGCCATGAATTTTCCTCGATCTGATGTGATGGGTGGTTATGGAAGGCGGGCCGCTGCTGCTCAGTGAATACATGTCGGGCGGAGTCTCTGCGGGCGCTACACCATGTGCGTCTGCACTCGTGCGCGTCTGTCAGTATGGCTACGGCACGGCGACTGCCTGCGCACCCGCTGGCCAGCGTCCCTGCAGGAATTCGTCGACGACCGTGAAGAATGTTTCAGGCACCTCCAGATACGGGAAGTGGCCAACCCCCTGCAGGAGCACGAGACGTCCGTTCGGCAGTGCGGCGGCCCACCGGCGAGCGCTCGCCACCGGGAGCGGGTCAGCCGTCCCGTGGATCACCAAGGCAGGAGCCGCGACAGCGCGTAGTGACGGCGTCCAATCCCACTCACCGAGCGACGACATGGTGAAGCGATCGACGCTGGCCATCTTGTTCCGGAGTGCTTCCGGAGTGCCCGCGCAGAAGTCGCCCTTGCTACGATCCGCCGCAGCGCGATCGCCGAAGAACGGCGTGAACCAGAGGACGTAGTAGGCGCGGCACGCCGCTGCATCGCCAGGGTTGGCGAGGCGCGCCTCCCACCACTCCTCCATCCGGCGCCGCGTGGTGCTGTCGCGACCGGCGTCGAGTGCCCGAAATGCCTCCACGAGTTCCGCACGCCGCGCCGGGATCGCACCGACGACGATGAGCCGCCCAACGCGCTCCGGATATCGCGCCGCGTAGAGTGCCGCCACGCCCGCCCCCCACGAATGCCCGAGCAGCGTGAGCCGCCCGACGCCGAAATGCCGGCGGACCGCCTCGAGATCCTCGGCGAACCGCTGCGCGTCGAGCGCGGAGGAGTCACTGACGAGCGAGGATCGGCCGGTGCCACGCTGGTCGTAGAACAGGAGTGTATGGCGCGCCGCCAGCGGGCTGAGGTCGGCCGCGAAATAGTCCATGGTGAACCCGGGACCGCCGTGCAGTACGACCACGGTATCGCGGCTGGTGCCGACCACCCGATAGAACAGACGCAAGCCGGCCCCAGCGTCGACGTATCCCTCTCGCGCCGCCGACGCAACCTGACCGGCGGGACGCGGTGCAGGTGTGGACCCCCGGCATCCGATGAGAAGCGCCATCAATAGAAGCGGCAGAACCACTCGCGTGAAGCAGCGCATACCGGCAGTCTCCCATGGTCAGTGCAAGCGGTCGTAGCGGCTTAGCATCTAGCTCTTCTCGGATTTTGCAGTAAGTCTGATCGGGGCGCCAGCTCGATGCGGCCTGGGTGGTGAACACCGTCCAGTCATATCAACGCCCTGATTCAGCTGCGTGGGAACCCAATCCGAGTCGCCGAAGGCGCACAGTCCTTAGCTTCCACGTCACTGCAACGACTCTGTCAACGGCGATTGAAATTGCACACTTTCGGTGATTGAAATTGCACAAGTGGCGGGGACGAGCCGTTAGGGCGTCGGGACCTCCTGGCGGCTGGGACGGCGAGTTCGGTGCGGCGGGGCCGACGCCTGAGCGCCCGGTGATCTGAGCGCGGCTGAGACATCGGCGTGGTGGCGCATGCGATAGCTGTTGCCGCGGATGTTGACGATGTGGCAGTGGTGCACGAGCCGGTCGATCAGCGCGGCGGCTATGGTCTCGTCGCCGAAGATGTCGCCCCACTCCTCGGCGCGGAAACTGGCAGAGTTGCTCCGGGTAAATCTCTTTCCAGGGATCTGGATTCCCGATGGGGACACGCGCCGGAGGCGACAGCTCCTGCATGGTCGCGCCTTCCTCGTGCGGCAGCGCACGCAGATCAAGAATCGCATTCACGGCAGATTGACGGCGGAGAACCTCTTGTTCCCGCGATCGGATCTGTACGGCCGCGCGGGCCGCGCCTGGTTGGCGACGCCGCAACGCTGAGCTTGGCTGTGTCTCCCGGATCGGCAGCTCATCACACACTCGGCTATTGGAACCTGATCCCAGCAGCTTTGATGATCTGCACCGCGCTTTCACTCTCGCTGAGAATGAAGCGCGCGAACTCGGGCTGCGTCATTGTCATCGGCTCGCCTCCGTGCCTGGCAACCCAGTCGCGCAGATCGGGTCCGGCGAGCACACGACCGATGTCCTTCGCAAGCTTGTCAACCACCCCGGCCGGAGTACCAGCCGGGGCCCACACTCCATACCAAATCTGGAAGTCGAATCCGGCAACGCCCGCCTCCGAGATCGTCGGGACGTCCGGTAACAGGGCCGAGCGCCGCGCCGTGGTCACGCCTAGCGCATTGAGTTGGCCGTCGCGAATGTGGGGCAGGACGAGAGAGATGGGCGCCATCCTGTAAGCGATTTGGCCTGCGACCGTATTGGCGATGGCGTCAGCGATCGCGTCGGCCGGCCCGGCCGGCACGTGCACCGCCCTGATACCTGCGGCGAGATTGAATTTCTCGACACCCAAATGCGTACCGGTGCCTATGCCGGAGGAGCCAAACTTGAGCTCACCCGGCTTCGCCTTCGCCGCCGCGATGAGTTCGCCGACGGTGGTAACACCCGCCGCCTTACCTGCGACGAGCACGTAGGGCTGGCTCGTGAGCGGAGCGATTGGGATGAAATCCTTCAATGGGTCATACGGGAGGTTCTTCAAGAGCGAGACGCTGTATGCCTGAGCGCTGGTGTTCACGAGCAACGTGAAACCGTCGGCTGGCGACTTTGCGACCTGCGCAGGGCCCGCCGTGGCTCCCGCACCGGCGATGTTATCCACTGTCACGGGTTGGCCCCACAGCTCAGAGAGCTTTTGGGCGAGGGCGCGGGCCAGCAGATCAGGCCCGCCGCCCGCCCCGAACGGCTCGATCAAGCGCACCGGCTTAGTTGGATAGTCTTGTGCGAGCACCGCCGGGCTTGATGCGTCTGCCGTGGTATTCACATGGGTTCCCACACACCCCACGAGAAGTGAAATGAACGTGATAGATCGAATGGTCGGTTTCATTCGCCTCCTTCGTCGCGCGGTTCAACGGATCGCGCTTAAGCTGCGGCGCACCAAAGAAAGATTTATTTCTCAACCTCCGCGCATCACGAGTGACACTAACACAATGCCCATGAGACAGGCTTCAGCGTCTCTCACGTGTTTGGATCGAATCGCTGAGCAGACCATACGAGTGCGCAGGCGGTGATGTAGCGCTTATGCAAATCGAGTCCGACGAAAGTCATTCCAGCCTCCCGAACGATTTCCGGTGAAGCTGTGTCCTCCGCTCCTTCGCGGCCACTCGCCGCGACGTAGCGTGGCTCGCAATGTCATATGGTCGGGTTAGCTAGCCCTTCGTACCTGCGCTGATTGCATGAATGAGGGCCTGGTGCCGACGCCTTGTTACAACCCTGCTGCGGCGTAGCCCCCGAATGCGACCGCAGCTGGTACGGCGAAAACCAAAGAACTGAGGCGAGCCGCATGACGAAGGGAACCTGTGGCCCGGTATCCGATTCGCTGGATCCCAGCATCGATATCAGACCCATAAAGCCGATGCGGATCGCTCCCCAGGCCGCCGCGATAGAGAGCCGCCAACGTAAGGGGAGTAACATGCCGATAAGAAAACCAGCGAGTACATGGCCGCTGAGTGCGTAGAGAACCCACCTCGCGAATGGCCAGTGGGGAGGGTAGTCGGAGAAGAGGCTTATCATCCCCCAGAAACCGGCGGCGACGACTACGATGATAGCGAGGAGTTTCCTCACTATCACTAAATTCTGCGCGAGGGTGGCGTTCATCGCCATCTCCAGTTTGGTCGGGCCAAACGCTAAAGTTCACTTGCAAGCGAGTCAATAACAGCGAGCGAAGCGAGCAATCCGAGGTCGCTCGTCAGCTTCGTCGTACGCAAGCGCCTATCGCCTCGGCGATGACCAACGGCAAGGCATCAGGCAACGTCGAGATCAACGCCAGCGAAAGCTTCACCGCACGATCACGGGAATGTTCAGAACGAGGCGCGGAGAACGCTCGCCCGGGCTGGCGCGCGCAACGAACGCAGCGCGCGTCGCGATCGAACTGTTCCCGGTGATTCTCAGCGTTAGCGACTCAGGGCGCTGCCGCTCCACCTTGAAGTCGTAAGTCTCGCCTGCGTGCAGCGCCACACTGGCTGGTCGCATCGCCGCCTGCGCCGGCGGCAGGTCGGCGCCGTCCTTTGCCACCGCGCGCCAGCGCAGCAGCGTATCGGCGGCAAGCAGCTCCACGGTGCGGGTTTCCATCGGCGATATGTTGATGAACCGGAATCGGTGGGCAACGCCGGCGCGGAGCTCGACCGGCGGCGGCGCGGGTGAGCCGTTAATCGTGGGCGGCGCATCGTCGTGTGGTCCGGCTATCCCGATCAGGAAAAGTCGCTCCGTGGTGTCGGCCGTGGCGCCCGGCGGCAGTACGATCAGTGCGCCGAAGAGCCCCGACGCGAGCTGTATCCCTTCGTCCATGTGCGTGTGATAGATGAACGTGCCGGCCCTGGGCGGCGTCAGGCGCACCACGAAGGAATCGCCCGGGGCGATGGACGGTGCGACGCGCTGTCCCCAGCCACTCCAATTGCCCACGCCATCGTAGTAGCTCTGCAGCTCGAGCCCGTGCCAATGCACGGTCGTCGCGACCTTGGCGACATTGATCACCGCGATCTCCGTGGGCTCGTCCTGGTGGAGGAGGAGTGAGGAGCTGGGCATCCGGATCGAATCGGCAGCCGGCGGGATGACACCTTGCTGCAGCACGTAGCTGTACCCCGGCCGCTCACCGTACACGTTGGCCTTCTCGGTGACGAAAAGCCGCAGCCTGCGGCGTGGGCCCGGCTCTACGGCCGGCGTCCCGGACCGCGCCGGCGCGACACGAATGCCCATCACGAGCCCCGCCATTCCGCTCTCGGCATGGTTCCCATGCCCCCCGGCCGCGGGGCGCACTGGCCCCGGAAGGCGGAGCGCGTGGCTCATGTGCGTGATGAGATGACAGTGGAAGAGCCAGTTGCCCGGTCGGTCAGCCACCCATCTCATGCTCATGGTTGTGCCCCGGGTCATCCACTCGGTCACCACCTGCCGCCGCATTGCGGCGGCGTACATCGTATCGCGCTGCGCGTCGCCTCGCGCGTCGACATGGAAGTAGAACCCGTGCAGATGCATGGGATGCGGGAACGGCCCCGCGCTGATGATACGGAAGCGAACCGTATCTCCCGCCGTGTACGACAACCGCTCGGTGTGCGGCCACGACTTTCCGTTCACACCGGTGACCACCCAACGGTCACGCCTGAGAAACTCACGACGCAGGACTTGATGTGCCTCTTCCGACCAGACGCCCAGCGCCGGGACCGTGTCGAAGAAACCGTTGATCACGAGAATCCGTTCGTGCGGCGAGATGGCCGCGTGCGCCGAGTCGACGATGAAGGCGCCAAGGAGCGCAGCATCCCGGGACACACCGGGTCCGGGTTGAGGTGGTAGCGGCTCCGTCCGCCCCCAGTAGTAATACGTGCCGGGCAGGTCGGCCCGGAACCGAAGCTCCTCCGTTGCACCCGGCGGAACGATGCTGGAATCGCTGCGTGCGCTGCCACGCGCATGCAGGCCGTACACGTGCATCCGTTTCGGCAGCATGTTGCGGACGGTGGCCCGGATCTCCGTGCCCACCGGCACGCGGATCAGCGGTCCGGGAATCCTCGCGCGCTGTCCCGCTTCCGCGAAGGCATAGACCGGTATCGCCGCGCCGTCATCAGCTTCGGGATGCCACACGACCTGGCGCGCTTCGAGACGCAGCGCGAGCACGCCGTGCGTCAGACGTCCTGCGGCAAGACGGTTGTCGTTGGGCAGCGCCGCTTCGGGAGCCGGTATCTTGTGGCCACCAGAGACCGCGAGCACCGTTACAGCAAGCACGAGTGGCGAACGCATGCATTCCCCCTTGGCCCGCGGTTGAGCGAAGTCTTCCGACTGCTTCCTAATTTCCACGCGTTCAGCTGCGCCGCACTCAATACAGGACGCGTCATGCTGCGAATGCGTCGTCAGGCAGCATCGAGTGGCAGATAGCATAAAAGACCGCTGACTCGAAAGATGCGGCCATAACGCGTTACTTGGCTAGCGCCGCCTACACGCTGCATGGCCGCCGTTCCAGCGCCTTGCTGTGCTCCCCAATTCCATTCAGTTTCCGGTTGAGTCAGTGTGGCCACTTGTGCCTGTAAGCTGCCAGTGCATTAGGAGCACAATGAATGTTTCATCAACATTTGAAGTCATTCCCGGCAAATTTCCTGTGGGGAGCCGCTTCCGCTGCATACCAGGTGGAAGGAGCCTGGAATGCGGAGGGAAAGGGACTCTCCGTCTGGGATGTGTTTGCCAGGATTCCTGGAAAGACGTTTCAGGGATCCAACGGCGATGTCGCTGTAGATCACTATTGCCGCTACAGGGAAGACATTGCCTTGATGGCGGAAATGGGATTGAGAGCCTATCGATTCTCTGTGAGCTGGCCTCGTATCTATCCTCGAGGAAGAGGCGATATCAACAGCGCTGGACTTCAATTCTACAGCAAACTCATCGATGAGCTTCTATCTCATGATATCGAACCAATCCTGACTCTCTACCACTGGGATGTTCCTCACTCCCTGATGGAGGAGTATGGTGCCTGGGAGTCCCGACAAATTATTGAAGACTTCACCAACTACTGCATCACTCTGTACAAGCATCTTGGAGATAGGGTACGGTACTGGGTCTCTCTAAATGAACAGAACTATGACTTCCAGCATGGTTTTCTGACCGCCATGCACCCGCCGGGCGTCAAGGACAGAAAACGATTCCATGAAGCCAATCACATCGCGTTCCTGGCCAATGCCAGCGCAGTCAAGGCCTTTCGCCAATATGTGCCCAATGGAAAGATCGGGCCGAGCTTTGCCTATTCGCCGGCATACCCTCTGACAAGCAATCCCGGTGATATTCTGGCGTTTGAAAATGCGGAGGCATTCACCAACGATTGGTGGCTGGATGTGTATTGCTGGGGGAGATATCCACAGGTCCCATTTCGTTTTTTGTGCGAACAGGGACTGGCTCCAACTATCCAGGAAGGGGACCTGGAATTACTCCAGCAAGGAATTCCTGACTTTCTGGGGGTGAACTACTATCAAACGATTACCTATGAAGCCAATCCTCTGGACGGTGTTTCAGAAGGAGCGCAGAATACAACAGGACAGAAAGGGAGCGGCCAGGAAACCGGCATTCCGGGGTTGTATAAGACAAAGCGTAATCCATACCTCGAAACCTCGAACTGGGATTGGGCGATAGACCCGGTAGGGTTACGCATAGGACTTCGACGTCTTACCAGCCGTTATCAGTTGCCAATATTGATTACGGAGAACGGGCTGGGTGAGTTTGATGTCCTGGACGCGACTGATACGGTGAACGACGAGTATAGAATTGCGTATCTGCGCTCCCACATTGAGCAGTGCAAGCAAGCTATCAGTGATGGCCTTGACCTCGTCGGCTACTGCGTATGGTCGTTTACAGATGTCTTGAGTTGGCTCAATGGCTACCAAAAGCGTTATGGGCTCGTGTATGTGAATCGTGACGAAGCCGATGAAAGGGATTTGAGACGAATTCGGAAGCGGAGCTTTTATTGGTATCAAGACGTCATTACAACCAATGGGCAGAATGTCTAGGGGGCTTCGTGTCTTTCCCAGGTTGGTCGACCAACAAATGCCCCCTATAGCGGAACCGGTTGTGGCTTGAAAGGGGTTGGAGAAACGCTGGTGACCGTCGAGTGCCACAACCAGTGCAATGCACTGATCCCCTCGACACAAGCCCAGTCATATCAGTCATATCAACGACCGGCGATCGACGCCTACACCCAGCCCTCGACCAGATAGAGGTCGCTCATGGCGCGATGCCATGAATAGCCGTAGCCGCGACCGTCCGGCGTCGTGACGAGGCTACTGAGATCCAGCCTCATGATTCCGGCCGGATCCTGCGGGTTGATGTCGGCCCACGTGTCGCGCCGGCCCGTCGCCGGATCGACGCGGAACACCGTGCCGCCGGCCGCCGGATCCTCCGAGATCAATAGACCGCGCTCGATCCAGCCAACCACGCGCCAGCGGTCCGAGGCTCCCGGCACGCGCCGCGCCCCGCCACCTTCGATGGGGAACAGCTCCACGTACTGCCCGCTCGACACCGCCAGCATCGCTCCATCGGGTGAAACCGCCCACCCCGTGTCACCGACTTCGAAACCGTCGGGCGTCACCTGACGCACCGCGCTGCCCTTGACGTCGAGCACGTACAAACGCGCCGGGCCGTTCTGCGCGCGCGCACGGATCACCACGTTCCGCTCGTCGGGAAGCCATCGGGCGTCGAGCAGCGTGAGCCCGGGGCGCTCGAGACGGAACGACTCCCCCGGCCCGATCGGAATCACGTCGAAGTGCCGCGATCCGGGGGTCTGCACGATCGCCCAGCGGCCGTCGGGGGAGAGTGCCCGCGCCAGACCTTCGCCGAGGCGCACGGCCGGAGATCCATCCGTGCCGCGCACGTAGGTGGATCCACGCGGCCCCCCGCCGACACCTTCCTCATGGAAGAGAAGCTGGCGCCCGTCTCGCGAGATGTCGGCGATATTGGATCCGTCGAGCCACGACAGATCGCGCTCGACGGCGGCACCCGGCGCGCGGACGGCAATGCTGGTGCGGTCGTCGGTCCGCGCGATGAGCAGACGACCATCGGGAGCGACGTCGTGCAGGCTCGTGTTGCCCGGCACGCGCGCAACGATGCGCACGTCGTTGGACTGGTTCATCGCATAGATCGTGTTGCGAAAGAGAGGGAGCTCGTCCGCCGCGGTGAACCAGACTTCGTCGCCGCGCCACGCGAGCCCGAACACATTGTAGTACGTGGCCGACACCGCCCGCTTCACGCCAGCGCGATCGACGATCACGACGCGGCCGACGAGCCACTCCCGCTCGCTCAGCTCGAACGCCGCCACGGCATCACCGCGCGGGGAAACACGGGCGAAACTGAATCCACCGTAAGGCGCATCCGGTTTGGCCACGACGGTTCCAACGGGGAACTCGAGGTGATCTTGCTCGCCGACGCGGCGTATGATCGCGATGTCCCGGCCGTCGGGCGACCAGTCGGCGTACTTGACGTTCTCGTGCAGCTCACGTGGCTGGCCGCCACTGAGCGGCACGCGTGCGAGCGTGCCGTAGGGCATGGTGCTGCGGTAGTGCGTGCCTAACGACAGCGCCAGCTCGCCGGAGGAGGAGACGGCGAGTGGGGCAGCCGGCGGGAGAGCGAGCGCCGACGATTCCGGGCTGTCGGGCCGAACTGTGTACACCCGGCACACGTCTCCGTCCCAGAG
>JBPCJT010000177.1:0-3928 GCA_051005015.1 Gemmatimonadaceae bacterium | reverse complement strand
GCTCACCGCTGCTCACAGTTACGGGTGGCTGGACGAGCTCGCATGGCGCGCCTGGGCCTGGGTCAACGGCACTATCGGCGTAGTGACAATGTACGCCGCGATCGCGCTGACGCTGTACTCTCTGGGTCTGTACATGAAACTTTACGCTCTGCCTCCGCGCAAGGGCACGGCGGGCACCAGGGAGCCAGGAACCAGGAACAGCTAATGCCTGAATCTGGTCGCGGGTTCCGGTCCCCGGGTTGCGGCGGACGCTGGCTTTGGCGAGACGGCTGGGGAATCAGCTCGCGAATGTCGCGGTCCTGGTCCCTGGTCCTGCTCCCTCTGGTCCCTGGTTATTCCGCATGAAAGTTGAGTTAATAACAATAGGCGACGAGCTTCTGCTCGGATTCGTTGTCGACACTAATGCGGTGCACCTGGCTCGTGAGCTTGCTCGAGTTGGCGTAGAGATCGTCCGGCGCTGTACCGTCCCCGACGAAGCTGACGCGATCGCGGCCAGCGTTCGCGAAGCGCTCGATCGTACTGGCGCGATTGTTACCACTGGCGGACTCGGTCCCACGAGCGATGACATGACCAAGCCGGCCATTGCGGCGCTTTTTGACCGCGAGCTTCGGCTCAATGAGGAAATTGTCGCGCTCATTGAGGTGCGCTTTCGGAGTTTCGGGTTCACTGGACCGATGCCGCCGGGTAATCGCCAGCAGGCCATGATTCCGGATGGTGCGGTCATTATTCCGAATGCGCACGGGACAGCGCCGGGCATCTGGATTGAGGACGAGCAAGGGCGGTGGGTGGCGATGCTCCCGGGCGTGCCACGAGAGATGCGTGGCATGCTGGCCGACGAGCTGCTTCCAATGCTTTGCGCGCGCACGAAAGGCGTTTCCAGCGTCATTCTCTCCCGCACCCTTCGCACCACGGGAATAGGCGAGTCGGCGCTCGCCGACTTGCTTGGGGATGTTGCGAAGGGGTTTCCCGATCTCCCGCTCGCATACAACCCCAACTGGCAGGGCACGGACCTTCGCCTCACTGCCAGAAACATGTCTCTCGAGGAAGCAAGGCTTCGGCTCGATGAAGGGGCCGCGAAGCTGTACTCGAGAGCATCGCACTATATCTATGCGGAAGACGACACGGATCTCGCCGAGATCGTTCTGGGTCTCGCGCGCAAGCGCGAGATGCGTATTGCGACGGCTGAGAGTTGCACTGGCGGGCTGCTGGGAGCCCGGCTCACGGCAATTCCGGGCGCGAGCGAGTGTTACACAGGTGGGATCGTTGCCTACGACGACTCTGTAAAGCTGGACATGCTCGGCGTGGGACCGGAGGTCCTACGCTCTGAAGGCGCTGTGAGCGAGGGCATTGCGCTCGAGATGGGGCGGAGAATCGCCGTGCGGATGCGATGCGCAATCGGCATCGGAATTACAGGCATCGCGGGGCCCGGCGGAGCCACGCCAGGCAAGCCTGTGGGAACGGTGTGGATCGCGGTTCACGTGAACGGTGAATCTCGCGCACACGGGCGGGTATTCATTGGCGATCGCGAGGAGATCAGGCTGCGGGCCACTCAAGCTGCTCTGGACATGACCCGGCATATGCTTGGTTAGTTGTTGTGAACGGTTGCACGAGAGCGATGTGTCGAGGAGATTACGACATTGAGGAACGTAGAGTGAACGGCGCGGGAAGCGCGACGTGCAGTTCCAATGACAGTGGCCAGTGTCAGTCTAAGTGGCTAGGAAAAGCTCGTGCGGAAGCAGAATGCGAACGCCAACGGATCACTGGCCGCTGGGACTCACACTGGTGCTGGCACCTAACATGGCACTGGCAGATTCCTGGTTTCTGTATTTAACCGCGCAGCTGCTCGAAATTTGCCAACGTTCAACCTTATCAAGATCTCTCATAGGTAATCAGTGACCACACGCAAGCATTCCCGCCCTCACGTAGAGTCCGAAACGATGGATCGCAGTGATGAGGTCGCCTCGAGCGCGGCACCGCAGGGCGATGGTGCTCCCGATCTTGCCACGCCGGAGGCTCTGCCCGTGGACAGCTACATGACTACGGATGGCAGCGCCGCCGAGAGCACGGGCGCGACTGTGGTGTCGGAGCCGGAGGACTCGCGCGAAACGCTGTCAGAGGACCGCGAACGCTATATGCGCCTGGCGGCCGAGTTCGATAACTATCGGAAACGCTCCGCGCGCGAGCGGCACGAGGCCGGCGCGCGCGCGCAGGGCGATCTTGTCAGGCAGTTTGTCGATGCCCTGGATGATATCGCTCGCTTCGCTCACATCGACGCGTCGACGGTCAGCTCGGCGACCGTGGTTGAGGGCGTAGAGATGGTAGAAAAAAAGTTGATGAAGGCATTGGGCGCCGCCGGTCTTGAGACCGTCAACCCAGTCGGCAAGCCGTTCGACCCGCAGAGGCATGAAGCCGTCGCTACCGAGTTGACTTCTACGGAGGAAGAAGATCACACGGTAAGCAAGGTCTACCAGCAAGGCTACGTTTTCAACGGGCAGTTGCTGAGGCCCGCACGTGTCGTCGTCCGGCAGTTTAACGGCTAGGGGTCGATGCTTGATTCAACGCCGCCGTTGCCGACTCCGGTCACTATTCCGCACCGTCTCATAATAGCAGTCTGAATAAATGGCACAGACGAAGGATTTTTACGCGGTGCTTGGCGTATCTGCGTCGGCCTCGCAGGACGACATAAAAAAGCAGTATCGGCGACTCGCGAAACAGTATCACCCCGACGCTAACCGCAACGACCCCAAGGCGGCGGAGCGTTTCAAGGAAATCTCCGAAGCCAACAACGTCCTCGGTGACGCCGAGAAGCGCAAGCAGTACGACGACATGCGCCGCCTCGGGGCCTTCGGCGGTTTCGGCGGCTCTCGCGGAGGAGCGACGGGCGGCTACCAGCAGCCGTCTGGTGCTGGCGCAAGCGGAATCCGCTTCGATCAGTTCGACATCGGCGGACTGGGTGGGATCGGCGACCTCTTCTCCTCCATGTTCGGAGGGGGAGCACGCGGGGGCGCTGGTCGCAGCCGTGGCACGGAACGAGGGCAGTCAGTCGAAATGACGCTGGAAGTTCCATTTCGGGTGGCGGCGCTCGGCGGCAAGATCCCGGTCGAGATCGAGGTTACAGAGGAGTGCCCCATTTGCCACGGTAGCGGTGCGGCGCCCGGTGCGGCGAGCAAGCAGTGTACCGAGTGCAACGGGCGTGGCGTCGTCACTTTCGGCCAGGGAGGTTTCGCGGTAACGCGGCCATGTCCCATGTGCCTTGGCCGCGGCCAGATACCTTCCGAGCGATGTCCGAAATGCCAGGGTGGTGGAGAGGTACGCGCCAAGCGCACTGTCGTTATATCGGTGCCGCCTGGTGTAGAGAGCGGCAGCAAGGTTCGGCTGAGCGGTCAGGCGGGGAAGGGGCAGGGAGGCGGGCCTCCCGGCGATCTGATCATCAACATGCAGGTGCAGTCCGATCGGTTCTATCGTCGCGAAGGACTCGACATCATTGCCCCCGTTCCCCTCAACATCGCGCAGGCTACGCTTGGCTCAAAGATCAGCGTCCGCACGCTCGATGGAAGAAAGGTCTCGATCAAAATCCCCGCCGGAACGCCGTCAGGAAAGCGCTTCAGGGTGCGAGGGCAGGGAGTCGAAAAAAACGGAGTGAAAGGCGATCTCATTATCGAGACATCGATAGCGGTGCCGGAAAGACTGAGTCCGGAACAGGAGCAGGCCATGCGTGAATTCGCCACGGCGGGGGGGATGAAGTTTTAGGGAGGAGGGAATGAAAGTGGGATCAGCAGTCGGGAACTTTGTCCCTGGGTCCCTGGGTCCTGTGCTTATTACTTTCCACTCCGACTGCCTGCTGTGTTTGGAACGCACGCCGCGAGCCCACCTGCACGCCACCCAGGGCGCTCGGTGAAAGGAAGAAGCCCCGCGGCGGGTCGCCCGG
>JBPCJT010000176.1:0-9321 GCA_051005015.1 Gemmatimonadaceae bacterium | reverse complement strand
CATCCTGTCTCATTTTTTCTGTGAGTACACCTTGGGCTTCAGTGCTGCGCCGCTCGAATGCTGCCGTACTTACGCAATCGACCATCTAGTATTGCCTCGCAACAACTCGGCCCTCCGCCCTTCCACGAGCCACATGCACACCACTACCGCCTCCGCTCGCAAAGCGGCTCTCAGGGAAATTACGTCAGTCCGCCTTCCTGTCGTGCATGTCAACGGCGACGCCTCCAAGCCCACTTCCGAATATTTCGGCATTAATACCTTTGGTGCGCGGCAGATGCGCGCCAAGCTGCCCAAGGAAATATTCAACAAACTCAGCGCCTCCATCCGCCTGGGAAAAAAGCTCGACGCGGATATTGCCCCTACAGTTGCACAGGTTATCAAGGAATGGGCAATTTCGCGCGGCGTCACGCACTTCTGCCACTGGTTCCAGCCGCAGACAGGGCTCACCGCGGAAAAACACGACGCGTTTCTCGCGTTCGACGACAACGCGCAACCCATGGAGTCGTTCAGCGGATCGCAGCTCATCCAGAGTGAGCCCGACGCTTCGAGTTTCCCTTCGGGCGGTCTGCGCGCCACCTGGGAGGCACGCGGCTACACGGCGTGGAATCCAGCGAGCCCCGTCTTCATACTCGACTCCGCGGGCGTCAAGACGCTTTGCATCCCGTCCGTCTTTATCGGCTACAACGGCGAAGCGCTCGACGAAATGACGCCGCTGCTCCGGAGCTCCGACGTCCTCAGCGAGAAGGCGATCGAGCTGCTCGAGCTACTCGGCGACAGGGGTGTGCAACGTGTTTTCACGACCCTTGGGCCCGAACAGGAATACTTCCTCATCGACCGGGGCTTCTTCTCCCTCCGACCAGATCTTGTGATGTCGGGCCGCACGCTTATTGGCGCCCCGCCGCCGCGCGGACAGCAGCTCGAGGACCACTACTTCGGCGGAATCCCCGAACGCGTTCAGGCATGCATCGCCGAGGTCGAGTACGAGCTGTATAAGCTCGGCGTACCCATAATGACTCGGCACAACGAGGTAGCGCCCTGTCAGTTCGAGATGGCGCCGATCTTCGAGGAGACCGACATCGCGGTGGACCACAATCAACTTGTGATGGCGACGCTCCGCCGAGTTGCGCTCAGGCATGGATTGCAGGCTCTTCTGCACGAGAAGCCGTTCGCTGGCATCAATGGCTCGGGTAAGCACTGCAACTGGTCGATGGCCATCAATGCTGAAAACCCGGAGCTGGATGGCGTCAACCTGCTGAAGCCCGGAAAGACACCGCATCAGAACCTGCGCTTCCTCATATTCCTGGCGGCCGTGCTCAAAGCGGTGCACGAGAACGCGGGTCTTCTCCGCGCAGGAATTGCCAGTTCTGGCAACGAGCATCGACTCGGCGCCAACGAAGCGCCGCCGGCGATCATTTCGGTGTTCATGGGTGAGATGCTCACGCGCCTGATAGAGGGAATGGTCCAGGGGAAAACGGAGAAAGGGAGCGCGGCGCAACTGCTCATCAAGCTCGGTGTCGCAAAGCTCCCGGAAATCGAGAAGGACAACACCGACCGAAACCGGACTTCACCGTTCGCGTTTACGGGGGCCAAGTTCGAGTTCCGCGCTGTTGGCTCTTCGGCATCTATCGCGTTTCCGATCGTCTTGCTCAACGCGACCGTGGCCGGCGCGATCGGCGAGCTCACCGAGCGGCTCCGCGCCGAGCTCAAGACGACGAAGTCGGTGGACGATGCGGTGCTCAGGGTAGTGCGGCACGCCTTCAAGGAGAGCGAAGCAGTCCGCTTCGAAGGAAACAACTACTCCGAAGACTGGGTTGTGGAAGCGGAGAAACGCGGTTTGCTGAACCTGCGGCGTTCTCCCGAAGCGCTCGACCAGCTCGTGACGAAAAAGTCACGCGCACTGCTCGCGGAGCTCGGCATTCTCTCGAGGGAAGAGCTTGAATCGCGTTTTCACGTGCGTGTGGAGCGGTACGTGAAGGATATGTTGATCGAGATGCACACTCTCTCGCAGATGGTGAACACGCTGGTTCTCCCGGCGGCCTTCTCCTACTGTGGGAAGCTTGCTGAAGCGGCCTCGCACGCGAAGTCCGCGGGAATCTCGATAGTCCCTCAGATCGACGCGGCTAACGAAGTCGGCGGCCGGATTGAGGAGCTGCGAGCTCGCGGAAGCGATCTGGAATCGGTGATAGAGAAGGCCGAGGGGATGCACGACAAGCCGGAAAGGCAGGCCAAATTCCTGACCGCGGAAGGCGCGCGCGCAATGGCGCAGGCGCGCGAAACGTGTGACGCACTGGAACTCATCGTCGCGGACGAGTCTTGGCCATTGCCCAAATATCGGGAGATGTTGTTTCCGGTATGATCGTGGTAGCTTCAGCGGCAAGCCGTTAGAGAAGCTGGATTGCCCGGCTCGATCAACGAGGCCGGGCAATTTGCTCAATTCCGCTTCGATCGCGTCGGCAACGCGCTTTCGCATTGGCTGGAAGGCTGCGACGCGTCGGCGTAGAGAATGCAGTCTTGCGTTATTAACCATTTAGTGGAGTATTATCCTCTGACATAGGCATCAATTTTTCTAGCGGACGTGACGAGTTGCTCCTAGCCCGCCTGGCCTTGCACAGAGTCGCCGAAGCCTGTTCGGTGGCACCCGCCGTTCTACTAATGGGCGCGCGCGGGGTCGGCAAGACCGAACTGATTAGGGAAGCCCCGTCCGCCCTGCCACGACTCTCCCTCAGACTGAACGACCCCCAGCGGCGTGCGGAAGCCGCCGAATCGCCCCGGGAGTTTCTCACCCAGGCACCCTTTCTCGCGCTCGACGAGATCCAGCGCGCTCCCGAGCTCCTCGCCGCTATCGCGCGTCTCCTTGTCGATCCGGCTGAGCGCCAGCCCGGCCGATTTCTACTCACCAGCTCAGCTAATCCTTTTCGCATGCGGCGAATAACGGATACGCTCGCCGGGTTGGCTATTTATACGACACTATGGCCCTTTACCCGGCGAGAGCTTCTCGGTTTTGGAGAAGCCGGAGCCTGGGGTGAGATTGAGCGTACACCACCACCCGGCTGGCTCGACGTGCTCCTCAGCCAGGTTGCGCCAGCTGAGGATTGGCGCTCCTCCGCGATTCGCGGAGGTTATCCAAGGGTCGCGTTAGAGGCCGCCTCGCACGAAGCACGCACCAGCTGGCGTCAGGATTACGTTGAGTCCTACCTTGACCGCGACCTTCAGCAGCTCTCGGCAATTGACAATCCCGCCGAATTCCTTCGACTCATGAAAGTGGCCTGCCGCCAGCTCGGGCGCGTGGTAAACAAGACCGAGTGGGGACGTGAGTCATCGGTCCCTCCGACAACAGTCGACCGGTACCTGGATTTGCTCGAGACCAGCTATCAGTTGATCCGCGTAGGCGCGTACGATGAACCATGCGGAAAGCGGCTCATTACAAGTCCCAAGGCCTACTGGAGCGATACAGGACTGGCCATGCATCTATCCGGGGAAAGCTCGGCGCGCAAAGCGCACCTCGAGAACATGGTGCTTACGGATCTTGTGGCCTGGCGCGCCGGATATTCTCCGCGCACGCGGATCATGCACTGGCGCACCACTGTGGGAGCCGACGTAAATCTTGTAATGGAATTCGCCGATGAGACTGTCCTCGGTATCCAGATAAGCGACGGTGCGGAGCCGACTGCGTCGGAACTCGCTTCAATCAACCTGTTTCTGACGCAGTACGGTGACAGGGCGAGAGGCGGCATAGTATTACACACGGGCTCGGACATCAGACGCCTGAGTGACAATCTGGTGATTGCGCCTTGGTGGTCCCTAATTTAGAGGATGTTCCTCCATACGATGGATGATTTACCTAAATGCGCCAACGCTTTCCCCAGCGGGTTTTGTGCTCTTGCTCCCATCGGTATGTCAGCAGCCGGTCCTCACGCTGGTCCAGCGCACTTCCCACTTGCCCGGCCCCGTCCGCTCGATCAACGCGTATGCAGTTGTCTCATCGTCTACTCGCGCTACTAGCAACGCGGTTCGTTCCCCAATGCGGCGGCCTTCCAGCTCTCCACTCTGACCACCCGCAATCCTGATAGCCGCGAGCAGATCGGTCGTCGCGATTCGCTCCTCGACACCCGACACGCGCTCCGTGTAGACCGTTTTCCATTGCCCCTGCAGGTTGCCGGCGGCCTTCTCCGCTATCAGCAGCGTGTGCTCCTCGAGCGGGTTTGCTTCGAGATTGACCTTGCGCACGATGTCGGAGACTACAGCTTGAACTCCGGGCGCTGCCGTGAAACGGTGCGCTGAGCGAACAACGAACGGAAGTCCCCTGAAAGACGACGACAACCCCTCGGAAATAGCTGAAGCCAGTCGAGTCAGCTGCACTGCGAGCCGAGCAGAGTCCGCCGCTGAAAGCGACTCGATTGAGTCGAGCGGAACGGCGCGCACACGCCCGGCGATGAACGCGGTATTCCACGACTCGCGCAGCACTCCGGAATCCGCTTTTGAAAGCATGGCCGCCGGCCACTCGATACACCCCTCGCCCCACGTAGTCGCCTCCATGGAGTCAACGCGCAGATGTCCTGCCAGGCCCGCACGATTGAAGACGTCCACCACCATTCCGCGCACGAGCGACCGATCGAAGCGGACGGTGTCGGGCAGGGTACTGTCGGCGTACTGGGGAAACACCACCATAGCCCCCGGGCCCTCCGGATCACGAACGAAGAAAACGAGCCCCGCGCCAGAATCCCACGCTGAAGGCGGAAGCGAGGGTGTGGTCGTCGTATCGGGCTGAACTTGCTCAGTGGGCTCGACCGAATCGACCCGAGCTTGCCGTTCAACCTTTTCGCACGCGCCCAGCATGAGCGGAACTATTGTCGCAACCGCGAGCCAGCGCAAAATGAAAGCCATGCTGTAAATGTTGGCGAAATGGAGTTGCGCGTCAACGAGGAGCGGAGGAGCCGGCGAACGGGAGGCGGGAAGCGGGAGACGGGAGGCGCGAAGATGAATGCGCGAGGCGGGATGCGGGATGCCCTGGATTCCGGAAGAGGCAGCCTAGACCACGGACTGAAAATCGGAAATCGGCGAAGCCACTCTTCAGATCGCTCTTGCGCACATGGATTCGTGCCAGTCACCTTGTCCGCGCAATCCGCACTGCTCCCCCATCCATGTAATGCAAATCCTTTCCCGTATCGGCCTCGACCGTCCCGAGCTGCGCGCGTGGGCCATGTACGACTGGGCCATCTCCGCGCTCCAGACAACCGTCATGGTCGCTGTCTTTCCCATCTACTTTGTCAAGGTAGCGGGCGCGGGCCTTGCCGAAAGCGGCGCGACTCAGCGGTTGGCCACGGCAAACACCATAGCCATGGTCATCATCGCCGTTCTTGCACCGCTACTCGGCGCGTTCGCCGATTACGCAGCCGTGAAGAAGCGGATGCTGGGGATTTTCATGGGGATCGGCGTAGCGGCCACCGCATGCATGTTCTTCGTGCAGCGCGGTGACATCATGCTCGCCTCGATGCTCTTCATCGCAGCCTTAATGGGCGCGGCCGCCAGCATGGCCTTTTACGAATCCCTCTTGCCCCACATTGCACGACCTGAAGAGATCGACCGCGTTTCATCGGCAGGATACGCGCTCGGCTACGCCGGCGGCGGAGTTCTTCTCGCACTCAACCTCGCCTGGATCCTCAAGCCCGAATGGTTTGGCCTTCCCTCCGGCCAGGGACTTACGGAGAGCCAGGCCACGCTGCCGACCCGGCTCGCATTTCTATCCGTGGCGATCTGGTGGGTTCTGTTCGCCATTCCGATTTTTCGCAAAGTGCCGGAACCAGCTCACACCCTGGAGCCAGACGAACGGCAGGGCGAGAATCCCCTGAAGGTAGCATTCTCACGATTGGGCGAGACGTTCCACGAGCTGCGCGGATATCGCAATGCCTTCCTGATGCTGATCGCCTTCATGATCTACAATGATGGCATCGCTACAATTCAGAAGATGGCGACCGCCTACGGCACGGAGCTCGGCATAGACCAATCCGCGCTGATCTCCGCCATCCTCATCGTTCAATTCGTAGGCATCCCTTTCGCCTTTCTCTTTGGCGTGCTCGCCGGAAAGATAGGTGCCAAGCGCGCGATTTTTCTCGGACTGCTCGCCTACTGCGGCATCAGCATACTCGGTTACTTCATGCAGTCGGCGACGCATTTCTACATTCTCGCCGGGATGGTCGGAATGGTGCAGGGCGGGACACAGGCGCTCAGCAGGTCGCTCTTCGCCAGCATGATCCCGAAGCACAAGTCGGGCGAGTTTTTTGGCTTCTACAGTGTTTTTGAAAAGTTTGCCGGCATTCTCGGCCCCTTGCTCTTCTGGGCGGCTATCGAGACAACCGGATCGAGCCGCAACGCCATTCTTTCGGTGATAGCATTCTTCGTCATAGGGGCCGTGATTCTCTCGTTCGTCAACGTGGAGCAGGGACAGCTGGCCGCACGCGAGACTGAGCGAAGCCTGCGAACCCCTGGCTCCGAGCGCGTGCCGGTGTGATCACGTGCGAATTCCACCACGCATGATTCTCTACATCATCGTCCGGTGGATCGCTCGTACGGCACTGGACTGGTACTACCGCGACATCGAGGTGGTAGGCGCCGAGCGCATACCTCTGGGCGTTCCGCTGCTACTCGCGGTGAATCACCCCAATAACGTCGTCGATGCCCTGGTCGTGCTTCGCATCGTGCCCCGGCGGGTGCGAATCACCGCGAAAGCGACGCTCTGGGCTAACCCGATTTTGCGCGTCGCATTCCGCTGGTATGGCGTCATCCCTCTCCGGCGCAGCAAGGACGAACCGGTTCCTGAGGTTGCCACCGTAAACCCCGCTCGAAATATGGATGCGTTCCGCGCGGTACTGGACACCCTCGAAGCGAATCACGCCATCCTGATTTTTCCGGAGGGAATCAGCCACAGCCAATCACAGCTTGCGCCGTTGCGCTCCGGACTTGCGCGACTTGCGCTCCAGGCGCGCGACGAACGGAAGATTCGCGGACTCGCAATTTTGCCGATCGGACTTGTATTCGAACGAAAGTGGGCACCGCGCTCCCGGATTCTGGTCCACGTCGGCGAACCGATCCATCTCGACGGATGTCGAACGAGCCGGGAACTCAAGTCGCTGGACACGCCACAGGATACGGAAGCTCGAAATGACGACCCCTGGGAGGAGAGTGAGTTCAGGCGTGCGGAGGCGGTAGGTGAGCTCACTGCGGAAGTGGACGAGCGCCTCCGCGCAACAACCGTGAATTTTCCAACGCCAGAGGACGCTGAACGCGTGCTCGGAGTGGCGCGCATTCTGGCTGGCGTATTCGATGAACCGCGCCCACTTGCAGCGCCTGATCGCCCGATGATCGACCAGCTCGATGCGATTCGGAGAGTGACGGCGACGCAGGCTTCCCTGCCCGCGTCTGCGTCCGCGCGCGCTGAGGCATTTCTTGCGCGCCTCGAAGCGCTGCGCGAAGAGCTCGCACGCCGCGGAATTCCGGTGAATGATGCCGGCATCGACATTGGGACATGGCCAGCGGCTCGCTTCGCCTTGCGCGAGATGGCTATCGTCGCAGCCGCCGGTCCATTCGCCTGGTGGGGCCGCATAAACCACTGGCTTCCGCTGAAAGGTGCGCGCGCCATAGCGAAGCGTACCAGCAAGACGCCCGAAGATCCGGCAATGCACACTCTGGTAGTCGGGCTTGTGCTCGTGCTACTGGCTTACGCCGCGCAGACCGCGCTCGTATGGATTTGGGCAGGTGGGCTTTGGGCCATGCTCTACCTCATCTCCCTCCCCGCCGCGTCCACCTGGGATCATCGCTTTCGCGACAGAATGGCGCGGGCCCTCCAGCGTACACGCACCTACTTCCAGTTCCGGTCTGACAAAACTCTTCAGCCGAGCCTGCAGGCAGAGCTGAAATGGATCAGAGAGGAGGCACTTGGGCTCGAGGCGCTGGCAGGAGTCTGGCGGGAACGAGGAGACGGACTGGGCGCCATAAGCGAGATTTGACCTGGCATTGGAAAATCGCAATCACATCGCTTGAGACATTCAGCGTCCCTTGTGCCGCTCTGGCAGAAATCGCTTCAACAGATCCCAGTGCCATGCGTCGCGGCGTATTCCGGTGCGCGGGTCCTTGAGGGACTTGTACTGCAGCCGGTGATCGGGCAGGCCGACAGAGCGGCCGTAGCCAAGAAGGCGCTCCCGGTCGGTTGAAACCAGGTGCGCCATTGGCTCACCATTCAGAGTGTGGCGGTGGAGCCAGAGTCCGCCCTCCATCGCGTGAACCATTCCCTCACGCCTTTTTGGGAATTCATGGAAGGGCGGTTGTTCCCCCATCCCGTTCATGTCTTCTCTCGTACGCGTTCGGTCAGCGATGACGTTGACGCGACGCTCCGTGCTGCCGGCGGTGCTTGCAGCAGGATCCCGGGACCGGGAGCCAGACTTTCGAATAGCCGACTACTCGCAGGCGATTTGTCCTTCCGCCGTCGTAGCGGCTAGTGGAGGAGGTGAGGAACCGACGAATATCCCGCACGTCACCGGACTCGCGTTGATGTGGGTCGTGGTCGCGGACCAACCGCTTGGGGTGGCAGTCACGAACGTGAGAGCGACAGACTTGGAGGTACTGAATTTCAGCGCAGCCGTATCGCTGGAGTAGGACTGATTTTCGTAAGCATAGCCTTCCTCCGCAATAGCGAGATCGCGCAGGTCGGTCTTTAGTAGGGCTGCCTGCGCTTTGCCCCGTGTGGTTTGCCACCTCGGTATAGCGACCGACGCCAGAATACCAATGATCACGATTACGATCAAAAGCTCGACCAGCGTAAAGCCTCTGGAAATGGAAGAACGGGACATTAGGTTGTCATGGAATGGGCGGTTCATACGCATCCGATACTTTAGCAATCCCGGTGCCGAGAAGTGGCATTTGTATGTAAGACATTGTCATGGAATGTGTTAGCAGGTCACACGTAGATAGGCCGCTTCCGTCCTTACTGCTCGATTTGCGATAATTGTGGCACGATGCGAGACAGGCGCCGCGTGGGACTGGAAGGATGTGACTGTTCTGCTTTGGGAGGCAAATACCCCTGGCTGACATCAATCACCAATTAACATCCCCCCACCGCCGCCCCTGTAGCGATCGTGGCCCGGCGCATGGGAGAGCTGGAACGCCCTCCCTCATTTGGTCTCGAGCCAGTTTGTCCCTACTCCTATGTCCACAACCAATGGCACCACCAGTTCGGCGGCCCGCTCCATTGCTTCCTTCACCATTCCACTCACCTCATCCACCTCTTCGATAGGTGATTCGAACACCAGTTCGTCGTGCACCTGGAGC
>JBPCJT010000175.1:0-5772 GCA_051005015.1 Gemmatimonadaceae bacterium | reverse complement strand
CGTTCCCGGCACGGTGTACCACTACCAGTGAAATGGAACCGAAATACCAGTGATATTCGGCCGCAGCTTCATTCCGAACCACATGCTTGCTGGTGGTGACATGCCTGCCGGGTATGTTTCCTTCTCGTGCCGCGCGCCACGGCGCAACCGCGTTCTCTGTGCCAAATGGATTGCGGTTATAGTTGAAGAGGGCCGCTATCCGCAGCACAACTACCTGGTGTGCGGGAACTCGTTACTAAACGCGCGTTCTGGGCGAGAATGTATCGAATGTTGCTCACGCTGCACAAGGATATCCCAGCGAGGCCTTCCGGCCGCCGCCGCGGTGGACAGAGGACGTTATTCGTACCGAGCGGCCGATGACCACTGACTGTCACCAATCGCGACGCGCAGCCTTGCGGGATTTGTTTCCTTTGAGCAGCCGAGCAGGTTGCGTCGGCGCGAAGGAAGGCGGTTACTCCGATTCGTAACTGGTTCACGAAGCCGCAAATCGCTTCAGGCACGCGAAAAACTTCAGCATCCGTTTGGACTGCAGCTTCCAGCGGGGCCATAGTTGCCGCGGCCGCATGGCTCGGTTTACCGGATCAACGCTATCTCTTGGCGACTGTCGCCGCCACGGCGATCGCGTTGCTGGTTATCCCGTTTCTGCCGTCTCCCGGACGGCGAGGCTCGATTGCCGCCGGAGCGGTCCTGGGAGTGTTCTGCCTGGCGGCGGAACTATCTCAACTGGAGCTTGACAGGATCACTGAACATTGGCCTGAATACCAAACGGCGCTTACCGATCAGGGAGCCAATGCGCTGCGCGGCGCTTTGCTGGAGACGGCGCGGGCTCTGGAAGGAATCTCGGATCAGGCGCTGAGGGCGCCTGATAGTGCGCCGGACGCGTTTGATGCGTTGGACGGACTTGCGAGCGCCGAAGGCGAACGAGGTGTAGTGGTGTACCGGGATAGCATCGCGAGAGCATGGGCCGGCCGCGTGTACACGTCTGCCGATTCGCAATCTCCGAGGCTGGCAATCGTTACGTCTCCATTTCATGTGGCTCTTCATTCCGAGCGGCGCGACGGCAATAGACGCGCGATAGCGACCGCGGTATTACACGCCGATCCCCCTGCAGACCTTCTCACCAATGCGCTGGACGAAACAATCGCGCGTAGAGTGGGTCTGTTGCGCTACCGATTCCTGATTCCTGGCCGTGCCCCCGTTACCTCGCCATCCTCGTTGCAAGCGGGTCTGTACCCGTTCGCCCCAGCTGGCGACACGTTGTTATGGTTCGCGCCGGTTGCTCCAGGCCAGGCTGAGGCGCGCCTTCGGGCGCTGGAACGTGCGCGCGCCGTGGGTGGACTTCTGCTTGCGCTGGCGATAGCGCTGTTCGTCGCGGCAGTCTGGCGGCGTGAGCCAGGAATGCCCTGGCGCGTCGTGCCCCTCGGAGTTGCTCTCGGGAGTCTGGCGCTTGTTCCGCTGAATACGCTGTCGAGCAAAAGCTTTCTCTTCGATCCCACGGTTTATTTTGCGACGTTTGGAGGGCCGTTCACCGGAAGCGTCGGAGCACTCACGCTGGCGAGCGCGATCGTCCTGCTCGTGATGTTTGTCATTCTTCGCACGCGGGTCCGGCGTGCTGCTACCAGGCCGGCGATTGCCGTGGTGCTGGTTATCATGGCCGGAGGGCCATTCCTGCTGCGGGACCTGTCGAGAGGAATTTCGGCGCCCACGGCCGGGGTGCGCGCCGAAGTCTGGATCGCATGGGAGATTGCGCTTTTCTTTGCCGCCGCTGCAATGCTTCTGGGCGCCGCGTCAGCGGGCAGCGTGGCGCTCGGTCGTCGGCGCGGAGTGGCTCCGGGAATTGCGCCCGTGCTCGCTGTGATAGCTGCCATCCTCGCACCCGTGGTTCTGAACGGCCCTGGAAACTGGCCCGGGTGGTATCCCGTTCTCTGGATTTCGGCGATAGGCGCGCTCGCGGTGACCAGACGGCACAGAGGGGTTGTGCTCGCGGCGGCGAGCGTTGCGGCGCTTGGTGCAACCACCCTCGCCTGGAGAGCCGATGTGCGCGGTCGGGTACAGTTGGCGGAGCGTGATGTTGGCCGGCTCTCGGAGGCTGAACCATACTCCATTCCGCTGCTCGAGCGCTTGGCTGAAGGTCTGGCCGCCGGCGATCCGCCCACATCGGAAGCGGCCCTTCTCAAGGCGTACGCGGCATCCGACCTCGCGGGAAGCGGATATCCGATCGCGTTGGGCGCATGGTCCCCAGGCGACTCGCTGCTGGCGCGCGTGGCACTGGCGCAATTCGAGATCCCGGCCGACGAGGCGAAAGAACTGTTACACGATGCCAGAAGTCGGGGAGAAGCAGTGGTTCATCTGCTATCCGGCACGCCTGGAACCTATCTGGCGCTTGCCGTGCCTTTTGCAGATGCGACAGTTGCAACTGTGCTACTGGCACCACGCACCAGGCTCATACCTGACGCGCCATACAACTCGCTGTTCGGCGTACCACCACGCGAGGTCGGAGAGCCGCCCTACACGCTCACGATAGTGCGAACGGACTCAGCTGCGTATGAGGGAGATGATTTGCGGTGGTATCGCGATGGTGAAGAACTGCATGGTCACCGGATCGTCCAGACCGTGCAGGGAAGCGCCCGCGCGCACATCGTGATTGATCTCCGTTCACTCGGGGTGTTGCTGCAGAGGGGAACGTTGATTGTGCTGCTCGACCTTGCGCTTCTCCTCTCCCTCTGGACAATGAGCGTAATTCCAAACGACGCTTTCCGGAGGTGGCTGGCCATCCGGCGAGCGCGCTGGGCGCGCAGTTATCGGGCGCGGCTCACGCTCGCGCTATTCGCATTCTTTGTGATTCCCGCGGCCGCGTTCGCAACGTGGAGCTATCAACGGCTCCGCACCGATGACCGACAGTCGCGCGAGCTGTTGGTACTGGAGGCGTTGCGCTCAGTCACCGGTGAAATAGCGATTTCCAGGGAGAGCGGACGGACTTCCCGCAACGATCTCCCCTTACTGCTGTTTCGCGGAGGGGTGCTGCGGCAGACGAGTAGTGCGCTGCTCGATGCACTCACTCCCGTGGGGCGGTTTCTCACTCCCGACATATACCAGCGGCTGACTATAGACGCCGAACCGCAGGCGAGTGAAGAAATGCGCGTCGGCTCAGAGCCGACGCTTTTCGGATTCCGTGCGGTGGAAGTCGGCGGAAATGAGCGGATTGTGGTTGGCGCTCCAGCTCGCGGAAATGATGACGCACTCGATTCCCGACGCCGGGACCTCGGTGTTCTCGTGCTGTTTCTCACGGTGGTGGGCGCGCTCGGCGCGCTATGGCTCAGCGGGGTGGCTGCTCGCTCGCTTGCCGAGCCAATAGGGGAACTGCGGGGAGCGGCATTGGCGATAGCAGGCGGCGAGCTGGATCCCGTCCTGCCTGGTAGTCCGCCTGCGGAATTCGTGCCCGTCTTCTCCGCGTTCCGGCGTATGGGACGGGATATCCGCGAGAGTCGCGCCGCCCTGCTGGAAGCGGAACGGCGAACAGCGGCGGTTCTGCGCAATGTGGCAAGCGGAGTTATTGCGGTCGACCGCGACGGAGTGACACTTATTGCTAATCCACGCGCGGAAGCGCTGCTTGACGCGCCCCTGAAGTCGGGCACCGCCGTGATGGAGATAGCCACGCCGGACCTGAGCGGGCACATCACCGCTTTTCTCGCGTCGGAGCTGGAAGATGAAGAATTCGACATGACGTCGGGCCGGCACCAACTCCATGTGCGGCTGGCGCGCTTGACGCGAGGCGGAGGAGGCGCGGTGCTTACGCTCGACGACGTCACGGAGCTCGCGCGTGCTCAGCGCGTTCTGGCGTGGGGAGAGGTGGCGCGCCAGGTGGCCCACGAGATCAAGAACCCGCTTACTCCTATCCGGCTTGGCATCCAGCATCTCGTGCGTGCTCGGGGAGACCGGCGTAAGGACTTCGACGACATCCTGGGCCGCAACGCGAGCCGAATCCTCGCGGAGATCGATCGACTCGACCAGATCGCGCGCTCCTTCAGCCGTTATGGAACGGCGCCTGACGAGCAGACGGCAGCCGAGCGAACGGATGTCGCGGCTGTGGCGCGCGATGTCGTCGAGCTCGAACGCCTTGGGCGCGACGGCGTAGAGTGGATCATTACTGCCGCGGAGGCGCCAGCCAATGCCCGGGCAAGGCATGACGAGTTGCACGAGGCCCTTCTCAATATTCTCGAGAACGCGCGTCTTGCCGCGGCGCAACGCGTTGAGCTTCGCATCAACCGGTTGGATGGAACGGTCGTGATCGAGGTGACCGACGACGGTGACGGCGTCCCCGCGCACATCCTTCCTCGCATCTTCGAGCCACACTTCTCAACCCGAACCAGTGGTAGCGGGCTGGGACTAGCGATCACTCGGCGGCTCATTGAAGGTTGGGGCGGAGAGATTGCGATCGAGAGCGAGGAGGGGAAGGGTACGGTGGTAAGGATAGAGCTTCTTGTTGAGGAGGAGAGGGCCGCTTGATGGTGGAGGCGGGTGGGTCTCGAACAACGCGGCAAGCTGGTATTGGGATACGTGAGAGGAAAAGAGAACAGTGGGTTGGGCGCCGGAGATGATGTGCGGGGGAACAAAATGGCGAGTCGGGAGTGGCATTGGAGCAAGACTTTGTGGTTCGCCTGGTCCATCAGTCCCAGCCCATGGTCGCTTGAAAGAGAGGCTTTGTCGCGTGCGCGAATTGCTGGCAATGGCGTTGGTGATGTCACTATGCGCGTGTTCGGAGAACGACGCCCTCAGTCAGCGGCAGCTACCCCAATCCAGGGATATCGTTCTAGCGCTCGACACGGTTGCTCGCGGGCTGTCGAATCCGCTTTATCTGACAGCGCCTGCCGGTGACTCGCGGCTGTTTATCGTGGAGCAGCACGGGCTCATCCTGGTAGTGGAGAACGGAAGCGTTATTCCCACTCCATTTCTCGACATCGCAAGCAGGATCACCAGCGGCGGTGAACGCGGGTTACTCAGTCTCGCCTTTCATCCGCGGTATGCCTCCAACGGTTTTTTTTATGTGAACTTCACTGATTCAAATGGTGACACGCGAGTCGAGCGGTATCGTGTTAGCGGCAACAGGAACTCCGCCGACCCGAGTTCGGCCAAGCTGATTATCACAATCGGCCAACCGTATTCGAATCACAATGGCGGACTAGTGATGTTCGGCCCCGACGGAATGCTCTACATCGGCATGGGTGACGGTGGCAGTGGTGGTGATCCGCACGGTCATGGTCAGAATCTTCAGAGTCTGCTAGGCAAAATTCTCCGTCTCAATGTGGATGGCGGCGATCCCTACGCGATCCCGGTGGACAATCCCTATGCGCAAGGTGGTGGCCGTCCGGAAATCTGGGCTACCGGAATGAGAAACCCCTGGCGTTTCTCCTTCGACCCCAGGGGCAGGTTTTTGTACGTAGCCGACGTCGGCCAGAATCAATGGGAGGAGATCAATGCGATGCCCACTCAGTCGGCGGGACTCAATTACGGTTGGAATATCGCCGAAGGGAATCACTGCTACGCGTCCCCCTCCTGTGATCTGAACGGATTAGTGCGGCCCGTGCTCGAATATGGCCGCGATCAGGGTTGCTCGGTAACGGGGGGATTCGTGTATAGCGGTGCCCGGATGCCGGCGCTTGCGGGCACGTACTTCTACAGCGACTACTGCTCGGGTTGGTTGCGCAGCTTCCGGCTAGTAAACGGCGCTGCAACAGAGTTGCGCGAATGGCCCGTTGGAGTGCTCGGGAACGT
>JBPCJT010000174.1:0-3512 GCA_051005015.1 Gemmatimonadaceae bacterium | reverse complement strand
GGACAAGCTCGCGCCAGAGATCGTGGCGCAACGCGCTGACACCACGCCTGAGCGCCTGCTCGCATGGGAGTCTGGCAAAGAGTGGCCGACGTTCGACGAGGCGAGGAGCCTGGCGAACGCACTCCGTGTGCCGTTCGGATTCCTGTTCCTCTCACGGCCCCCGCGTGACACGCCCGCGCTGCCGGACCTGCGGACCGTCGCGGGTGAGCCCGTGCGCACGCCGGGCCCTGAACTGCGCGATGTCCTGCATGATGCGCTCGAGAAGCAACATTGGATGAAGGAGCACCGGCGGGAAGAGGGGTGGGGCCCCCTGCCGTTCGTCGGAAAATACTCACTGGCAGCCGAGCCGGAAGTCGTCGCGGCGGACATCGCCGCCACCATCGGCATTAACGACGAACTCCGCGAGCGGGGCCGACGCGAAGACTTTCTTGGGCGCCTAACCGTGCGCGCCGAGGGTGTGGGCGTGCTGGTGCTTCGCAGCGCTGTCGCCGATGGCGACAACAGGCGACCCCTAAACGTCTCGGAGTTCCGGGGGTTTGCGGTCATCGACGAGCTCGCACCCTTGGTGTTCGTAAACACGAGCGACGCCGCGACGGCTCAGGTCTTCACCCTCCTGCATGAGCTGGCGCACATCTGGCTAGGCAAGAGCGGTATTTCAAACCCGAATTACTCCTCGCCGGTGGCGGCGTCGAACACCGTTGAGCAAGTCAGCAACAAGATCGCCACGGAAGTGCTGCTGCCAAAAGTGCAGTTCCTCACCCGCTGGAAGAAGAGCGAGCCGATCGCGGCCAACCTCCGCCAGCTCTCGGCCTCCTTCCGCGTCAGCGAACTCGTCGTGCTACGGCAGGCATACGACCACGGCCTGATTGCCAACTCGACCTACCGGCGCACGTACAGCCAGTTCATGGGGCGCGGAAAGCGCGCGAAGCCAAAGACGGGCGGGCACTTTTACAACACCCTCCTCGCACGAAACAGCCCCACTCTCACGACAACGCTGATTTCGACGCTCGCCGAGGGGCGCGTCGGGCACCGTGACGCGGCGCGCCTGCTGAACATCCCGATCGGGACGCTCGACGGCGTTCGAAAGTACGTCATCGGAGGCGCAGAGTAGGTGGGTAGGTGGTCGACTACTGGCTATACACCGGGGCATTCATCGAGACTTGGAAGGGGCCGTACGCGATTGACGTCGCGCCGGGCTATTGGACCCTGCTCTACTACCTCGCCGGGCACGATCTCGCCCAGAGCCCCGTGGCGGTGCTGCACGAGTTGCGCGAGACACGCGACCAGCTTCTGGCGTGGGTTGAGGAGCGGCACGCGTCGTTTTTTTTGCTTCCGGACGAGGCCGTATATCAGTCTTTTGCTGAGGTCGGGGAGCTCGTGACGGCCGACTACGAGCCGCCCCACTCGAACAGGTTTCTCGACGTCGCCGATCCATGGCTGATTGCCCAAGCACTGGCGCACGGCGGTGCGGTGGTCACGCTGGAGTCGAAGGCGGGAAAGGGCGATCCACGAGTGAAGATTCCGAACGTCTGCGAAGCGCTCTCCGTGGAGTGCATCTCGGTGTACGACATGCTGCGGCGTGAAGGCGTGGTGTTCGACTGGAAGCCGCCGCGTAAACCACCTCGCTGACACTCATGCTGCAAAGCGCTCCGCGACCACCCCGCCGGCGAGCCACGCCTCGAGCACGACGCGCCGGACGTACCAACGGCCGTGCACACGGACGGCGCCGGGCAGCTCGCCGGTATTCGCCCAGCGGTACGCGGTCGACTCCGTCACGCCGGCGAGCTGCGCCGCCTCCCTTACGCTGATCAGCGGTCGGCGTATCGTCACCTTGGTCTCCATCGTCAGTACCTCCACCGTCCACTCTGACGGCGCAGGTCTACCCGAGGGTGACCGGACGGCTACCCGATGGCTACCCGGCAGATTGCAGGCCGGATCCTGGCTACTCGCCGCCGCGACGTTCCTTCGCCGCTGCCTCCCGGCGAGCTCGCTCGCGGAAGCTCCACCACATCACACCTTCGTCCATCCGGTCGACGCCGTCGGCTCCCATCTGCTCCGCACTTCCCGCGCGCCGCGTCAGCCACCAGAACGCCGTCGCCCCCACCATGACGAGCACGACCACGACGAGCGGCTGATCGAGGATCCCCACGGAGGGCCCATTCTAAGCCCACCCTCATCGGCCGGTCGATGTCCGGGAATGCCCGCGCATCGAACCACTTTGGCCGGCGAATGCCCTGCCGGTAGCCGTCCCGGGGGGGTCAAACCCCGGTGGAAATGGCTGCGGACCACGACGGTACTTATTGCTCATGGCTCACAGATCGGTAGCCGGAAATATTGGGGGTGGCTATATACAGAATCTAAGACTCGCAGCATGCACGTGTCACCGGTCCAGTTTCCCCACCCCTCCATTTGCCCCCCCATTTGCCCCAGCACCTGGCCCAGGATCAGGCTGCCTACCCCGTCGGCGTTTGATCGCTCCCCCCTGGCACGTCTTGCCTTCGGCGGCTCACGTCCTTGTCCCTGTCCGTCCAGAGTGCAGCGTGGTTCTAGCCGCCCCGCGGAGTGTGGAGTGGGCATTCCCCCACGTAGGCGGCGTGAGTCATCCGCGTCTCGGTGGACTTCGCAGCGCGGCCGTTCGGCTTCGGCGTGTGAACGATCCCGCTGCCGGCAGTCTGACGCGCCGCTACTTCTGCGCTTTAGCGTGCTGTCGCCCCCTACTAATAATCGACCGAATGGACGCCGGCGTGTAGCCTTCGATCACCGCCGCGATCTCTGTCGCCGTCATCCCGTCGGCGCGAAGCTTCGTCACGCGTTCGTATAGCGCTTCTGAATGCGGGGCCCGGGTGCGAGCGCGAGGTAGGCCAGCGGCGTAGAAGCAGGCGCGTGAGCAGAACCCCTTCGGCTGGCGCCACTTGGCTACCGTGAACATCTTTCGGCACTTCCGGCACCGGCGCCGTAGCAATGCCCCCATGTGGGCGCGGTAACACGTCCAGCCGCAGAACAGTCTCCCCTGCACCTCGCAGGCACGCACCGCAAATTCCCTGTCGCAGTGGGCACACGTGAGCGCCTGGTGCTGCTCTTGGCTAGCTAGGCGCTTGGCTTCGAACAGGCATGATCTAGAGCAGAACTTCCCCCGCCCGCGCCGCACGCGCTCGGTTGAGACTGAGAAAGCAGCGCCACAACTGGGGCAACGGCGCTTGACGTAGAGCGAGGTGTCTCTGCTGCGCGGAGCCCTGTCGGCGCAAGGACGCGAGCAATACTTTCCCCGTCCCTCTGCGAGTCGCGAGGGAGACACCCGGAAACCAGCGCCGCACGTCCGGCAAGCGGTGATGCGGTTGGGCCCGTTCACGAGGAAGCAGGCGCGCGAGCAGTGCTGTCGGTTTCGTTGCGAGGGCCAGGCTCGGAAGGTTTTGTTGCATCGTTGGCATGAGCGATCCACCGCGGTGCGCATGGCTTGGTGGGGGCACACCCTCGGGAAATACAGAGTGTACCAGACAAACGAAAAAGACGGG
>JBPCJT010000173.1:0-9102 GCA_051005015.1 Gemmatimonadaceae bacterium | reverse complement strand
GCGCATCTCTTCGCCCTCAATCTCGGGAAATTTGGCGGAAGGACGCCAGATTTCGGCGCAGCGCGCGTCGCCATCGACAAGCCAATACAGCGGAATTCCCACTTCCTGATATAACCGGCGCTTCGTGGTGCCAACCGCGAGGCGCCGGACTCACGAGAAGCTCTCCGTACACAGTCTCGTACCGATTCCCGTCGTCCGGTAGGGCGCGGACCATGTCGGCGGAATAGAAATCGATTGACGCAGGCATGACCATAAGTTCTGCTCGGCGATAAGAATTAGGCAAGTGTCCGGCACCCTCCACCGTGCCCAAGACACGCGTCACTCCTGCCACCGTTCTATCGCGCACGGTAACGATCGCTTCGCCGTGGACGACAAGGGAAGCTGTGCCGCAGAACCTGGAACCAAGAACTTCTGGTCCCTGGTTGCTCTATTTCATCGACGCCACATCACTCGCCACACACGTCCCTTCTCGGTATCAGAGATATACAGCGACCCGTCACTTGCGTGCGCCAATCCCATTGGGCGATAGCGCGCCTGATTGGGTGCGGCGATCGAGTCGGCGCCTGCGAAGCCATCCGCGAACACCTCATACCCACCAGTTGGGTTGCCGTCCGCAAATGGAACGAACACGACTTTGTAACCGGCCTGCGGAAGCGGTGCACGATTCCACGATCCATGGAAGGCGATGAAAGCGCCTGCGCGATATCGAGCCGGAAATGCGGAGCCGGAATAAAAGAGCAGACCGTTAGGGGCCCAGTGGCCCGGGAAGGCCATGATCGGTGCACCTTTGCTGGCGCAGCGTCCTTCGGTGCGCCCATCGCCTCCATACTCGGGCGCCAGCACCTTCATGCCGAGCGCGTTATCGTGGTAGCAGTACGGCCAGCCGAAGTCGCTACCCTGGTTGATGCGGAACAACTCTTCGGACGGCTGCTCCGCGCTCTGTTGCTCCGTATAGCTGCCAGGCCAGTTCTGATATAGCTGGTCCCGCCCGTGCTGAGCGCCGTACAGCGTTTGGCCTGATGCGTCGAAGGCAAGCGCCACGACATTGCGTAGTCCGGTGGCGTAGCGTGTCCCATTCGCTTGCGTCTGTCCCTTGCGCGTCGCATCGAAGCGCCAGATGCCGGCACGCGTCTCGAGGTCGGGACACGGATCCTGGCCCGGAGATCCCGACTGGCGATCCGCTACCTGGCAGGAATTTGTGGGCGCGCCGATGTTGACGTACAGCGCCCCATCGGCGCCGAAAGCAGTCTCCTTGGCGCGGTGATTACGGTCGTTCGGCAGCCCCGCGACTATCGTGTCAGGCGCACCTGAGGGCCGCAACTCCCCAGCGGTGAGGGGATAGCGAAGTACTTCAGCGTCCGTGGCGAAGTAGAGCGAGCCGCCATGCAGCGCGATTCCAGTACCTCCGTTATCGCCAAAGCGCGCGGTGACATCGGCCTTGCCGTCGCCCGTCGTGTCGCGCAGTGCGAGTATCCCTCCTGGCTGCGCCTGCTGGTTGGCTATCGCGACAAATAGGTCTCCATTCGGCGCGGCCGCGATGTGGCGCGCGCGGCCCAAGCCGTCCGCAAATACCGCGGCGCAGAAGCCCGGCGCCAGCGTGATTCCGCCGTCGTCTGCATCGCAGACGGCCCCTGGCTGATCGGCGGCTGCGTCGCGCGCGGGGGACTCATTCCCGACACGAGGGTTGCACGCGACAAAAGTGAGGAGCAGGGTTGTGGATAGCAGGGTAAGAATTCGCATGGTGGAATTCCGGTATGCGTCGAGATCAGTGGCGAAAGTAGGGTACATGTTCGGACTGGGATTGCGGATATCGGACTGCGGATTGCGAATCATCCCGACGAAGATATGGCCGGATTCTCGGAACGGAAAGCATATCATTGTTAGAGTTTTGCTGACTACGAGTGCGGTGCCTGGTGCTTGGTGCCCGGGTGGTACAGCGCGGGATGCGGCGCTCGGGAATCGATAACCGCGCATTCGATATCTGAAACCTTGCACGGACACAGGCACTTGCGGCGATATAGGCCGACCATGCGCTGCCACTGACCTCAGCACGCACTTGCCGTATAGTCTGTATCTCCTTTGCTGGGGTTTCCCGTGCCACGCAGCATTCTCCGCCGCGTGGCCCGCGCGCCTCGAGACATCTCGTCCCGATTTCCATGGTGGGATCCCGATCGCGGCCTCCCGCCTCCCGCTCCCTTTACGCTGCTTTGTCGTCTGGCGCGATAAACAGGATTTGCACACCTTATTGCGCTTCCCGCTTCCCAACTCGATGAGGCTCCCATGAATCGCAACGAGCTGCAGCCCGGGGATATCATGCTCTATCGCGGCAAGTCACTGCTCGCGAAAGCCATCCGGTTATTTGATGGCACAGACGTCAACCACGCGGCCATCTGTCTCCCAAACCGCCAGATCGGCGAATCGATCAAGCAGGGCGTGGTAAGCCGCGATGTGGACACCAGCCTTACCGGCAACGAATTCGTGAAGGTGAGGCGACTCAAGGACCTTCCGCCCGACATGAGCCCCGTTATGGGCGTGGCGGATAATTACCTGTCGCAGGGGCAGCGCTACGCTTACGAGCAGATCCTGCTCCTTGCATTTCTCGGTCTCACGCGAAAGCCGAAAATGACTCCGATCCTCCGTGCACTGCTGCGCACTGTGCTCGACGCCGCAGCGGTCGCGCTCAACAAGCTGGTAGCGGGTGCGGTAGGCGACGGGAATCGCCAACCAATGATCTGCTCGGAGTTTGTATATCGCTGTTACGACGAGGCTCGCCCTGAGCTCACTGACATCTACGCATTGAGCATCAACCGGCCGTCGGCATCGCCCTCGCGAGCCGCAGGGCCGGCCGGAGCGATGGCAGCGCCGGCAGCCGCCGCGACCGCTCCCCCTCGCGGAAGTGGCGTGCACCCAGACAGTCTTCTCGCATGGGCATCGACGCCCACGGCGCGCGTCTGGAGCGGAGAGGAGGCGCGTCCCTCGCGCGCTTCAGCGCGTGCACCGGCGCGCGCGGCGGAGCCCGCGGCACCCACCCAGGCGGAGGTAGACGCTCTGATCAAAGTGTATCTCGAGGAGGTGAAACAAGTGCCGGCACCTGTTGGCGCCGCAAGAACGCCACGAAGACGCAGCCACGCCGCGCGTCCAGCACGCTCCGCAGCCGCGACGGTAGTGTCGGACGACGAGCTCCGTGCCGCAATCGACCGTTTTGCCGTAGCCTACTCCACCGCGGAGTCGGCGGGAGTTGTCACTCCCGCACCTTCGAAGCGCAAGCGCGCCGCCGCCGCTGCACGTCCGCAAAGCGTCTCCCTATCCCAGGCGCCGCCGTTCCAGCAACTCGTTCGCACAGCCTCCGATTTCGTGACACCGGGCGACTTATTGAAAACGGAGAGTTTATTCAACGTGGGAACGATTGTTATTTAGGGAGGCTTGAGGCGGGAGGCGGGAGGCGGTAGTTCGAAGCGAATCTCCGGGACCACGTACCACGTATCACGTATCACGCATCACGCACCATGTATCACGCACCACGTATCACCCACCACGTATCACGTTCACGTATCGGTTATCACGCTTCCCAATGCCAAAGAAACCATCAGTCAACAAGCTGGCCGGATTTGGAGCCCTGGGCGTTTCGCTAGGGCTGGCTGCTCTCTTTGTCCTCTTCGTAATCCTTACCATCCCGCGCGGGGGATCAGGAATGGACTGGACGAATGCGCAGGTTGCATGGATAGGTGCCGGCGGAGTCATAGCCGTACTGATCGTCGTACATCTCGTGTTCGCCCGAATGCTTCTCCGCGCCGCACAGGAAGAAAACGGGACGGAATAACAGTTCCTATCGACTCCCCACTCCCCAGCTTCATGTATCGTCTTGGCCTCATCAGCATCGCGACCGCTTCCGTTCTCTCCGCGCAGGCTCCCGCGCCTTCCACGGGCGTCCGTTATGGCCGGCTCCTTATTCGTAATGCGCATGTGGTGGACGGCACCGGCAATCCTGCGCGCGGCCCAATGGACATCCACATCGAGGGATCGACGATCACGCGCATCTCCCCCACGCATCAGGGGGAGGAAACCAGGTTTCTTGGCGACACTGGCGCTACTCGAGCGCCTGAGCGCACGATCGATGCAACCGGTATGTACGTTGTCCCCGGCATTGTGGACATGCACGGCCATATTCAGTTCAGCCGGGCAGATAAACCCATGCCAAAAGATTACGTGTACAAGCTTTGGCTCGCACACGGAATAACCACAGTCCGCGAGCCCGGCTCCGGCGAGGGCATCGACACCATCGTCGCACATGCGCGACTGTCGGCGGACAACAGAATAGCGGCGCCGACTATCATCCCGTACGCCACCGCCGGAGCAAACTCGGCCGACGAAGCGCGCGCGCTCGTCAGACGACTGAAGCAGAAGGGCGCCGCCGGGCTCAAAGTGTTCATCAACCGGCCGGATGTCTGGCAAGCGATCGCCGCCGAAGCAAAGACGCTCGGCCTTCCGCTGGCGACCGACATGAAAATTCAGGAAATGGATGCGCTCGACGCCGCCCGGCTGGGAGTGCGCACGATAGAGCACTGGTACGGCATCCCCGACGCAGCGATTACCGGGCCGCAAAACTTCCCCGCCGATTACAGCTACGACGACGAGCTCGACCGCTTCCGGTGGGCCGGTGACATCTGGCGACAGGCAGATTCAGCCCGTCTCTCGGCGGTGCTGGACACCATGCTCGCGCATGACGTTACGTGGGATCCAACGTTCGCGATCTACGAAGCAAACCGCGATCTCTCGCGCGCACGCACGCAGCCATGGTTCAGGGATTACGGTCTGCCGCAGGTGATGGCCAACTTCGAGCCCGACCTCACTCGCCATGGATCCTACCACCTCGACTGGACAACCGCGGATGAGATTCGGTGGCGGGATAACTACCGCATATGGATGCGGTGGGTGCGCGAATATGCCGCGCGTGGCGGCAATATCACCGTCGGCTCCGATGCGGGGTTCATCTACCAGCTCTACGGCTTCACTACCATTCGTGAGATGGAAATGCAGCAGGAGGCGGGCTTTCATCCGCTCGAGGTCTTTCGGCACGCAAGTCTGAATGGCGCGAAGGCTCTGGGGCTAACGAAAACAGGAGTGCTCCGTCCTGGCTTCGAGGCCGACATCGCGATCGTGGATGGCAATCCGCTCCACAACCTCAAGGCCATGTACGGCACCGGCATCGAGGTCATTGAGAACGGAAAGCTCGTACGGCGTGGCGGTGTGAAGTACACGATCAAGGACGGAATAGTTTTCGATGCACCCGCGCTACTGGCGGATGTACGCGAAATGGTCAAGGAAGCGCGGACGCAGATGACAGCGCCGTAGGGGCTGTGGAGGGCGGGGAGTAAGGAGAGGGGAGCGCGGAAGTGGCTACCGCTGCCTCTCCAACAGACACGGGCACGCCTTGCCTCGCAGCAGCGCCAGCTGCTCCGCTACCGTATTGATGACCACCTCCTGATCACTCGACCCCGTGGCGAGCTCGGGGGAAAGAGGAGAGGCATGCGCATACCCGCGCCGCTCCATTTCTTTCACCAGAAGCTCGTGCCGGCTATATAGTGCCGCGAGCTTCCCAACCCAGCGCCGAGTCTCCGGATGAGCCGAGTATCCGCGCTTTCCCTGAGCGAGAATAATCCAGAGCCCGTGAAGTTCGCGATGCTCGCCAAGGAGATGCTGCCGGCAAAGAAGCTCGGGTTCAACGTCCCAGATGCGCATTGGCCTGGTGACCTCCACCAGTGATTGTGTGCGAGAAAGTGACGAACGCACGCACATTCCCGGTCGTTATGTTGCGCACCAGAGCAGGTTGGGCGTGCTCCTTGCAACCCCGCATCACAAACTCCCTGGAAGCGCACGTTGAAGATTACGATCATTTCGGACGAGGCAATTCGCCTCGAAGCACAGGCCGGCCCGCTGACGATCGAGGCCGACTCAGCCGAGCGAGCTTACAGTCCGTTCCATATGCTTGGCAGCTCCCTTGCCTACTGTACGTATTCCGTGCTTCAATCATGGGCGACGCACGCCGAGATCAACGCCGAGTCACTTCTTGTCGATGTGGCGTGGACGTTCGTCGAGAGCCCGCATCGCGTCGGAGACATCAGCGTGTCGCTCAAGTGGCCGGGATTGCCTGAGGAGCGCATCAGTGCCGCGAAGCGCGTGGCAGCACTGTGCGCGGTGCACAAGACACTGACGCATCCACCGAAGATCATGGTCGAGGTGCAATAGTGACCGTTTCGGTGGTTCGTTTTGTGATGACTGGAGCAGCCGAACCTGATTACGAGCTGTGCCCGGAGTGCCAATACTCCGTCGTGTACGACGGCCACTGCAAGATTTGCGGACGTTTGGTAGCAGCTCTCCGTAAATGGGACACGGACAGACTTCTCGAGATCATGCCGTCGCAGGCCGCGGGAGTACACGCGCGCTTTCCGTGGATTCCCGCTCAGGCATATCAGGAATCCGTTCAGGTAATTTCGCGGAACGGCCGAACGTGGCAGGGCGCTGCCGCGATCGAGCAGTTGCTCAGCGTACTTCCGAAGGGACGTCTCGTATCATGGATATTCAGCATTCCGTTTGCGCGCGGCTTGGCGGAGCGCATGTACCAATGGTTTGCCCGGCACCGCTACCGGCTCGGCTGTGGCGAGCACTGCACTTACCGCCCGTTGCAAGTAGACTACGAGGAATCACAATAACGTTCGCCTAGACCGCCAAGTACTCTCCAGCATTGGCACCGATCGCGCTAGTCTCGCTCCGTTCATCGCAAATGCGATCGGCGATGAGTTTCTGAGTCCAGTTCTCCACCTGCTCCTGCCTGCTTTCGTCCAGTGAGATCTTTTCCTGCTGAACGCCTTCCTTGGAGAAGCCTCGGCTTGCCAGAATGACGTTTTCGATCGTTTCGGTCCACGTCGCGTTCTGAATACGCCCGCCCACAGTGTGCATTGTTATCCAATCCACCATGTTTGCCGCCTTGCCATAGATGCGAACCTCAAAGCGCAACGATCCAGCATGCTGTTCAGTGAGAAAGCGAATGATGCCAGCGAGTGGATGCCCCTTGAGCGTGGCCAGGGTCAGGGATCGTTTCGTCAGCTCCTGGACACGCACCTGTATGTGACCACGCACCGGCAAGCGCATTGTCAGCACCGACCCATCGCAAAGAGGCAGCGTGTCTCTTCCCGGCTCCGCGCTCAGCTCGAGATGCTCGGGCGTGAGCACGTTCATATTGTCCAGGAACACGTTGAAGAGCGATTCCGCGGTATGCTGTTCCGCGCGGATATCCGCCCAGTAGCGCTTCCGCTCGAATGAACCAACTCCCTCGGAAGGGAGCTGCTCTGGAAGTGCATCGGCAAGAAGGCGCAGACCGGCCTCGAGAGGGATAGGCTCGATGCCGAAGACCGTGATGAGCGCATTGTCTGCCGCCGTGGCGATCACGTTGCCTTCATCGAGCATGGTGATCTGATTTTCGCTGACGGGCAGCTCGATTCCAACTGTCGCTGCGAGCCTGCTTCCCAGGTTGGCGAGGATACTCGGCACAGGAACCCGCGCTGGCGCGCGACCCGTGATCTGAAACCGATCGAGAACATCATTCGTGCACGTTCGCTCGTTGCCAGCCAGCTCCAGCACGCGCCCAGCGAGATCCCCGCGCTCAACTGCCATGGCGAGCGCCTTCCCCAGATCGCTCGCCCATATCGGCTGGAACGCCTGCTCGCCGTCATTCAGTACAGGGAGCGCGGGAAGCGATCGGACCATCGTCAAAAGCTTCGAGATGACCTCGTCGCCCGGGCCGTACACATTTCCGGGTCGCAAAATGATCCATTGCTTCCGAAAGCCGCGAACGAAGTCTTCCGCTTTAAGCTTTGATTTGTGATATGGCGACGAACCACGCTCCGCCCCCAGTGAGGAGACGTACAGAAACAGTCCGACCTCCGCGCGCTCGGCTTCAGCAATCATGTTGCGCGTCCCCTCTACATTTACCTTTTCAAAGGTCGAATCTGGTGGCGACTCGCTGGCGATTCCCGCTATGTGCAAAACAGCTTCGCATTGGTCGGCACTTCCCAGTACCTCGCCGGGTTCGATTACGCTGCCGGGGTGCGCATGCACGCCGCTCGGCCACGCCGACGCATCCTCGGCTGCGCTGCGGGAGAAAAGCCGAACTTCATGACCGTCTTCGACAAGCGCGGTCACTGTGGATTGCCCCACTACACCCGTACCACCCGTCACTAGTATTTTCATTCCTTGTGGTTCTCCTTGTCCACCAGGTGTCTAGCAAGTAGCTTGCCAATATATGGACGACATGTGCCATACATCGTAGAGGAACCAGATTTCGCATCGTCCCGTTACACTGTCCGGAACGCGATACGCCGGACCGGACTTTCGGCCGACATGCTACGTGCCTGGGAACGTCGTTATGGTGCTGTGAGGCCGGGCAGGTCCGCTGGGGGACAGCGGTTTTACACTGAGGCCGATCTGGAGCGCCTGACGCTCCTGCATGAAGCCACAACGGATGGATACAGAATTGGCGATATCGCTCGGCTCGATGCCGCTGGCCTACGGCGGCTTCTGGGTAAGCGGGAGCACTCTGGCGTTGAGGCATTTGCCGCGACCCACGACGCTGATTCCGCGCCCGCGGCAGTCGATCGAGCGATGGACGCGGTGGCCCACCTTAATGCCCCTGTACTGGAACGCACGCTGAGGCACATTGCGGTTACGCAAAGTAGTGGCATCCTGTACGGCGTCGTGACGTCCCTCATGAGTGACGTCGGTGAAGGTTGGCACTCCGGCAAACTTGGTCCGGCGCATGAGCATCTCGCGTCGGCAACTCTGCGGCGCTTGCTGTCGTGGAAAATGTCGGCGCATGAGATCGACGCAGCCGCGCCGGGCATAGTGATTACAACGCCACGCGGTGAACTCCACGAGCTCGGCGCGATGGTCGTTGCAGCCGTCGCTGCCGAGGAGGGATGGCGCGCCATTTTTCTTGGCCCCGACCTGCCGGCGCGGGACATTGCGTCAGCGGCGGTTACCATATCGGCGCGAGCCGTAGCACTCAGTATCACGAATTCCGCGCATGGCTCGCGTGCGGTGGGGGAC
>JBPCJT010000172.1:0-4963 GCA_051005015.1 Gemmatimonadaceae bacterium | reverse complement strand
CGCTGGAGGTGGATGAGTGACGCCGCGGCTGCGGACGCGCGCGCCCGATTCGCGCAGGACGACATTGTGGCACTTTACGAGGCGTACTACCAGCGTGCGCTTGGTTAGGGCGATCATTGCACTCGTTCGGCTGCCAAATGCGCTCATAGCGGCGGCCGGCGTACTCCTTGGGGCCTGGTGGCCGCGTGGCAGCATGTCCGGAGATGTGTTGGCGGCGGCACTTGCGGCTATGGCGCTAACAGTTGCCGCCAACTCATGGAACGATGCCGCCGATATTGAAATCGATCGCATTGCGCATCCCGAACGCCCGCTTCCCTCCGGGCAGCTGAGCAGATCCGCGGCCCTCAGGGTTGCGTGGGCCGCGGCCGTGTCAGCCGTTCTGTTTTCAGCGCTCGCGCAACCATACCTCGCTGCACTCACGCTGGTACTCCTGGTACCAATGCGTTTCTATAGCCCACATATCAAACGCCTGGGATTGCCGGGTAATCTGACCGTCGCGCTGGTAGCCTCGCTGCCATTTCTGTATGGTGCGTGGGCTGCCGGAACGCCGCGCGCGGGGCTGGTGCTGGTAGCCATAGCCTCACCCCTTCATCTCGCGCGTGAGATTGCGAAAGACCTCGACGATGCAGACGGTGATGCGGGAATCCGGCGAACCCTGCCGATGCGCATCGGTGCGCGAGGAGCGCGTGCCATACTGGTTCTGGCCGTGCTGATTTTCGGGGCGACTATTGCTCCTCTCGGCTTGAGCTTGCCGCTCTTTGCGGTATCGCTCGCACCGGCTTTCCTCTTTTGCGCCTTCGCGGTTCGTCACGCGCTGCTCGGACGCAAGGGTAGTCCGCGTCTTCTAAAAGCCGCCATGCTGTGCGCAATGCTGGCTTTCGTCGTCGCACGGGCTTGACGGCAATGAGCTGCGTTTTCCGGTCGTCCAATTGACGATTTTTCAAGCGTTCGTGCTGGGAGTCCTGCAGGGACTGGCCGAATTTCTCCCGATCAGCAGTTCAGCTCATCTGTCGCTGGCACCCTGGCTCTTCGGTTGGCCAGCTCCTGGACTCGCGTTCGACGTGTCGTTGCATGTCGGTACGCTAGCCGCCGTGCTGTGGTTCTTTCAGGAGGAATGGACGCGGCTTGCGCGCGGCGGTTTCGAGATTATTCGCGCGAGGAAGGTGCAAACCGAAGCTCAGCGGCGCGCCATGTTCCTGGTAATAGCCACAATTCCCGGGGGAATAGGCGGACTGCTTCTCAACGAGTACGCCGAGACGATCTTTCGAGCTCCGGCGTTGACGGGTGGCGCTCTGATTATCATGGGCGTCATTCTGTGGGCTGTCGACAGACTGGCACCGCACACGCGCCCGATGGAGAGGATGCGGTGGCAGGACGCGCTGGTTTTCGGTTTGGCGCAGGTAGTGGCGCTAATTCCCGGGGTGTCACGGTCCGGCTCCACTATCACAGCTGGTCGTGCGCTGGGATTCAGTCGTGAGAGCGCCGCGGTTTTCAGCTTTTTAATGAGCATGCCAATCACAGCGGCAGCTGCGGCAGTGAAGGTTCCGGAGGCCATCCGGGAATCTGGTTTGGGCGCACCTTTGCTCGTGGGCATTGTGACTTCGGCCGTAAGCGGGTGGCTGGCTATCAGCGTACTGCTCAAATACGTCAGCCGGCATAGCTTCGGAGTTTTTGCCTGGTACCGGCTCGCTCTCGGCGCTTTCGTCCTCTGGCTGGTAGCCCATCGTGTCTAGAGATTTTCTGTACGATGGCCATTCCGCCGGAGAGCTGCGTACTATGCTGGGTGTTCCGCGTATCGAGCTTCGCGATACTGTTGGGTCAACGCTTGACCTGACGCACGAGCTGGCTCAGTCGGGAGCTCCCGCTGGAACGCTCGTGCTTGCCGACTCACAGACGAAAGGCAGGGGGCGCGGTGGGCGCAGGTGGAATTCCGAAGCCGGTTCGGGAATCTGGCTCACACTTCTCGAACGTTCCGATGGGAACAGCGCTGGACTGCTCTCGCTCAGAGTAGGCCTTCGTGTAGCGCAGGCGATTGACGTATACGCCGGAGCGACCGTCCTGCTCAAGTGGCCGAACGACCTATACGTCGACGGCGGAAAGGTTGCGGGCATTCTTGTAGAATCACGGTGGCGGGGTGAGCGGCTCGACTGGACGGCGATCGGCCTGGGTATCAACGTTCATCCTCCGGCCGGCGTTCCGGGTGCACGGGGCCTTCGGAGTGGAACAGCGCGTATCGACGCCCTTCGAGTCATCGTTCCCGCCATGCGTGCGGCCGCCGCGGCCTCGGGCCCGCTGGGTTACGAGGAGGGTCGCGACCTTGCGGCGCGCGACATGGCACGCGGGCGGCAGTGCAGCCAACCCGCCCGTGGCCGCGTTTGTGGAATTTCGGCCGATGGTGCCCTCATTATTGATTCCGCTGCCGGCGTCATACACGTGCGCACCGGCTCTCTCCTGCTGGAGGAAGACGCGTGATCATCGCGCTTGATGTGGGGAACACGGAAACCACGATCGGACTTTTCGAGGGCGCCGAGTTGAAGTCGCACTGGCGCATCACGACGAATTCCAATCGAACTCCGGACGAGTGGGGGCTGCTCCTCCACGCGCTGATGCAGGCGGCCAGGGTTCACACGGGCAGAGTGAACGGTGCGGCGATAGCATCGGTGGTACCACCTGTGACCGGACCACTCGCCGAAGCGTGCGCGCAATGGCTGAATGCGGTGGCAGTTGTGGTTGATGGCCTGTCGCAGCTGCCGATCACATTGGAAGTGGAGGAGCCGCTGACAGTGGGCGCAGATCGAATCGCGAACACTCTTGCCGCCAGCAAGCTTTACGGTATCGACACCATCGTGGTGGACCTCGGTACTGCAACCACCTACGATTGCATCACCGCGGATGGCGTTTTCCTGGGAGGCGTCATCGCGCCAGGCCTCAGGTCCCTGGCGGATACGCTCTTCCGTGGAACCTCAAAACTTCCGGCCATTGAACTGGTGCCTCCTGCCCGTGTCATCGGCAAGCGTACCGAAGAATGCATTCGCGCCGGCGTTGTATTTGGAGCCGCGGAAAGCATAGATGGGCTTGTGCGGCGCATAAAGAAGGAGTGGCCGACGGCGTCGGCGCCGACGGTCATAGCGACCGGAGGCCTGGCTCCGCTCATCGCGCCCCTGTGTAGCGAAATCGATAGAGTGGATGAGCATCTCACGCTGCAAGGCATCCGCCTGGCGCACGAAATTCTAACGGATAAGGCGGGCGGTTAAAGGACACGCGATGCGAAGTGCGAAGTGCATCAGACCGTCAGCATGGTTATCGGAGCACTCCTGGTAACTGTGCCAGAAGTAGCCTCAAAAAGAACATGAGATCGACAGCGTAAGATGTTAGTAGAAGTGGAGATACAGCCCAATGACCGAATTGGCAGCGAGCCCTTGACCGGCCAACATGAGCGGTGTAGATTTCAGGCTGTTAGCACTCTCCATATCTGAGTGCTAGCGAGTGATAAAGTACAGCTTTCAACCCCATTTTCAGGAGAGGCGCAACTCATGGCCACCAAGAGTGCCGTAAAGGTTTCCCCGCTTGCCGACCGCGTCGTAGTAAAGGCGCTGGAGGAATCCGAGCAGATGCGAGGCAACCTCTACATTCCCGACACGGCGAAAGAAAAGCCCCAGCAGGGCGAGGTTATCGCCGCCGGTCCGGGACGGTTCGAGAAGGACAAGCGCGTCCCCATGGACGTCAAGGTCGGTGACAAGATCCTTTACGGAAAATACAGCGGGACCGAGGTTACCCTCGACGGCGAGCAGTACCTGATCCTCCGCGAATCGGACATTCTCGCGGTAATGGGCTGATCGTAGCTCCGATTTCCGGTACGAACCGCCTCTTGCGGGCAAGTCGCCGGATCCCTGTTACTCACTGACAGGAAAGATCATGTGGCTGCCAAGGAACTGCATTTCAATGTTGACGCTCGCGCGGCGCTAAAGCGCGGCGTGGACAAGCTCGCGGACGCCGTTAAGGTGACGCTCGGCCCCAAGGGCCGAAATGTCGTCATCGACAAGAAGTTCGGCGCTCCCACCATCACCAAGGACGGCGTGACGGTCGCGAAGGAGATCGAGCTCGCTGATCCGCTTGAGAACATGGGTGCGCAGATGGTAAAGGAAGTCGCAACCAAGACGTCCGACGTCGCCGGCGACGGTACCACAACTGCCACCGTACTCGCGCAGGCAATCTTCCGCGAGGGACTCAAGAACGTCACTGCCGGCGTAAACCCGATGGCGCTCAAGCGCGGCATCGACAAGGCGGTCGCGGCCGTGGTTGAAGATCTCAAGAGAATCAGCGTCCCTACCGCTGGCAAGAAGGAGATCGCGCAGGTTGGCGCCATCTCCGCGAACAACGACCATGAGATCGGCGATCTCATCTCCGAGGCGATGGAGAAGGTAGGCAAGGACGGCGTGATCACGGTTGAAGAGGCGAAGGGCCTGGAGACGACGCTGGAGACGGTGGACGGCATGCAGTTCGATCGCGGCTACCTGTCTCCCTATTTCGTAACCGACCCCGAGAAGATGGAAGCCGTGCTCGAGGACGCTCTCATCCTCATCCACGACAAGAAGGTATCGTCCATGAAGGACCTGCTTCCGATTCTCGAGAAGGTTGCTCAGCTCGGTAAGCCGATGCTGATTATCGCCGAAGATATCGAGGGCGAAGCGCTGGCGACCCTGGTTGTGAACAAGCTGCGCGGTACTCTGCGCATCTGTGCCGTCAAGGCGCCCGGATTCGGCGATCGCCGCAAGGCAATGTTGCAGGACATCGCGGTCCTGACGAATGGACAGGTCATCTCCGAGGAAGTCGGCTTCAAGCTCGAGAACGCCGTCATCAACGATCTCGGCAAGGCTAAGCGGATTGTGATCGACAAGGACAACACGACCCTCATCGACGGCGGCGGCGAAGACAACAAGATTCAGGGCCGCATCAAGGAGAT